>PWEK01000033.1 GCA_003553445.1 Elusimicrobiota bacterium
ATGAAGCAAGAAAAACTTGGGGGGGGTTTGAAATAAAAAGGCACACCTTTTAAAATCTTGTTGATAGTAAATTTAAACAAGAAAGGAGGTGCGCCTTATGGAAATTGTAGTAAAAGAAGCATTAAATGTAAACATTGTGGACCCGAACATCAACATAATAGAACGAGAAATAAAGAAAGAATTAAGAAAAGCCGGTAAGCGATTTTTAAGAGAAACACTAAAAAAAATGGAACAGAAAATATTATCATTGGAGAAAACAAGGATGTGCGAATGTGGAGGCCGAAAAGAGAGTAGAGGACGCGTTTACAGAAATATTAAAAGTTTAGTTGGAGAAATTGAATACAAGAGAGTAAAATTAAGATGTCGAGATTGCGGGAAAGCAAGTTTTCCATTAGATGAGCAAATAAATTTAAAACCTGACAAGAATGCTACTCTGGGATTAATTGAACAGTCATTGTCGCTTGGGGTAGAAACTGCATATGACAAAGCTTCTGAAATACAGGAAAAATTAACTGGAATGTATGTTTCCGGCCGACAGATACAAAACTGGGCAAAATCAGAAGGAGAAAAAGTAAAGGAAAAAATAGAGAAAGACCGCAGCGAGATATTTGATAATGCGGGAATTCCGAAGGTTGAAGAGAAAAGAAAACGAGTTTTTGTCCAGGTGGATGGAACATTTGTAAAAGAGAGAGAACATGATCGCGGAATAGAATGTAAAGTAGGAGCGATTTACTCAAAGAAGATAAAAGAAAGCAAAGACCGCTTCAAGATATTGGACAAAAGAACGTACGCTTCCACAGAAAGCATAGATACCTTCTGTGAAAATTTTATAGCAGAGTGTAACAGATGGGGGGTATGGGAGGCAGACGAAATACTTTTTGTAGGAGATGGTGCCAGTTGGATAGAAAAGATGGGAAGAGACTATTTTCCGGAGTCTGTGTATCTGTTGGATTTTTGGCATTTAGCTAAAAACATTGCAAAAGCTTTAGGAAAAGAACATAGGCGAGCTGCGGAGAATTGGACAAAAGAAGTAAAGAAAACTTGTGAGGCTAAACAACTACTGAGGCGGATAAAAAGCATATATCCGCATATAAGAGATCCTGATAGAAAAGAGAAGATAAGAAATTTGTATAAATACGTTAATAATAATCGTAAAGGTATTGAAAATTGGAGAAAAGTTAATTGTTTAGGGGCAAGTGGTGTAATAGAAAAAACAGTAGATCTTACAGTGTGTAGAAGATTTAAAAAGCGTGGAATGAGTTGGCTAACAAAAGGTTTGACTGGATTGCTTGCATTAAGATTGCTAAAATTAAACGGGGAATGGAATAAATACTGGAGGGAACAGGGTGTGCCTGTATAATTCCCCCCCCAAGTTTTTCTTACTTCGCCCAGCAAAAATAACCTTGACAAATTTGTAAAAGTTTGCTAATTTGTAATCGTTTTCAAAAAACAAAAAGAAAATGGTTACAATAAAAGAAATAGCAAAAAAAGCAAAAACCTCAACTGCAACGGTTTCAAGGGCAGTTAACAACCCTGAAATGGTTGCGCCTAAAACGAGAAAAAGGATTGCCGGCATTTTAAAAAAACACAACTATGCGCCCAACCAGCTTGCTCGTGGGTTGGTAAGAGGCAAATCCGGCGCACTCTCCTTAATAACACCAACAAGTGAAAATTTTCTGAATGCATTTTATTTCAGGGAAGTATTTTTAGGCATCAACAAAGCAGCTTCAGAAAAAAAGTATAATATTCTAATAGAACAGGCAAAGCAGGGTGAAAATAGTCAGCTGCAATCAAAGTTTCCTGTGGATGGTTACATATTAATTTCACCTTCTTCAGACGACCCTGTATTAAAACAAATTGAAGACCGAAATTTAAAGGCAATGGTTATAAATTCCCGTTCGGACATATTAAGCTGGGTCGATTTAGATAATGTTGGATCAGCCAGAGCTATGGTTGGAAAGCTGGTAGAGTGCGGCCACAGAAATATAGCAATAATAACAGGTAGGGAAAACGTGGTTAATTCAACAGACAGGTTAAAAGGATATCAGCTTGCGCTTGAAGAAAACGGCATAAAATATAATCCTGAGTATGTTGTTAAGGGGAGTTTTTTTGAAGAGAAAGCATACAGAAAGACGAAAGGGTTTTTATCCTGCAACCCCGAAGTTACAGCGATATTTGCATGTAATGATTTAATGGCAATAGGAGCTATAAGGGCCATTCAGGAAAAGAAAAAGAAAGTTCCCGGGGATATGTCGGTTGCCGGTTTTGATGATATTGCGCTTGTTCCTTATATTTCGCCGGCTGTAACAACTGTAAGGCAGCCATTTTACATGATGGGCGCTTATGCGGTCTCTGCGCTTGTCGATCAGATTGAGGGCCGCAAAAACGGAAAAGTTAAAAAAGAATTTCCAGGAGAGATTGTGGTCCGCGAATCAACTGCTTCGGTAAAAAAAAGTAAATGATTTTAAAAAACAGCTGCATTGTTTTAACTGGATTTATACTGATAACTTCAGGCTGCCGCCAGAGAGGGGTTGAAACTGCAAAATATGAAGATGATAATGATTACTATACTGTGGCAGATTTTCAAACAAAGGGAACTCAAAGATATGGCACATGGGATATGTTTCCCGGAGATATTACTAGCTCTGTAAATGCTGAAATTGCGGACGGTTCATTAAGGGTTGCATATGATGTTTATTCAAATACATATGCGAAAAACGGGGTTGAGTTTTATTTTGACGGTATGGATTTTTCCGATTTCAGTTCAATCCGTTTTATAATTAAAGGTTCGAAAAGCGCCGGCTTTCCTCAAATAATTGATTTAAGGATTTACAATGATGAAGGAGAAGAGGGGGATGCAGTTATTTCGGGCCTTAGCGGGCAGTGGGGCGTTTATTCGGTTCCGCTAAGAATGTTTCGGGGTGTTGAAGATTTAAGTAGTGTTGATAGGTTGGAAATGGTGTTTTGTTCATTTAATACATTTCCGAAGACGGGAATGATATTTATTGACAGGGTGTTTTTAGAAAGGAAAAGGAGGAGATTATGAGAAAAGTAATTGGCTTAGCAGCCGTTGTGGGTGCAGCGCTTCTGCTTGTGCAGGGATGTGCAAAAGAGGCAGTGGATGTTCAGGAAGAGGTCCGTGAAGATGAAATGGAAGATGTACTGTGGATTGCGGATTTTGATGCAGGGATGATGCCCCACCTTATTGGCGGTGAATCAGGCGCATAGGACAGAGATCCTGATGATGAGACTCAGACAGCCGAAGCTGATTTTGATTCTAATGTGAGAGTCGGTGATGAAGGTTTTTCAATGAGGATTGATTATGATGTGGATTCTCCCAACCCCGCATTTAACGGATACTGGATGCAGCTTGAAGGGGCTGATTTTTCGGAGTACAGCACATTTGTAATATCAATAAAGGGTGATGCTGAAGAGGGGTTTACGGAGCGCTTCAAGCTGGAAATGAAAAACACTGAAGGCCAGACTGGAACATATATGGTTTCAGGTGTTACAGACGAGTGGCAGGAATTTGAAATACCTCTGGATAGATTCAGAGGTTTGAGGGATACCTCAAGCATGGCTGAGTTTGTGATTGTTTTTGAAGATACTGTGGCAAATCCCAAGGAAGGAAGAATATACATAGATAATCTATATGTCAAATAGATTGTACAAAGCGGCTGTCCTCGTATTCCTTATCCTTATTGCCATCTTTCTGTATCTCAGGAGAGGCGAATTAAGGAGGGATGCGAGGCATCCGGCCGATGAATGGGCAGTTCTGGAAGAAAAAATTGAATCTCTGGAAACAAAGCTCGAGCAAAGTGAAAAACAAAGAGAAATGATAAGAAGAGAGCTGACAGATGCTGAAAGCTCAATGGATGAAAAAATATCAGGATATCAGGTTATAATGGAACGAATAAGAGGGTTAGAGTCAGGGATAGAGGAAACCAGGGAAGAAAACAGGGCTCTCCTTGACAGACTTGGAGTGCTGACTGATAATATGGAAAAACACGCTTTACTCGCAGATGGTTTTGAGGCCGAAATTGAAGACATAGAAAGAATGATTGGAGAATCTGAAGAAAAAAAGAAAGATGCATTAAACTCTCTTAATGCAGCCGGAGAAGAACTGGTGGTAATTGCCGGAACGGGGGACGGGGACATTGAAAGGGTGAAAGAGGACCTGGAAAATACCCGTAAAATTAAAGAAGATATTAGAAATAAAAACGAAAAAATCAGAAAGAAAGCAGAGAACATATATGAACTTTATGAAGAAGAACTGGGTCTAAAAGCTGAGGCAGATTTTGAGGAGCTGAAAGGTTATTTTACAAAAACAGAGGATTTTAAAAGTAGAATAACTGAAAGCTTGGAGGACTTCAAAACAAGGGTTGAAAAGGCGGAGGAAAGGTATTTAGCAAGAGTCGAAGAAAAGGATGAATCCGAGGAAATTACAATACCGCCGATGGAGGGAAGGACTGATGTTTTTGAGCTGGCAAATTTCAACGCTCGGCAGGAAAAAAATCTTATAGGCGGAGGCTTCGGGGTGTGGGAGAAAGATCCGCATGACAGAACTCAAAGCTGCAAAATGGAGTTTATAAGCAGTGTAAGAAGGGGTGATACCGGTTCATCGCTTAAATTAATATATGATGTAAATTCTCCAAATGAGGCATACAACGGTTTCTGGATGGATTTAAAAAGAGTAAATTTAGCGCCTTATGAATATTATGTTGTTGATGTGAAGGGCGATTCGGTGGCCGGGTTTACGGACAGATTCAAAGTTGAGTTAAAGGACTCCCATGGGGAAACGCAAAGTTTTCTGTTAACAGGGGTAAGTGATAAATGGCAGGAGAAAAAAATACCGCTTAACTATTTTGATAGAATAGATCTGTCTTCTGTCTCTCAGTTTGTAATTGTCTTTGAAGATACTGTTTCTTCTCCAAGGTCCGGCATAATATATTTAAACAGTATATTTGTTGAGTAAAAAGTAAGAAAAACTTTAAATAACTAAAATGGTGCAGCGGGTTGTTGGTATGAATGAAAGGCTAAAAACAATATAAAAATGTTAGAAAGTAATTATATTTCCGGGAAATTTGGATTAAAAGCAAAAGCGCGTAAATTTGTATGTGTTTTTACTTTAACCTTACTGGCAGTGTTAGTGGCAGGGGGGGGGGATGTGTTTTCAAACCATATGGATATACATTCTGCGGGAGGTAGAGGCGTTTTCAATATAGGTGATTCTGAGGGCTTTAAAAGGCAGGTATATAGCGAAGAGATTGAAAAAGATATATTAGAGTTTGAATTTGAAATACCAAAGGATACTGTTGTGGGCATATGGACGAATGAATATCCGCAGGAACTAAACCCGGAAAATTTTAATGCTGTTAGAGTACAGTTAGAGGTTGAGAACACAGATCTTTTAAACGACCTGGATTTTTCACTTGAGTTAAAGGGCCCAGGAGATGAGATGCAGGTTATTCGGCTCAGGGCATCTGAGGGGGGGAATAAATTTGAGGATTTTATCGACTGGGATTTAATAGGTGAGATAGATGAAGCGGTTCTGGTGGTGAATTCTGATATTGACGAAAAGGTTAGCGGCAGCTTAAACTATTATTTAGAGTTTCTTGACCTTGATGAAATAGAAAAGGATATAGATCCTGACAGGGATATAAATATATTTGATGCCCGGGGGATGGGGGCTTTCAATATCGGTCCTTCTGAGGGTAACACCAGGCGCCTTTACAGCGATGAACTTGAAAAAGAGGTTGTAAGGTTTACATATACGCTGCCTGAAGATACGGTAGTGGGGGTATGGACGAAAGACTATCCTGCAGGGCTGAATGATGAACTGGTAAATGCTGTAAGGGCGCGCGTAAAGGTTCTGGATGAAGAACAGGTTTACGACCTTGACCTCTCGCTCGAGTTAAAGGGCCCAGGAGATGAGATGCAGGTTATTCGGCTCAGGGCAACTAAGGGGTGGAATAAATTTGAGGAGTTTATCGATTGGGATTTAATAGGTGAAATTGATGAAGCCGTACTTGTGGTTAACAGCGATGAAGAAAGAGAAATAGAAGGTGAGATCTATTTTCATTTAGAGTTTCTTGAACTTGATGAAATAGAAAAGGATGTAGACCCGGACAGGGATATCAACATATTCGATGCCCGGGGGATGGGGGCCTTCAACATCGGACCTTCTGAAGGAGATACAAGGCGCCTCTACAGCGATGAGCTTGGAAAAGAGGTTGTAAGATTTATTTATTCTATGCCTGAAGATACGGTAACTGGTTTATGGACAAAGGATTACCCCGCAAGGCTTAATGAGGAAAAGGTAAACGCTGTGAGGGCGCGCGTGAAAATTATGGAAGAAGAGCAGGTTTATGATCTTGATCTGTCAATTGAGCTCAAAGGGCCTGGGGGGGAAATGCAGGTTATACCACTTAGGGCTTTAGAGGGATGGAGTAAGTTTGAGGGAGCAATAGACTGGGACAGTATAGGTGAAATTGACGAGGCTGTATTTGTAGTCAATAACAATACAAATGAAAAAATTGAGGGGGAACTCTATTTTCATTTAGAATTTCTTGAGCTTGATGAAATAGAAGAAATCGATGTCGATCCGGAGGAAAAAAAGACTATTTTAGGCGCTTCTCAAATGGGTGTCTTTAACATAGGCCCCTCAAGAGGGAATTTCAGAAGAGTTTTCAGTGAAAAAATTGGAAGAGATGCAATTAGGATAGATTTTAATGTGCCGGATGATTCCGTTGTAGGATTATGGACTAAAGACTTTCCCGAAAATATTAACAGAGAAATTTATGATTCAGTAAGAATAGGGATTGGAGATATTGAAGGAGACAGAGCAGATATGGTTTCTGTAGTAGTTGAGCTTAAAGGCGATAAGGGAATACAGGAAACCGAGATAGAACTTACCGAGGGATGGACTTTTCTTACAGATGAAATATATTGGGATAAAATTGGTGAATTGGACGAGGTTGTTTTTATAATAAAACCTCGAATGAGAATAGCGTTTCAACCGGCGCAGTTTGCAAGTCCTGTTGATGAAGCGCCACAGGCGCCTGGAGGAGTAGAAGGTTCGCTTCTACTGGATCTTGAGTTTGGAGAGTTAAGCTTTATGGAAAAAACAGAAGGGAAAATAATTATGGTTTTAATATTTGGTTTGCTGTTGTCTTTTGCAGCATTTGGGATGTATAAATTATCCGGGAAGAGCTATGAATAAAAGAAGCTACAGTAAAGTTGAAAAAGAAGGTTTTTGGTCCGGCATGAAAAACGATTTACTTTATGGTATATCGGTACTGACGATATTGGCATCGGCAACTGCGATATATGTTATCGGCGCTATATACAGAACAATGCCGGGGATTAATGTGGCGCTGGCAGTTTTACTTGTATCGGCGGCGGGTGTGATTACTGCCCAGGCGCTTAAGTTCGCAATAACCCGCAGGGGGCTTACCCCGGGTGAGACATTTCTAAATGTCTTTGTTGCGGGATTTCTCTCTGCAACGGCAAGCAACCAGGCGCTACTGCAGGTTCCATCGTCATGGGGGCAGCTCTTATCTATAAGCAGTTTTACGGCGGCAATAGCCTTTCTTATTTATTTTACTGCTAATGCCGGGTATATGGCGGCGAAAAGCAGGCATTTAAAAACATTAAGCTCTTTAATGATAATAGGGACTCCATACGTTTTCGGCTGGCTTTTACTGCTTGGAAACACCCCTATACTTAAAGAATTGGCCGGCACCATATCTTTCTACAGGGATCCATTGTTTTTAGAAATTGCGGGAAGGTTTATCATTGTTCTTGTGTTTAATGAGATAGTTACTGCGGCAATCAGGCTGGCGACGGGAAAGAGTATACTCCGGTCTCCCAGGGCTCACATGTACCTGATTATGATTTCTCTCGGTGTGGTAATATCTCCATATATAGCAGATGCCGGGTCGTCTCAAGCGGTGGGGAATTTAGCGCTCCCGCTTCAACTGGTTGCGGCGTTTGTAATGACCGTCTTCTCCCATGCTCCATTATGGGGGGAAACATATCTTCTAACCGGCATGCTTCTGGATGGGACTCAGGGAACTTCACCGTCAGAAGAAACAATAAGGGGAAATATCTCCCGCGGGTTTAGAAAAGGCATGGCTTACAGCGGTATTTTTATATCTGTGGTGTATTTAATCAGGATTGTTCTTAATCTTGGGGTATCACAGGTGTTGATGGCTTCTATTCCGGTGTTGATAGGCACCATAGCGGGCGCCCTAATTTTCCCTTTCATAAAAAATGTGCTTGAAACATTTGACGGCAGCAAGCCGTTCTTTATCAGGTTGCGATATTCTTACCGAAACTGGGTGTTATATGCGCGGGGTGCTGTTTTCGGTTTTGGTATGTCGTATGGAATAAATATCGGTATATTTCAGCAGCCGATGTCTACCCGAATACCTTATGGCCTTCTTGTGGGAGTGGCATCATCAGGTTTGGTAAGTTTCATAAGAGACCTTATATATTCTTTTAGAAATCAGGGTAAAATTCAGACATGGAAAATTTATTTTTTTGACACATTAATTGGAGCATTTGTGGGCAGCGCCGTGGCTTTCTATCTTGATACCGCGCAGGTGCCGGTGATTATAAATAAATTCAGGCAATATACAAGTGCCGGTTTTGAGGCCAGAGAGTACATTACATATCCGCTTCTTAATAAGTGGGGTATGATAGACCTTGGGGCTTATACCGGTGGTGTGAAACTCCTCTACACGGAAGCTTTTGCGGGTGTTTTAAATTGGTCAGTTGCTGCATGGCTTTTTGCAGTTAACCGGGTGTTTATGGAGGCTTATTTTAAAAAAGACAAATCAGTCATTAAGAACTTTTTTACTAAAGAAGGTGCCCAGGACCTCATAAAACACCTTGTAAGGGTTATGCGGTGGGGACTTTGGATGGCTCCGATAATATTTACATTTCTACGCATGATGCCTCAGCCGACATGGTATAACCAGGATGGGTTAATCAGAACGTTTTTTGCAACGTTTCAGAGTATAACAAGCAGTACGGAGTCATTTCAGGCATGGAGTTTAAATGTATTTCTTTATATTCTCATATATGATTTTTTTCGCATACTTGTATGGATGGATCATATGGGTCTCAGGGTTGCTACACTTGTCAACTGGAGCTTTCTCGGCCTGGACAGGGTTGATGAAAAAATAGCCCGCTTTATCGGGCCTATTGCTGCCCAGAAGTATATTCCGGAAGCTGTTAAAAGGTTTGTTACATGGGCTCCCCTGCTGATACCTTTTTATCTGCCAAGGGGAAATGACTGGGAGTATTTATGGGTCACTTCGCAGTCCCTGAGGACGGCGCCCCTATACATAAGAATTCAGGAAATAGTTACTTCATTGTCAACAAATCAGTTTCTTGTATTTGCCGTTCTTGGTATTACAATAGTGACCGGCGGTTTTTCCACCCGGAGAGCTTTGCGAAACAAAAAGAAAAAGAAGAAGAAAAAAATGTACAAATTGCGCAGTGATGATTACTCTGTCTGTGTAAGAGAAGACGGAAGTGTACACAGCACGATTAAAAAAGAGGTTTATGATAACTGGCAGTCCCAAACAAATATATTTGAATATGACATATCACGCAGATCTTACGATATAATTGATCCGTGCGGCCGCAGCATATTCATAAGGGAAACCTCCGGAAATAAAAAACAGGAGGCAAGTTTCTGGCCGGTAATAGGAAATTTCCCGGCAGATAAATTTGAAAGATCAAAAATCACAAAAGATAAGCTGAAAAATAAGATAAAAACCATAAATAAGAACAATGGAATAAAGACCGAGATTGAAATAACTATGGAAAACGGGTGTTCAAATACTGAAAGGTGGAGTGTGTCGGTTGAAAATACTACCGGCAAAAAGAGAAACCTTGAAATTATGCCTTATCTTGAATGGGTTTTAAACGGGCCTAATGATGACAGGTTTCATCCTCAATACTCCAAGTTGTTTCCGGAAATTGAATATGTCTCTGAAGCAAATGCAATTCTGGCATGGCAGAAAAAATCAAAGCTGATGGGGTATATGGCGGTAGATTACCCTGCTTCCGGATATTTGAATTATCGTCTTGATTTTATAGGAAGGGCAAGAAGCATATGGGATCCGGAGATAATGGAAACAATGGATTTCAAAGAACCGGAAGATACTGACGGTTATCCGACTTTTGACCCCATTGGAAGTATGCTTTTAGATGTAGAATTAAAGCCCGGTGATGTTAAGAAGTTTGATTTAATAGTCGGATGCTCGGAAAACAGGGAGTCGGCGATTAATAATATAAAAGGATGTCTGGATACAGACTCCGCGGGAAAATCAGGAAAAAACAAAAAATCGGCAGAAAGCAAAAAGAAAGAAAGGCCTTTTATCGGACACGGTAAAATTCCGAAGGGCACACCGGTTCCGTATCATAGGTATCTTAACGGAGGAGACAATATGCTGGTTAAAACGCCCTACACTCCCAGGCCTTTTGACCATCAGCTGTGCAATTCACAAGGACACGCGGTAATGCTGACAAACCGGGGGCTTCATACCACCAGCAACTTTAATTCTCAGCAGAACAGATTGACACCTGACTGTTCGGATATTGTAACACGGGAAATCCCGGGCGAGGCATTTTACATATATGACATAGATACCGGCAGCTGGTTTTCGCCGACCCTGCATCCCGTAAATAATCATGATGCAAAAAATGAAGTTGAGTATAGTGTTGAGGGCACCGCAGTGTATCGCATGGCTCATAAGGATGTTGAGACTGAGCTTACTGTTTTTGTTCCCCCGGAAGATTCAGCGGGAATTTATATGCTTAAAATAAAAAATAAAGGTAAATCTCCAAAGAGATTCAGGATTTCTCCTTATTTTCAAATGGTGCTCGCCTTTATGCCGGAACAGGGACAGCCGGGAGCTAACAGCCCTGCATCGCTTACATATAAAAAAGATAAGAAAACGCAAGCCCTGTATTTTGAAAACCCGGCAAATACCTTCCGAAAAGGGCATGCATTTGTAGCAATGACAGAAAAACCTGACATTACGGTGACAGAGAGAGGAAAATTCTTTGGAGAGGAAAGAGGAGCCGGAAATCCCTATATGCCTGAAACAGGAAGCCCCAGTCCTTCACCTGGAACAGACAACAGACCTATCGCCGGGTTTTTGAAAACAGTAGCTGTTCCCGCTGAGGGCGAATATACAGTTGCAGTAATTATGGGACAGAACAGTGAAAAGGAAAAGGCCGAAAAAACTGTAGAAAAATACCGCAATATAGAGGCTGTTAAGGAAAGCCTTAAGGAGACCAGAAACTGGTGGAGAAACGTAATGGATACCTGTAAGATAGAAACAAACAGTGATGAATTCGACAATCTCCAAAACTGGCTTAAGTACCAGGATATTGTTGACAGGGTTTGGGCCCGGCGGGGTTTCTATCAGTCAAGCGGGGCATATGGTTACAGGGATCAGCTTCAGGATACGATAAATATAATGTGGGTGGATCCCTCAATGGCAAGAAAACAGATAATTCTGCATGCTTCCCAGCAGTTTTTAGAAGGTGATGTTTTTCACTGGTTTTTTACACTGCCCGATGGAAGCACTGCATTTGCCTGCAGAAGCCATGCATCAGACAATCTTCTTTGGCTTGTGTGGGGTACTGTGGAATACATAAAGGCAACAGGCGATCACTCGATTCTGGAAGAGATGACATCCTATGTTTTTTCGGAAGATCCTTTTGAGCCGCTTCCCAAAAACCCGCATGGAATTGGAGGGTTGTACGGAAGGACAACCCGTTCCGATACAATTTACAGGCACTGCCTGAAATCAATAGACCTTGTGTTTGACAAGCGAACGGGAGTAAACGGACTGCCCCTGATAGGCGCAGGAGATTGGAATGACGGACTTGACGAAATCGGCAGTCAGGGTAAGGGGGAAAGCGTATGGCTCGGACTTTTTCTTTATTACAGTCTAAAAGACCTTCTGAAAATAATTGAAGAGAAAGACGGAAAAGACAGAAAAGATTATTATGAACGAAAACTCAACGGGTTAAAAGATGCAATCGAAAATACATGGAGAGAAGACAGATACCTGAGGGCTTTTCATGATGACGGCACCGAAATAGGGATCGAAGGAAGCGGGATATGGGAGATCGACGCGCTGACGGCAGCGTGGGCTGTTATATCCGGCGTAAACCCAGAGAGGTCGGAAATTATGTTTAACACTGCCCTTGATGTTCTGGAAAAGGGAAATCAGATTCTTTTAGGATGGCCGGCGCTAAACGAACACACAAAGCCTTATCTGGGTAGAAGCTGTGTATATCCGGAGGGCGTCAGGGAAAATGGGATGTACTGTCATGGTGTGCAGTGGCTGATTAAGGCTGCGAGAATTCTTGCTGAAAAACATGAAAAATCCGGAAATGCAAAAAAGGCTGATGAATACAGGGCCACCACGTACAGATTGTGGAGGAAAATAACCCCTGTTGCCCATACAACTGAAAAGGAAATTGAGGTGTACGGCGGGCAGCCTAATAAGCAGCCTGCGGATATACTGACAAACTTTGATCCGGGAAGAATGATATGGAATGGATATACCGGATCCGGCGGTTGGCTTTTCCGTGAAGCAGTAGAAGGCGTCATAGGAGGAAAACTGGAGAAAAATAAACCTGTGTTGCCGAATGATATGGATAAAGCGAGAGGTGATTTAAAGATTAAAAAGGTTGAAAGAAATATAAAAAACAGCCCTTTAAAGGGTGTTGAATCAAAAGAAAAATAAATGTATTTAAAAAGCAGCGAGGGAGTAAGGTAAATTAACAGGGATATTATGAAAAAAAGCGGTATTATAATAGTGGCACTTATAACTGCGACTGTGATAGTCGGAGAGATAACCACTGCAAATGGGCAGAAAGAAATGGTTTTAGATTCCTTTTCTAAAGACAGAGAAATTAATTCAATAGGCGGGCAGACAGGGTGCTGGCAGCAATACGGGGAAGAAGGAACCGACTGGATAAGAAGCGAAAAAATAGAGTATAAAAGAAATTCAGAAAAAACGGATGTTTTAAAATTAAGCTATAGTGTTAGCGATGAAACAATAAACGGATATTTCAGCAGATTAAACGGTCTTGACGTAAGAGGCTATGAAAACCTTGAGTTTTATATAAAAGGGGGGGAAACTTATCCTTCTCGCATTAAAATAGATTTAAAGAATATGGATGGGGATTTTGCGGGTTATTATATTGTAGATATTAATACAGATTGGCGGAAAATATCTATTCCGATAAATGAGCTTCGGGGTATGGATGATTTCTCTTCAATAGACGAGTTTCTTATAACACTGGAGGGAAGGTTTTTAGGAAGCGAAAAAGGAACTTTCTATCTTGATGAATTAAAGTTAACCGGGTCCCGGGAAGAATACGATAGGGCCTCGAAAATAGCGGAAAAAGAACTTGAAAAGATACAGGAAGACATAAATAAAATCGTTGAACTTGAAGATGATAAATTACTTGATCTTATTTCGCGTACAGTTTTTGACTATTTTTGGAATGAAACGGGAGAAAAAACCGGATTTGTCAGGGACAGAACAAGACAGGAAACACCTTCAAGCATAGCTGCTACGGGTTTTGGACTCTCTGCAATTTGCATAGGCGTTGAGCGAGGTTGGGTAGAAGAAGCCAGGGCAAAACAGAGGGTAAGAAAAGTGCTCAGAAACATGAAAGAAAGGGCTGACGGACATAAGGGTTATTTTTACCACTTCATTAACATGAATACCGGTGAGAGGGAGTGGGAGTCTGAGCTTTCATCTATTGATACAGCGCTGTTCTTAGGAGGAGTAATTACTGCATGGGAATATTTTGATGACCCTGAAATAAGTGAAATTGCCCGTGATCTGTATGAAAGCGTTGAGTGGCCGTTTATGATGGATGAAGATACTAAAACACTGTATATGGGATGGGATCCGGAAGGTGGTTTTGAAGACTATATAAGATGGGATAAGTATTCAGAACAGATGATGATGTATATTTTGGGGCTTGGTTCTCCGGCACATCCTCTTCCCGAAGATTCCTGGCACGCAGTTGAGAGGCCAGTAAAAACATATGATGACTATACATATATTTACTGTAAAGGAGAGTCGTTGTTTGTTTATCTTTTTTCTCATGCTTTTGTGGATTTCAGAAATAAACACGATGATTATGCGGATTACTGGAAAAATAACAAGAATGCGATCAAGGCACATATCGCATTTTGCCGAAATAATCCAACAGGTTTAAAAACACTTGAAGAAGGTTTCTGGGGGATTTCGGCGGGTGACGGCCCGGACGGCTACAGAAATCACGGCGCTACGGTTTTTACCACAGACGGCACGATTACTCCTTATGCAGTGGTTGGTTCGTATCCTTTCGTTCCCGATGATTCTATAAAAACAATAAGAAAAATGCTTTCTGAATACGGGGGAGATTTATGGTGTGAGGAATATGGCTTTGTAAGCGCCTTTAACCTCGACAGAAACTGGTTTTCTACAGAACACATCGGCATAGATTTGGGAATAACCCTTTTAATGCTCGAAAATTACAGAAGCAACTTTGTCTGGGATTACTTTATGCAGAACGAATATGTAAGTCGGGGAATGGAAAGAGCGGGTTTTCAGGAGGGAACAAAAGAACTCGAATACGATCCCTCTGACATTGAAGAAGTCCTTTATGAAATGCCGGTCTATAATGCTCGAAATATAGAAGACTTTGATAAGCTTACTGAAGAAGACTATATTAGAATGGATCCGGATATGGCTGAATTTGTTGAAGCTGAGGGAAGGATAGATCTTGAAGCGGGTTTCGCTCTTGGGTGGAATGAGGAATATCTTTTTTTAAGGGCTAAAGTAGATAACGAAAATGTGATTGCGGAAAGGGAACAGGAGTTTCTTTATCAGAACGACTGCATCGAGCTTTTTATCTCTCCTGATATGGTGCTGGAGTGGGGAAGTTCCGAGCATTTTCAGATTGGTATCTCCCCGACGGGTCCTGACGGGGAACCTCTGACATACGCATTTTTTCAGAATGAGAACCCCGGTGAGAATGTTAAGGTAAGTTGTGAAAAAACAAATACAGGATATGAAATAAATGCAGCGGTCAAGTGGGATTATCTGGGCATTGAACCGGAGATTGGTAAAACAGTGGGTTTATCTGTGGCGGTGCATGATGTAAACACCCCTCACAGAGATGGAGCTGGTGGTACGAAACTGAACTGGGCCTTTGAAGAAACCCCCAACGGCATCATGCTTGGTGAATTTAATTTAGTTGAATAAATGATTATAAAAAGAAAGAAAATAAGTCATAAAGTACAAGTACGGCTTGTATCGGTTCTGCTGATAATGGTGGGCTTCTGTGAGGCCCTTGCCGGAAGTAAAAATATAATAAGTGAAATGAAAGAAAGAGACTGGGGGATTGCGGTAGAGACCGATACCATAAATGCCGCTTACGATGAAGCGGCCGATTGGGTGAAGGTTGATTATGAATTCGGCGAAGCCGGATGGATTGCCTTGTATCCCGAAGAAAGCATGGGGCTGCTTGATGTTTCCGGCAGCGATTCCATAAGCTTCAGTCTCACAGGAGGAGGCTACAGCAATACGCTGCAGCTTCAGATAGTAGATGAAGACGGAAATATAAATGCGGTTTCTTTCGAAGGTGTAACGGGAGCAACAGAGAGGCGGGATTATGCCGTTCCTTTTGATTTTTTAGACAGGTGGGAGGACGATGAAACCGGGGAATATTACGACAATGTAGATAAAGCGCGTATATCCCAGGTAAAATTAGCGGTAAATCCATTAGACGGCAGATACGGAAGTGTTACTGTAGACAGCCTGAGATCTGCGCAGGTAAAAACGGATTATGAATTTCCAGTCTCCAGTTTTGAGCGCTTCGGCTTCCCGGCGCAGAATGTTTTTGAAGAGGAAGATAGTTCTGCGATCTTTGAAAGGAAGTATTGCCGGGTGGATCCAAAAATCGGAAAAAGATGCCTGAAAATGAATTATAACACAGGGGGGGGCTTCGGCGGTTATTATTTTGATTTTTCAGGTTATCCCTTTAAAAAGCATGAGTACGATAAGCTGAAATTTTACGTCAAAAGCGATGAAGAAGAAAAAGACTTCAAGGTTGAGATAGATTACATTGTTGAAGGTTCTACGTATGCGGAAACTGTAGATAAAGATATAAAAGAATTTGATGGTTTTAATGAGGGAACCTCTACAGAATGGGAAGAAGCGGTTTGGGTTCTGCAGGATATCGAAGAGATTCCGGAGACGTCTGACATTGTAGAGGTTGTTTTTGTGGTAGATGGCACTCATGAACAGTCTGGGACTCTTTATTTTGACGGTATAAGGTTTGTCTCCGCAGAGGGGCCCCAGGATGAAGATTTTGAAGAAGTTATATATGACAAAATGAACATGCCCGCAAACATATCCGGATGGCAAAATTTCGGGTCAGAGCATACATGGAACGATTTAAGAAGTGTCAGGCAAAATGATAAAAGAGCATTAAAGCTGGATTACGAGTTTTTAGGTAGTGAGTGGGATGATGAAAACTTACCCTGGGTGGTGATGGAAAGAGACTGGGGAATTAATTTATCTACTGCCTCACTCCTTTCATTTGACTACAGGCTTGAAAACGAAAAGCCCCTAAGGCTTACCCTCAGGGTTATAGACAAAAACAACACTATATATGAAAGAAGATTTCATTCCATAAGTGATACAGGCGGAGACTTCAAAAGAATCAAATTTAAAATAGATGAACTATCACTTTTTGAAAAGGGAGAGGTCGGAGAGCATCAGTTTAAGGATTTACACCTTACAAAAATAAATAAATTTGAGTTTGTAATTGAGGGCAAAGAAGATGAAAAGGGCACAATAGAGATAAAGAACCTGGCGGTCAGCTTTGAAGGAGATTATGAAAAAGAGCGCGCAGGAGAGCTGATTGAAAGAGTTGAGGTAACAAATAATCCTTTTTCACCGAACGATGACGGGATAAAGGATAAAACGGAATTTATATTTATACTCTCGGAAGATGCTGATGTGTCCCTTGAGATATTCTCGCTTAACGGAAACCTGGTATTTGATAAGGATTCCGAGCGGTATTTTGCCGGGGAGAAAAATTCAATAAGTTTTGACGGCAGGGATAATTCAGGAAGCAGGCTTTCAAACGGAATGTATATATACAAGCTGGATGCCTCAGGGAGCGGCATGTCGGATCACCATAAGCATGTTATCGGGATATTGAGATGAAGAAAATTATATTTACTTTTACGGTTTTTGTATTGTTATATAATGAAATCGGTTGGACTTCCGGGGCATTTACCACGGCACCCCCGAATGCGGGTGTATCGGCTCTGGGCTATGCCTACACGGCTTCGAAGGGAGAACCGCAGGTTATAGAACATAACCCGGCAGGACTTGCATCTATGTCCGGTTTGCAAATGACTTTTTCATACAGGGATTATTACTCACTGGGGCTTATAGGGCATTCCTACGCTGCTTTAGGTTTAGAGGTCTCTGATAAAATAGGTGTAGGATTTTCTTTCAACAGGGTTGGGGCTACAAGAGATATTGACTTTATGGATTATAACGAAGATATATTTTCGCTGGGGGTTGGAAAAAGACTTGAATTTATACAGGGTCTGAAAACAGGGGCGGTTTTTTCATTTTACAATGTCAGTTCTGAAGAGAACGCTTCGGGATACGGGCTTTCCTGCGGTCTGCTTTGGAGCCCCGAGAGATTGGAGGGGGTAAACCTGGGGATGTCAATAAGAAACCTTAATAATCCCAGGATATCCTGGACAACGGGCGCAGAAGACAGTATTACGCCTGTTTTATCAGTCGGGGGCAGTTATGAACATGAATCAGGATTAAAGGCTCTCACAAGCTATGACGGCACAATTTCTGCCGGGCTGGAATATGAATTTCTTGAAGATATGTTTGCATTGAGGGCCGGATACAGAGATATGGAGGATTTTACGGGAACTGTTTCAGCGGGGTTGAGCGCAGCATACGGAAGATTTAGACTGGATTATGCCGCTGAAAATCACCGGGCCCTTGGGCTTTCGCATTTTTTCACCGTAAATGTATCAGTTGATTAGAAAGGATAAATAAAATGAAGTATTTTAAAAGATTCAGCGGTTGTATTATAGTTCTTATGATATTTGCGGCAGCATCGGCTGCGGACACCTTCCTGGTGGAAGATTTTAACAGAACAAGTTTTGTGGGTCCTACGGGAGAGCCGCATAATGTCTGGATGGTAAATCCGGATGACCCGACCGGCGGCACCAGGGCTGACTTTGCGCCCAATGAAGACGGATACGCGCTGGTAATAAATTACAGTGTGGATTCTCCCTTAACATATCTGTACGATGAAGCCTATATACAGGATTATTCCGAATATTCCATTATTGGACTTGCAAGTGAAGGCATTCCACATATGGTTCCATGCGGTTATTTCTTTCTGCTCGGAAATAAGGATCTCTCCGGATATGAATACCTTGTTTTTTCGGCCAGGGGAGATGAAAACACAGGATACACAAGAAGATTTCAGCTGGAATTAAAAACCAGGGACAGGACAAGCAGGTTTATGCTTGACGGAATATCTTCTGACTGGAAAAAGTTTGTGATTCCCCTTGATGTCTTTGACGGTATAAATGACTGGGAAAGCATAACTGAATTAACAATAACTTTTAATGAAAATGTTACTGCCGAAAGGGGCAGGATATATCTTGATGACATATACTTTGCCGTAGATCCCGAAGATGTGCCTTCTGCAGCGGGAGGCAGAAACATGGATAGATCGTTAAATGAAGTTTTTGAATATAGATTCCATCCAACCGCGGGTGTAAGCGCAAACTTCAGGCACACCCCGGAAAGAGGCGGGGAGCTTTTTTCGGCTGCTGAAACGGTATTCCAGGGCCAGGCGGGTGATTTGACCGGAAGAATAAAAACATCTCTGGCTACCCAAGAGTTCGGCTCATCCGGTTACAGGAAAGGACTCGATGAATGGCCTTTTTCCAGGTTTGAGGTGGGAGACAGGAATGTGACATTTCCCACGGTGCAGCTTATGGTAGACGGATTGACCCCGCTGGCATCAAGAATAACGGTTGGTCATCTTTATCTTGGGTATTCTCAGCATCTTTTCAGCCCTCAATACGGCTGGAAGGGTATAAAGGCCGATGGCGCTTATGACTTATTTGATCACTCAACATTTTTAATTAAAAGACAGCTTAATTCATTTTCGGCGGGAAGCAGGGGCCTTGCATATCTTGGCGATCACAGGCTTACAATGCTGGGGGTTTATGACCAGGAGACCGCCGCTCTTGATACATCAAAAGGGTATCCGGGAGTTCTTGCGGATGGAGAGATGGATATAAGAAAAGTGACGGATGAGTTTTCCTGGATGGCCAATGCGCTCTTTAGGTTTATGGATTACAGGCTTAACCTGGAGTTAAGTTACGGTGATTTCAGAAAAAGGAGGCATGCCCCGGTTCCGGACTATGATGACCCCGAAAAACCGGTTTATAACGGGGGCGGCAGTGATGACTTTCCCTCGGTAGGTGACAGTATGTATGAGGCGAAGATAGACCTTCAGGGGCTTCCCCTTTATGGTTCGAGAATGCAGCTTTCGTACAGGGAAATAGGTGAAGACTTCGCTCCGGCATACAGACAGGAGCCGGGTATGTATGAAGAGCTTTTTATGGATCAGAGGGGGTTTAACGCAAGGGCCCAGCAATGGTATAACGAGTATGGCATAAGCCTTTACTACGACACTCTCAATAGATTATCGGACAGCGATTATTACAGGGATGTTATAAATTACGGGCTACATTACAGGGGGCCAAGGGATATGGAGCTGGGGTTAATCAGAGAACATAACAGAGAAGAATATAAAAGAAGTGTTTTTCCCAGGGGTGATATGGACAGGGTGGAGGTCAACGTTGACAGGGAAATTGTAAGAACAATACTTAGCGGCAGCTATAATTTTCTATATGAAGATACTCCCGGGCTCAGGTATCCCCTTACCGTAAACCTGGAGTTTCGTCAGGATCGTATTGATAACAAGCTTGAAAATATAGAAGAAACTGACCATGCCCTAAAGGTCGGGGTTGATTATCAGCTTAAAGCTGATTTGGGTTTTTCCGCTAATTACGAGGCTTCAACAAATAACGAAACAAAGTTTGAGGTTTTTTTAAGCGGAAATTTTTATTAAATTCTTTGAAATCTGACCCTGCAGATTTTTAAGATGAGAATTTTAGCAATAATTGCGCCGGAAAACCTTGAATCCGCAACACTTAAGAGATTAGAAAACCAGATAAAACTAAACTACAACGCCCAATACAGAAAATACTCTGACCTGAATACAGTTTTAAGCGCATGCAACGAAACAATGCCTCATGTTATTATTATAGACACATCTTTAAGGGATTTAAGAAAAAGGCTAAACGATGCCGTGATAGATTTTATGGAAGAAATACCGGTAATATTATTTACCCCTGAGAATGCAGATAATTTATATTCATTTGATATTTCATTGAATACTGTATCCCGAATAAGGCCCTTTCCGACAGATATTCAGTTAAAAATTGCTCTGGATGAAGCGGCTCAGGCCGCCGGTTTCAGCACAACAACCGGAAAAATCAGAAGCCGGCTTGTTAAGAAACGAATAAGGGCGTCTTTGAGCATTGAGGGCATGAAAAGGGAAATACGGGCAGATGTTACCGGATTAAATAAAAACGGGATGGGGGCAAGGGTTAAGAGATTGAAAATGCATGGATATAAAGAAGCAAGATGTATGGTTGTGTTCGATAAAGCTGATTTTGAAGCGCCGCCGCTTATGGGGAAAATATTAAGGGTTGAGGAAAGTTTTCAGCAGGGGTATGATGCTTTTGTGGCCGTTAAGTTTGTAAAGGAATACGGAAGTTATTTTGATCCCGTATCTATGGATAAACTACAGACGATGATTAAAATCCAAAGAGACACAAGCATAAAAAAATAAAACCAAGCCGTATACTTTATGACTTATTTTATTAAAAAAATGAATAGATTTATAATAACACTTTTAATTTTTAATTTTATCGTTTCATGTGCGTCAGCAACAGAAAGGAAGGAAAAGATGTCAGAAGAGGAATTGCTGGAGACTGTTCAAAGGCAGACATTCAGGTATTTCTGGGAATACGCATGTCCGGACAGCAAAATGGTAAGAGAGAGAAGCTGGGGGGGAGCCGGAAGGTATGAGCTCATTCCTTTTGACAGAACCTATTTCCGCAGGAAATCAGAAGAAAATTCAAAAAAAGGATTAAGAGCGTCATATTTTAACAATATGTATCTAAGGGGCGAGCCTGCACTTGAAAGAACTGAGAAGAATATTGACGTTGATTGGGGAAGGGGAAGTCCTGCAGATGAAATAAACAAGGACCATTTTTCTGCATTGTGGAAAGGGTATATTGTTTTTCCAGAGTCAGGAGAATACAGGATAGGGCTGGGCAGTGATGACGGCTCAAGGTTATATTTAGATGGAGAACTGCTTATTGATAACTGGAGGGGTCAGAGCTTTAATATTGAAAGCAAAAAGGTAGATGTGAAAAAAGGGAAACCATACAATATAAGGCTTGAATATTTTGAGGAAAAAAAAGATGCGGCGATAAAACTTGGTTATATGAAAAAGATTGAAAACCCTGAAAAAGCGAAAATTGATATTGACCCCAGAAACAATATTGTAGCGACAGGGGGCACCGGTATGGGGGTGATGACAATAATTGTGGGTTCGCAGAGGGGGTGGGTTACAAGGGAGGAAGCCGCCCAGCGGGTGCTGAAAATTGTGGAGTTTCTGGAAAATGCGGATAGTTTCTTCGGTGTTTTTCCTCACTGGCTGGATGGCAGCACCGGAAAAACGATACCTTTTTCAGATTTGGACGACGGTGCTGACCTGGTTGAGACCGCACTTCTTTTTCAGGGACTGCTCACGGCAAGAGAGTACTTTACTGAAGAAAATTATACAGAGCAAAAAATAAGAGATAAAATAGACAGGATGTGGCATGATGTTGAGTGGGATAAGTTTACCAGGGAAAAAAATGTGCTGTACTGGCACTATTCCCCAAATCACGGCTGGAAAAAAGGACACGAAATCAGGGGATGGGATGAGTGTCTGATAACATATGTTCTGGCTGCGTCTTCCCCAGAACACGCAATTTATCCTGAGGTTTACCATAAAGGGTACGCTCAAGGAGAGCAGTTTAAAAACAATGAAAAATATTTTGGAAAACGGCTTCAACTCGGGCCGGATTACGGGGGTCCGCTCTTTTTTGCCCATTATTCTTTTCTGGGGATGGATCCGAGAGGTTTGAGGGATAAGTATGCCGATTACTGGAAGCAGAATGTTGCCCATACTCTGATAAACAGGGCTCATTGTATTGAAAACCCCAATGGGTATGATGGTTACGGGAAGATGTGCTGGGGGCTGACTGCAAGTGATAATTATGCGGGGTACAGCGATCATTCTCCCACAAATGATCTCGGGGTTATAACACCTACGGCGGCGCTGTCTTCAATGCCCTATACCCCCGAATACAGTATGGAGGTTTTAAAGCATTTCTACTACAATTTAGGAGGAAATATTTGGGGAAGATTTGGATTTATAGATTCTTTCAGCAAAACGCATAACTGGTATTCCTCTGATGTTGTTGCTATAAACCAGGCGCCGATAATTATTATGATAGAAAATTACCGCACCGGTCTTCTATGGGATGTTTTTATGAGAGCCCCGGAGGTAAAAGAGGGATTAGAAAGGCTGGGGTTTGAAGGCAACTTCTGATTTTATAATATTAAATTAGATACAGGCGAAGGCATAGAAAAAATACAATGGAGGTTTTATGATAAGAAAACCTGCGGTAGCCGGACAGTTTTATCCGGAAAGTGAGCATGAATTATACGGGACCGTAAAGAAATACATTGAAGCCGGCAGTAACAGTAGCAGAAAGGCTACTGCGATAATCTCTCCGCATGCCGGATACGTTTTTTCAGGAAGGGTAGCCGGACTGACATACAGCGAGGTGTCAATACCTGATACTGCAGTCATAATTGGCCCAAATCATACCGGAAGAGGCAGCCCGGCAAGCGTAATGACACATGGAAAGTGGGAAATACCCGGAGGGAATCTTTTTATTGATGAAAGAACCGCTTCGAAAATTCTTGAAAAAAGCAGATTTGCAGAAGATGACTCAATAGCCCATTTAAACGAGCATTCCATTGAGGTACAGCTACCGTTTCTGCTTTATAAAAATCCGAATGTTAAGATAGTTCCTTTATGTATCGCAGGTGTGGGGATTGACGGGATAAATGACCTTGGAGAGTCAATTGCGCATGCGGTTCAGAATTCAGGCAGGAAAACCCTTATAGTTGTATCAAGTGATATGTCCCATTATGTTTCGAAAAGAGAAGCGGAAAGACTGGACAGAATAGCAATTAACGAAATAAAGAAGCTGGACTGTGAGGGGCTTATCCATGCCGTGGCCAAGCACAATATTTCTATGTGCGGAGCTGTGCCTGCTGCGGTTATGCTGAAGGCAGCCCGTATGCTTCGTTCAGACTCGGCCAGGGAAATCGATTACGCCACCAGCGCTGACGTTTCGGGAGATTCCGCCCAAGTTGTCGGTTATGCCGGGATGGTTGTTGATTAGAAATAACAGTGAAAATAAAAACGGTAGTTTTTATTGAGGGCGCCGGGGATATAACTTGAAAAAAAACTGCTGTTGTTTAAAATAAAAATATCCGGAAAAGCAAAAAAGAAAGGAAAAAGATGATAGGAGTAATATCCGACACACACGATAATTTAAGAGCGGTTTCAAAAGCGGTAGAGTATTTTAATGAAAGTAAAGTGGGGTTGGTTCTTCATGCCGGAGATTATGTGTCTCCTTTTGTATCGAGGGTTTTTAAGAAATCAAAAAGCCCGATAAAGGGGGTTTTCGGAAATAATGACGGCGATAGGGTTGCTCTGCTTAAATCTTTTAAAGGGGTGGCGGATATAACACCGCAGTGGCGCATGATTGAGATAAAAGGGTACAGTATCTGTCTTACACACAAGCCGCTGCCAGAGAGGCCCGGAGGATGTGAATTATATGTTTTCGGACATACACATGAGCCCGTTTTAGAAAAGAGCGAAGATGGTTCTATTACAATTAATCCGGGAGACTGTTCCGGATGGCTTTCAGGAAGAAATACAGTGGGGATAGTTGACCCGGAGAAAAAAAAGGCACAGATAATTGAGCTGTAGAAAAAAGAAAATCAAGACAGACTGGGGATTAAGGTTTTATCTGGATGTTTTAAAATTGAATTCTCTTCATTTCGGTTTGTGGGATGAAAAAGACGCCTTTAATTTAGATGGAATGAGGAATGCTCAGGACAGGTATACCGAGGTTCTGCTGAATATGATCCCGGATGATGTTAAGACTGTTCTGGATGCCGGGTGCGGGACTGGAGAAACAGCAAAAATATTGAAAGAAAAGGGTTATGATGTTGTTTGTTTAAATCCGGATCCGTATCAGGGAGAGGAATTCAGTAAAAATACAGAGGGTGATATTCCTCTTCACAGAGTTAAATATGAAGAATATAACCCGGAAAATGGAAGAAAATACGATTTAATACTCATGTCGGAAAGTTTACAGTATATGGATATGCAGAAAATGGCTGAGAAAACAGCCGGGATAATAAGGCCGGGAGGTTATCTGCTGACGGCAGATTATTTCAGAAAAGAAAAAACTGATTTTTATAAAAACTGTAAAGTAGAGAGTGATTTCAAGCAGATGATGGAAAAGACAGAATTAAATCTTTTAGATGAAAAAGACATAACTGAAAAGGTTTTGCCTACATTAAAGCTGGGCAAAAAAATGTATAATAAATATGCCATTCCGGTAATAAAAATAGTTGCGGGCTATTTTTCTGACAATAATCCGGGATTATCTAAAATGGCTTCTGTCGTTTTTTCCAAAAAGTTGAAAAAAGCCAGAAAATACCTTTATGAGAAAAGAAACAAAAATCTTGATGAGAAAATGTTCAGGGAAAAGATGAGATATCTTTTTCTGCTGTATCAAAATTAAGGAGGAATTTGATGAAAGCGCATACGTATTACCATACATTTAATACGAAAAAGAAGCGGGAATATCTTAATATTACTCAGATGGTATCCGGGGAGCTTGCAAAAAGCCAGATAAAGGAAGGTTTTATAATGGTTTCGGCAATGCACATAACGGCTTCAGTTTATATAAATGATGCAGAATCGGGCCTTATAGAAGATATAGATGAGTGGCTTGGGCGCCTGGCACCCGAAGGGATTGATTACAGGCATCACAGAACCGGTGAGGTAAACGGAGATGCACATCTTAAGAATCTGCTGATGCATCATCAGGTTCTTGTTCCGGTAACGGAGGGAAGGCTTGATTTGGGGCCGTGGCAGCAGATATACTATGCGGAATTTGACGGCCGTCGCCCCAAGAAAATGATTATAAAAATTATTGGAAAATGAAGTATTACATTAAGACATTTCTTTTTTTTCTTATTCTTTCAGTTTTAAGTGTTAGCTGCGCAGACAGGGCTGTAAGATATGACGGGCCTACAATTATCAGGGCCTCAATAGGCGATGCTTCATATTTGAACCCTGTTTTATCTTCGGATTCAGCTTCAAGCGATATAAACAACCTGGTTTTTAACGGACTGGTAAAATATGATAAAGATCTTGTTCTTACAGGAGACCTTGCGAAAGACTGGGAGGTGTCCGAAGATATGATGGAAATAAAATTTTACCTGCGCGACGGGGTGAAGTGGCATGATGGAGAATATTTTACGGCTTCCGATGTTATTTTTACATATGAAACAATTATCTGTGAGAAAACGAGAACCCCGCATTCTTCCAGGTTTGATAAGGTTGACTCAGTTACGTCTCCACGGCCGGGAGTGGTTGTGGTGGAATATGAAGAGCCTTTTTCTCCCTCCCTGGAAAGCTGGGGGATGGGCATTATTCCGAAGCATCTTTATGAGGGAACTGACGTAAACACAAATGAACATAATAGAAATCCGGTAGGAACGGGACCCTATAAATTTGTTAGCTGGAGAACTGATGACAGAATAATCCTTGAGGCAAATCCTTATTATTTTGAAGGAGAACCTCAGATAAGGAGGTTTATCTACAATATAATTCCTGATGTGGCTGTTCAGTTTATGGAGTTGGAAAAAGGCACGGTTGACTGGATGTCACCAACTCCTGACCAGTGGATGGATGAAACAGGCTCCGAAGAATTTTTAAAAAAATTCAACAGATTCAGATACCCCTCTTTAACATATACATATATGGGGTATAATCTGCGGGATGAACTTTTCAGGGAAAAGGAGATCCGACAGGCTATTAATTATGCTGTAGACAAGGAAGAAATAATAGATGCCGTTATGAGGGGGCTGGCAACTAAAGCAACAGGGCCTTATCCGCCGAATATGTGGGCCCACAATCCGGATGTTCAAGAATACGGATATAATCCGGAAAAAGCTGATAGGTTACTTAAAAGCAAAGGTTGGAGAAAAAATAAAGATACCGGTATCCGTGAAAAAAACGGAGAGGCTTTCTCGTTTACTTTGATGACAAATCAGGGAAATACTGAAAGAAAACTCATCAGTGAAATAATTCAGCAGCAGCTTGGCGATATAGGGATAGAGGTTAATGTAAGGGTTCAGGAGTGGAGCTCTTTTATAAATCAATATATAGACAAAAGAGAATTTGATGCTGTTATCCTCGGTTGGAGTATCACTCTGGATCCGGATCAGTATTCCATATGGCATTCCTCGCAGAAAGAAGAAGGGATGCAGAATTTTGCCGGTTACAGCAACTCACGTGTGGATGAATTGATTGAAAAGGGAAGAAGGACATTTGATAAGGAAAAAAGAAAAAAGATATACAGGGAGAAGCACAGAATACTTCAGGACGAACAGCCGTACATGTTTCTTTATTATCCGGATTCGCGAGTCGTTGTAGATAACAGGTTCAAAAACATAAAGCTTGAGAAATCAGGCATTATGCATAATTTCATTGACTGGTATGTGCCGGAGCACAAACGTAAGTACTGATGTCGGTATGGTATATAATTGACGGATGTAATTTAATTGAGAGGCAGAGCAGGGTTTTTGACTGTTCAAGGCGACAGGCATTGCATTATCTGTCCAATTTAATTGTATATGAAAAACCAGAGGGCTCTTTAAGAAACAAACTGACGGTAATTATTGACGGACAGCCCGGGATATCGGGTCCGGGTTATCAGGCTGATATAAGGTTTACAAGCGGCAGAACCGCGGATGAAGAAATAGTGGAAACTGTAAAGAACTCGGAAAATCCATCACGAATAATAGTTGTTACTGATGATAAGCCGCTTCGAAGAAGTGTTAGAAAGAAAGGGGCAAGGTTTAAGAGCACTTCTGATTTCACAAAAAAATTATTTAAAAAGAAGAGCATTCCGGTAAAAAACTCTAAAGATAAGAAGATAAGTGATCAAGAGGCCGAAAAAATAAATAAGGAACTCAGAAAGAAATGGTTGAGAAAAAAAGAGTAAACAGCAAAAAAATACCTTCAGTTTTAGGAAATAAGTTAAGCATGCCTTTTTCCCAGATGACTCTTGCCTTATCACTCGAAAATATAGGAATAGGTTATGAAAAGGCCAATAAGATAACCGGTGAAATATTCGATGAAATGATTGATGACGATATTCGTGAAATCACAAGAAAAAACCTGCGTCTAAAAGTCTTTGAAAAACTGAAGAAAGAGGAAGGTAAATCAGCCGCCGTGAAATATATGAAACTGAGGAGAATTCTTGATAACAAGGAACCGCTCATTGTCCTTGTCGGAGGATCAACCGGTTCGGGAAAACACACAGTTTCCATGGAGCTTGCGCGCAGACTTGATATAATGACGGTGATTTCAACTGATATAATAAGAGAAATAATGCGATCGCTTTTTTCTAACGAAATTCTTCCCATGATTCATACTTCATCCTATAACGCTTATAAAAAACTATGGATGCCTCTCGCGGAAGGGAAAAACCAGGAAACTATAGCCTTCAGAGAGCAGGCATTAAGGGTTAATGCGGGCATCAGGGGTCTAATTAAAAGGAGTGTGCAGGAAAAAACCTCGCTTATAATAAACGGGGTGCATATACTGCCGGATATACTGGACTCATCGGATGTGCAAAAAGCAAGGATAATAAAGGTTTTTTTGTATGTGAGCAAAAAGGACGAGCATAAAAAAAGATTCTATATAAGGGGGGCACATTCAGAAGAAAGAACTGCCAGAAAATACCTTCAAAACTTCTCCACAATAAGAAGAATACAGAATTACATAAATAAAAGAGCTAAAGCCAGGGGTTTTCTGAGAGTTAACAACAAAGATTCCAAAGAGGCTGCTTTGACCATAATTGATCATATAATAAGACGCCTCGAAAGGTAAAGAGGTGAAAGTTGTATTTATAAAAAGTTTCCTGTATAGACTTTTTCTGGAGGAAAAATGAAAGCAAAGGCAATTATGACGCGAAAGGTGGTAACGGTTAAAAAGGACTGCACAATATACGGACTGATTAAACTGCTTAAAAAAAACAGTATAACCGGCGCGCCTGTTGTGGATGAAAATGGTTGTTTAATCGGCATTGTTTCAGTAAAAGATTTGTTGTATGCGATTGAAGATCTTGTCAAAACACACCTGAGCATTGAGGAAATAAAGGAAATAAGAGGCGCCTGCAACTGGGTTGAGGGGTTTATGACAAAGGATGTGATAACGGTTGACGAAAACGAGGAAGTCTCCCGGGTATTTAAGCTTATGGTAGATCATCACATACACAGGGTGCCTGTAATGAAGGGTGAGCTTATAGCGGGGATTATAAGCACTTCAGATGCTCATAGGGCAATAATCAAGTATATAAATCGGGAATAAAAAAGTGCATTCGAGAAAAACCGGAACTCTTATTATTCTGGACGGATGGGGCATTTCAACAAAAAAGGATAATAACCCCATAGCTCTTGCAAGAACCCCTTTCTATGACTCACTTAAAAAAGAAAAGATTACGGCTGTGGGCCGAAAGGTGGGTATGCCTTCAGATGCAAAAGGATCCACGGCTGTGGGGCACGAAGTGTTAAGCGGCGCCAAATACAGACATCCGATGCTAAGGATATCGGAAGATATAAAACAGGGGGTTCTTATAAACAGTGTTTTGGATCGCCGGCTGGATAAGACAGCTTCTAAAGGCGGGGCGCTGCATTTAATGGGTCTCGTATCCAGGAATAAGGAACATTCCCATATTGCTCATCTATACGGAATTATGAGAAGGGCGGTACAAAAGAATATAAAAAAGGTATATATACACTTTTTTTCTGACGGCAGGGGGACCCCTCCGTTTTCAGCAGTGCGCTATGCTGAAGACCTCATTGAAAAAGCTGAGTCAATAGGAGGAAATAAAGCAGCAATCAGGATAGCTACGGTCGGCGGCAGGGACATGACCATGAATCGTTCCACAGATGCATGGTATAAAACCGAGAATACGTACCGCGCTGTTATTGAAGGCATCTCTGAAGACAGAAAGGAAAATATATTTGCGGCTTTGAAGGAGGATTATGATAAAGGTATTACTGACCAGTATGTAAAAATAAGAACACTTGGCAACTATGAAGGTGTTTCATCAAATGACACATTAATTCACTGGAATTTTCGTAAAGACAGGGCTGCTTTATTGATGCAGATGTTTCTGGAGTCTGAAAATAAATTAAGAAGTCTTACCGGAAATGCTCGATTCAAACGCTTAAAACATAGAAATAATCTTGATTACGGTTCGCTTGATTTTCTTACTCTTGTTGAAAGCTATAACGGTATAAAGTGCCCTGTGGCATACCCTGATATAAAAAAAGAGCATTCATTCGGCAGTCTCCTCCAGGAATACGGTTACAGGCAGTACAGGGTAAGCGGAGTAGATAAAAAACATGCGCTGACTCTTCTTTCGGGGGGGACAAGAGAGAAGGCTTTTGAGAATGAATATAGAATTGTCGTCTCGCTTAATCCCGAAATGGAGGAGTACATAAAAGAGTATGATAAAAAGAAGGGAGAAGAAGGCTACACCCTTGACCCCTATGAGAAATTCCCGGAAATAGAGCTTCCGAGGCTTACAGATAAGGTGATTGAATTAATTAAAAAACCTGATAATAAAAAATTTATAATAGTAAATATCTCCAACCCTGATATGGTCGGGCATACCGGCAGCATTACCGCGGGAATAAGGGCGGCAGAGTCTGTAGACAGGTCTTTGGCCGAGATATATAAAGCGGCAAGGAATGAGGGCTCTCCTTTATTTGTAACAGCGGATCACGGTAATCTGGAGCAGGCGGTTACCGAAGAGGGAGATGTATCCACCTTTCATACTAAAAATCCTGTACCGTTTTCTGTGGCAAATATGAACGTGGAGATCTCTAAAGGGGGAAGGTTGAATGATGTCGCTTCCTCACTTCTTTATCTTATGGAGCCGGAGAAAAAGATGGATATTCTGGAAAAACTTGAAGGAAATGTGATAGTAAGGGGTTTTTTTAATGAAAAACAGATCTGAAAAAGCGCTTTTTCTGATTGACGGGGTGCACAAACCGGATAACACAATATTTGCAATTAAAGAATTAAGCGAAAGGTATAATGTTAAGCCATCTGCTCTCTTATGGATTGGCGGAAGAGAAAAAATGTACAGCAGAGAAAGTTTCAGCCTGGAATTCAGAGAAAGGTTATCACTGGATGTTTTCTTCTCCCCCGAAGAAAACGGAGAGTTGCTTCCGGAAAGGGGCTTAGCGGATATTCTATTTGAAAAAAAAGATATAAAAGCGGTTGTACAGCTTGCCGGAGCTCCGCAGATAGACCGCTCAGCCACGCTCAAGTATGCCGGCGTTTCTTCAACACTCGGTGCTGTATATTATGCCGGCGGAACTTCTTTTGAGAAATACATCATTGATATAAAATGCGATATTCCGTCAATGGGTTTATTCGCGACTGATAAAAGAGTCGGAAAGACAGCTTTCGGGTCATATATAGGGGCACTTGCATGCGGTATTAAAGGCTATGATACAAAATGGAAGCCGGCAATATTCACCCATTCAAGGGGCGCTCCGCAAGAGCCTCCCATGATAGAAATATATAAGCCCGCTGCAGAAAAAAGTGCAGAAAAGTTAACGGAAAGAGAGCTGCTGTCATCAAGGTTCAAACCTGAGAACCTGATAAGGCTACTGGAGGTGGGGTTCCACGGCGCTTCAGATGTTTTTGAGGACGCCCTTATTTTATCCGCTCTTCTGGACAGGTGGGAAGCTGTAAACGACAGTAGTGCGCCGTATATATCTATGGTTGGTTGCAGAAGGGCAGGTGCGGGTTTTTTTAATGAATTTGCAGTATCCAATGTAGATAAAGGAATAAAAAAAACACTTAAGTCTGAAGCAAATATTATAATTCACGAAGGAAGCGGAGCCGAACATCCGCCGGTAGATATTCACGGTTCGATATATCTGGTGCCTTCAGATATTAATCCTGAGATTTTAAAAACCTTCCCGGGGTTTGAGAATGCTTTTTTGTTTATTATAGCAAATTGTCAGCATGCCTCTTCCTCTCCGGAGAAGGTTATGGAGATTAAAAAGGCGCTCTCCATGCGCTCTCCGGGTGCTGAAACTGTTATGACCAGGTTTCATCCGGAAATAGTTACCGAATGTCCGGAAAAACTAAAGGGAAAGAAAACAGCAGTATATACCACGGCTCCTTCATCAGTTCTAAAACTTATATCCGGAGAAATAGAAAAAAAATATGGAGTAAATGTTATTCATATTTTCAATAATCTTGATTATGATAAAGAAATGAAAAAATCTATCGATAAAGTTGTTAAGTCGGGTAATATAGATATAATGTTTTTTGAAATTAAAGCCAGGGGAGTTGAAGGGGCGCATTATATTAAAAAAAAGGGTTACAATATACCTCATTATTACATAAACAACTTTCCCGTTGCGGTGGATGAGAAATTCAGGCCGCTGAAGGATAATTCTCTCCTTGACAGGGCTTTACTTTCGGCTCTTGAAAAAGTGAAAAAGAAGTAAATCCCGCGAAGAGTCATATTTGACAGAAATATGACGATTATATAAAATTGTGCAAACGATTGCAGAAAAAAGGAAAGGATAATATTTAAAGATGAAAAAAATTAAACTCTCAAAAGGCGCTTTTGAATTAAATGAAAAAAAAACATTTATAAATTCAGGAGAAATTCACTATTACAGGATAAAACCGGAATTATGGGACAATCATTTGCTAAAAGCTGCCCAGGCGGGTTTAAACACTGTTTCCACTTACATACCCTGGTGTGTTCATGAGCCGTCAGAAGGAAAATTTGACCTTAAAGAATTCAATGATTTTGCCGACAGGGTAAAAGAACATAACTTATTTCTTATAGCAAGGGTGGGGCCTGTTTCAAATGCTGAGCTAAAGAAAGAGGGGCTGCCAGAATGGATAAATGAAAAATACCCGCAGATTTGCCTGCAGGGAAAGGAAATTGAGAACCTGCCTCATACCACTCTCGTTGCATACAATAACCCGAAGTTTATTCAGCTGGTTGAGAGATGGTATGATAATGTTATACCCGAAGTGGCCAAAAGGCAGTACCACCGGTCAGGGGTAATTATAGCGGTTCAGTTATGTAACGAGATAGGTATGGTTCACTGGCTGAACAAGGCGGCTGATTATAATTCATATTCCGAAGAGATGTACAGGGATTTTTTAAGAAAGAGGTATGGAAAAGTAGAAGAACTTAATAAGGTTTATAATACGGAATACGAGTCCTTCAGCAGTATAAGACAGCCTGTGGAAATAAGCATTAGAGCCGACGATAATCTACTGCTCTATTACGACTGGATGTATTACTACTTTGAATATTTTGGGAAATATTACAAAAAGCTTTATGAGATGGCTAAAAAGAGGGGCGTTGAAGTCCCCGTTATTGCGAATATTCCTCATTTTTATGATTATGATGTAAGAGGGAGGGGGGTCTTCAGCCCAATGACATCACTTATGTTCAGTGAATTTAAAAATTATGTTCCTGAAGTTATATTCGGCGGTGCTTATCAGATGAGACGTTTTGATTATGAGAATTTCCATGATGTCCTCATTACATCCGATATATTAAAAATGATCTCGTCAGAGAACGTTCCGGTAATATGCAGTGAACTGCAGACTGGAATAATGAGAGACAGGCCCAGGATCTACCCATCGGATGTTGAACACAACCTAAAAACTTCGACTGCTTCGGGGCTTAACGGTTTAAACGCATACATGTTTTCCGGCGGAGAAAACAAAGATGGAATAGGGGCGATGGGTGTTTATCACCAGTGGCAGGCGGCAGTAGATTCCAAAGGCAACCCGAGACCTCACTATGATTCATTGAAACAGTTTGGCCGGATAATTAAAAGTTTTTCGGAAGAATTGGCTTCTACCACAAAAGTAAATGATTTTACAGTGGGGTTTTATAAACCATACTATGCAACCGAGTATCTCAAAGGACCCTTCATTGAAGATATTGAGGATAAAAGAACAAGACATTTTTATGACGGATTAGGAAGGCTGCTTTATCTTGCCGGTTATTCTTATGATTTCACGGATATACAGAAAATAAAAAAAGAAAACCTTTTTAAAAAGGAAAAACTTGTTCTTTATTCTATGGGTTTTATGGATGAAGTTACTCAGACAAAACTGGCAGAATATGTTGAAAACGGGGGTTCTCTTCTTCTGTATCCGGATATTCCGGTAAAAAATTTAAAGGGCGAAAGGTGCACAGTGCTGGCGGACAGGCTGAATATAAAAAACAAAGGCGTGATTCCCGGAAAGTTTTGCTACATTGATAATATTGAAGTTTTACTGGACGGAGAAATGAAGGAAATTTCCTCTCCCGGAGCAAAAACCGCAGCAAACTCGCGGGAAGGAAAAACATGCGCTTTAGTCAAAGACTGCGGAGAGGGAAGAGCTGCGGTTTTCTGTATGCCCTTAACCCACATATACGATTATATGATAGATGTGATAGAGAAAATGGTTTCTATGATCGGCGTGGAAAAAAGAGTGGAGAGAAATAGCAAAAGCCAGGTTATCACAATATTCAGGGAGAACGGTTCGCAAGGGTTTCTCTTTGTGGGTAATTACCAGGAAATACCCAGGGAGACATGGGTTGAAATAAAAAATAAAGCAGGGGATGTTATTCGTATTCCTGAAGACGGCCGGATGCATATTCCCCCGCGCCAAACACATATTTTACCTGTGAATGTAAAAACTGGTATAGGGGGTTTGAAAATAATATATTCAACTCTGGAAATTGAGAGTGTTTGCAGTAAGGGGTCTTCTGTAGAGTTAAAAACAAGAAAATCTCCGTTCTCAGGAGAAATGATGTTAAGCGGAAGCAAACCGGAATCCGTAGAAGTGGAAAACAGAGAGATCCCTTTTAGTCACAATGAAAGCAATGTTAAGTTTGTACTGCCTGAAAACACAAAAAAAGTAAAGTTGAATTATAAAAAGGAGCTTTCTGAACTGAAAAAGGGGGCCTATGGCCGTTAAAATGAAGGATATCGCAAAGGCCCTTGATATTTCGGTTTCCTCCGTCTCAAGGGCGCTTAATAATGCGGATAAAGGAAGGGTCAGCCCTAAGCTTAGAAAAAAAATAGTTAAATATGCGGAAAATCACAACTATGAATTTAATTATGCAGCCCGCGCCTTAAAGAAAAAACGGGTAAACACAATTGGCTTTATAAGCAGCTACCAGGAAAAACCGATTACAAATTATACTTCTGAAATTTTAAGGGGAGCAATTGATGCTTCGCGAAAGCGGGGTTACAACCTTCTCTTTGATGTTATTGAAGAGAAAAGGAGTTATTTGGAAAGATACAGTTATTATTCCTCAAGCGGAGTTGTCGGAGGCATACTCGTTCATGGTTCAATAATTGAGAATCAGAAGAGCAAAGAAATGTTAAACAGAGCAAATCTTGAAGCGGTAGTTATAAACAGCAAAACGCTTAATAAAACTTTCGTTGATTGTGATAATTTCCGGGGCGGCTATATGGCAACAAAACATCTGCTGGGGTTGGGGCATAGAAAAATTATGTTTGTCAGTGGCCCGGAAACCTCCACGAATTCAAGAGAAAGATTTGAAGGTTATTTGTCTGCTTTAAAAGAATATGGTATAAATTTTGATGAAGATATGATAATGAAATCAGATTTTACCGAAGAAAAAACTTACAGAAAGATGCTAAATAAAAAGATTGCATCTTTGGGGTACACCGCAGTTCTTGCTGCAAATGATGCAATGGCTATAGGGACGGTTAAAGCCTTAAAAGAATCCGGGATTAAAATTCCTGGAGAGATTTCTGTAGTCGGTTTCGATGATATACCTATAGCGGAATATATAGAGCCTAAGCTTACTACAGTAAAGCAGAATCTGTATTTAATAGGGTTTTCTGCTGCAGACATTCTGATAAATAAATTGGAGAGGTTAGATACCAATCCTCAGGTTATTCCGACAGAGCTGATAATCAGAGATTCATCAGGGTATGTGAAGTTCAACAAGGAGAAAGTTAAAAGAGATGATTAAAAAAATTAAGCTTTCCATTTTACTGGTAATAATATTTTTCAGTTTAAATGATATATGCAGGGCAAAAGAAGAAATTGTGGTATGGGCCATGGGCTACGAAGGAACTGTTATAGGGCGTATGGCTGAAAAATTTGAAGAAGAATATCCGGACATAAAAGTAAACACACAGGCTATTCCATGGGATGCGGCCCATGAAAGAATGCTTACCGCAGTGGTGGGGCGGGTTCCGCCGGATGTATCTCAGATGGGAACAACCTGGATAGCCGAGTTTCAGTCAATGAATGCTTTTGAGCCTTTGGATGATTATATAAAAGAATCAGAACTGAAACCCAAACATTTTTTTGAAAGCACCTATAATATTGGAGAGATAGATGGAAAGAATTATGGAATACCCTGGTACATAGATACCAGGGTTCTTTTTTACAGAACCGATATACTCGAAGAAGCCGGGTACGAGAACCCTCCCGGGACATGGGATGAACTTTTGGAGATGGCTACAGAATTGGCCCGTCAAAGAGACGGCTACGGAATATCTCTTCCCGTTGCCGACTGGACAACATACATGATGTTTCTCTGGCAGAATAACGGCTCAATATTATCCGAAGACCATCAGGAGATATTGATAATGGAAGATGCAGCGGCTGAGGCTGTAGAATATTACCGGAAATTTTATGAGCAGGGAGCGGCGCCGCTTGAAGACCCCGGATATGATTTAATGTGGGCATTTAAAGAGGGCTATTACCCGATGATAATTTCCGGCCCGTGGCAGGTAGATGAGATAAGGCAGCAGATTCCTGAAATTGAAGGAAAATGGAGTGTTTCCACTCTTCCAAAACATAAAACGGGTACCTCTTTTGTGGGGGGGGCGCACCTGACTATGTTTAAGCAGTCCGAAAATAAAGAGGCCGCATGGAAATTCATAGAATTTATGAGCAAACCGGAGAATCAGATTGAATGGTTTGAGATAGCCGGTTCTCTGCCTTCAAATATCCAGGCCTGGGAAACAGGCTATTTCGATGATAAGCCAAAAATAAATGTTTTCGGTGAACAGATGTATGACACTAAGGCTCCGCCTAATATCCCCGAATGGGAGGAGATAGCCGGAGTTTTAAATAGGCGCCTAGAAGAGACCATAAGGGGCGGAGAAACAATTGAGAGGTTGCAGAGGACAGTACACAGTGACATTGAAAGAATATTTCAGCGCCGGGAAGAAGGAGAAGGGGAACTTGTTTTATTCTTGATGATTGTGCTCTCTGCTCTTTTTGTTTTTTTTATATTCTTTTATGCGAAAAAGCTGAAGGTTTCAAAGGGAAGTGTTTCTCTTGCAAAGGAGAAGAAAAAGAAAGAGGAAAGAGCTGTTCCTGGCGGAATGCTCGGGAAAGGATTAAAGAAAATATATATACCTCTTGTTTTCATTGCCCCTTCTATTTTAGTTTTAGCGGTATTCCTCTTTTTTCCGATATTCAGCTCTTTTATTATAAGCCTTACAAACTGGAGCGTGTATACCTTTTCGGACATTTCCAATCTTAGCTTTATCGGTTTTGAAAATTACATAAGTTTGTTTACAGACGAGGTGTTCTGGCATGCCTTGAGAAATACTTTTGTTTTTTCTTTTGTGGGTATTCCACTTAACATAGCGATATCGCTTTTTCTGGCGGTTATGATAGACAAAAAGTTCATAAAACAGAAAGCAATATTCAGGGCAGGTTATTTTATGCCGGTTGTTACAACCCTAGTGGCGGTAGCAGTTGTGTGGGTGTGGCTCTACAATCCCAGGTATGGGTTGGTAAATTACATTTTAGGATATATAGGAATAGAGCCCCAGAACTGGCTAGCCAATCCCTATCTGGCGCTGCCTTCTCTGATTGTAATGAGCGTGTGGAAAAATTTTGGAATAAATATGGTGATTATACTCGCAGGGCTTCAGACCATTCCCAGAACCCTTTATGAGGCAGCAAGCGTTGACGGAGCGGACGGCTGGCAAAGGTTCTGGAATATTACGCTACCCAGCCTTAAATCGACGCTGTTTTTTGTGGTTGTTATGACTACTATAGGTTCTTTTCAGTTCTTTGCAGAGCCGTATATAATGACAGACGGCGGTCCTCTGCACAGGACAATATCAATGGTGATGTATATGTACGAACAGGGCTTTGACCATTTCAGGTTTGGCTACGGAAGCGCGGTAGGCTTTATACTTTTTTTATGTATCTTAACATTTACGCTTATTCAATTAAAATACAAAAAGAAGCTTGAGGAGGCATAATGAAAAAATCAAAAGATTATATTATTGAATATAAAGTAAAAAAATATCTCGTATACACGCTGCTTATTGCAGGACTAATTGTAACCCTTGCTCCTTTTTTCTGGATGATTTCCACATCTTTGAAAACAAGAGCAGGGATTTTTTCTATGCCGCCGCAGTGGATTCCTGCAGAACCGACATTCTCACATTATATCAGGCTCCTGGATCAAATGAATTTTTTTAGGAATTTTTTTAACAGCACAGTAGTGGCTCTGGCGGTAACCGGGTTCGGCCTTTTCTTTAATTCTCTGGCAGGTTATGCCTTCGCAAAATTCAGATTTCCGGGGCGTAACAGAATCTTTGCTATACTGATTCTCTCACTTATGGTTCCCGGACAGGTGACAATGATGCCGGTTTTTCTTATTTTACGGTCAATGGGACTAATAAATACATACATAGGGCTTATTATTACCGGAACAATTTCTGTTTTCGGAATATTTTTAGTAAGACAGTTTGTTCAGACCATACCCAATGACCTCATTGAAGCGGCAAGGATTGACGGATGCAGTGAATTTGGAATATACTGGAAGGTTATTTTGCCTTTATGTAAACCGGTTCTTGCCACTTTAGGGATTTTTACGTTTATGACTTCCTGGAATGAGTTTCTCTGGCCCTTAATTGTAATGATACGGGAAGAGATGTACACACTGCCGGTTGCGCTTGCGGCTCTTGAAGGGCAGCATGCGACGGATTACGGATTGGTAATGGCAGGTGCTGTAGTTGTGGTTATACCGGTTTTAATTGTGTTTTTAGTTGCCCAAAAATATATAATAGAAGGAATAAGCACGACCGGGTTGAAAGGTTAGAGGAGAGGAGATAAAATGGCAGATGTAAGATTTGAGAATGTTACAAAAATATATGGCGGTGATGTAATAGGTTGTAAAGACGTCAACCTGACTGTAAAAGATCGCGAATTCTGCGTTCTGGTTGGACCGTCCGGCTGCGGAAAGTCCACAACTTTAAGAACTGTAGCGGGCTTGGAAGAAATTTCTAGCGGTGAGTTGAGGATTGATGGAGAGACAGTAAATAATATCCCCCCCAAAGACAGAGACATAGCGATGGTTTTTCAGAATTATGCCCTGTATCCTCATATGAAGGTCAGGGACAATATGGCATTTGGACTTAAATTAAGAAAATATCCGAAAAGTGAAATTAACGCCCGGGTAGACGAGGCGGCACAGATACTTGGTATTGGAAAACTGCTTGAAAGAAGACCTAAGCAGCTCTCGGGAGGACAGCGGCAAAGGGTGGCGCTGGGGAGGGCGATTGTCAGAAAACCAAAGGTTTTTCTTTTTGACGAAC
>PWEK01000063.1 GCA_003553445.1 Elusimicrobiota bacterium
CACGGGGATAGTCCGTGACCGAGCTCAAAAGACAGCCTCTCTTTAGGGTTTCCCCCGTAGGCACGGGGATAGTCCTTCCATCTGCTGCACTGTCCTGTCCGTAACCCCGTTTCCCCCGTAGGCACGGGGATAGTCCGCCTCAGGAAATACGAGAGGACTCCCACGGGCTGTTTCCCCCGTAGTCACGGGGATAGCTTTTCTAAAAAATTCATTGGCGTGGAACGCGCACATATCAAAAAAGAAATACAAATAGACAGAAGACTTCTGTTGCTGCAGGGTGATGTTGTTTTGCAGTTATGGGATCTGCTTTTTTTTGTGTTTTCTTTCTTTAAAGGTTGAATGTATGAGATATGTGATTGCGGGTATAAATGCGACAAAGGGGATGAAGAGTATAATTGCTATCCATCCCATTTCCAGGGATTTGAAGAAGGGGGTTTCTCTGAGTAGATAAGAGAGGGAAACAAATATTGCTATGCCTCCGAGCGAGCTCAGGAACCATATTGCAAAAGAGACAAAGAGGCTTTTTATAATATTAATAATTACTTTTTTCATATTTTTATTATAAGTATTTTTTCTGTTATTAGAAATCTTGTTTTTGCATACGATAAAAAAAATATGTAAAATCTGTTAGAAATTATTGTTGTTAAGGCATTTGATTTGACAGCGGGCTTTCAATTTTGTTTTATATTTAAGTGCAGTTCTGGTAAATATCTTGCGCTCAAAATTAATTTTTTTATATAGGAGGAACGTAAAGTATAACAGATTATGAATATAGCATTTTTTAATCCACAGGGAAATTTTGACAGGGAAGACAGCAGGTGGGTATCTCACCCGGATTTTGGGGGGCAGCTTGTCTATGTAAAAGAGCTGGCGGTGGCCATGGCGAAAATGGGCTATAAGGTGGACATTTTTACCAGGCGGATAAAGGATGAGAATTGGCCGGAGTTTTCCGGGGCCGTTGATTATTATGAGGGGGTGGAAAACCTGAGAATTATACGAATAGAGTTCGGCCCGGACAGGTTTCTTAATAAGGAGCAGCTGTGGCCTTATCTAATTCCGGGATATGTTGAAAATATTATAAAGTTTTATGAGGAAGAAGGGGAAATGCCGGACGCTGTCTGCGCCCATTACGGCGACGGGGGACTGGCGGCGGCCTATTTTAAAGAGAAGACGGGTGTGCCCTTTACCTTTACCGCTCATTCTCTCGGGGCCCAGAAAATGGATAAGTTGAAGGTGGACAGTAAAAATATTGCTCAGATGGATGAGAGGTACAATTTCTGCCTGAGGCTACTGGCAGAGCGGGTAAGCATAAATAAAGCTGATAAGATTATAACGAGTACGCTGCAGGAGAGAATGAATCAGTATACCCACAGCGCTTACCAGGAAGCGGTAGTCATAGATAATGACAGGAAATTTGCGGTTATTCCTCCCGGGGTTTCGCTTAAAGTATTTGATAAGAAGAATAAAACCGATAACGGCACAGTCGATTTCATTGAAAGTGTGATAGAGAGAGATATTGAAAGCGGAAGGCAGGAACTTCCGGTTATTATTTCATCCAGCAGGCTGGATCCCAAAAAGAACATTCCACGCCTTGTCAGGGCATACGGGGAAAGTAAAACCCTGCAGGAAAAGGCAAACCTTGTGATAGTGACAAAAGGCTACGAAAATCCTCTTGAGGATTATAAGAAGTTTCCGAAAACACCTGAAACAGAGGTTCTTCTGGAGCTGATAGATCTCATAGAAGACTATAATCTCAGGGGCAAGGTTTCCATGATATCCATAGAAAAACAGGATGAGCTCGCTCATATGTACAGGTATTTCAATAAGCGCAGGTCGGTTTTCTGCCTGTCGGCTCTATACGAGCCGTTTGGATTGGCTCCCCTGGAGGCTATGGCGGCGGGGCTCCCGGTTGTTGTCACCAAGTTCGGAGGGCCGGCTGAAAGCTTAAGGGAAGGAGACCAGGAATTTGGAATTCTTGTGGACCCCAATAATAACGGGGAGCTGGCGGGAGCGCTGTTCTCGCTGGTAGATTCCCAGGCCAGGTGGGATGCTTATGCCCAGCAGGGATACAAGCGGGTTCTGGATAAATACACATGGGAGAAGACAGCGCGAGCTTATGTTGAGAATTTAAGCGAGATGATAAGAAAGGAAGAAGAAATAAGCGTATTTAACATTGATATCCATGAGTACTTCTTATCCCCCTGCAAGGAGAACCGCCCGGATACAGGGGTCTTGATAGACCTGTATTTGAGGCTTGATATACTTTGTGTGGGAGAAACTGTTGTTGATTTTATTTCTAAGAAAAAGACTAATTCTCTTATAGACGCTGAAGACTTTGCCCGTTATCTGGGGGGGAATCCGGCTTATGTCGCGGTATATGTTTCGAAAATGAGCAAGAAGGCGGCGCTTTTGACAAAGCTGGGACGGGGCCACTTCGGTACATTTATAGAAAATGAGCTCCGAAACTACGGGGTTAATACCGAGAGCATAAAACATACTGATAAGAACGATACCTCGGTGGCTTTCCTTTCTCATACACCCTCTGAGCCGGACTTTCAGAGTATGCATTCCGCTGACAGAAAGCTTGGCATAAAGGATGTTGAACAGGAGCTGATTAGCCGGGCGGATATAATCTACACTTCGCTGTCCTCTATGGTGGAGGAGCCTTCAAGGGCTGCGATACGCAAAACGTTAAGGCTGGCAAAAAGGGAAAATAAGATAATAGCCGTAGACCCTAATTATCATCCTAAAATATGGCGCGACAGGGATGAGGGAATTGAAATACTGGCGCAGATTTCGGACGGGGTGAAAATTGTAAAGCCTTCACTGGGGGATGCCAGGCACATTTTTGATTACAATATGCCGGAGAATGAGCTGGTTGAACTCTGCATCGATACCTTTCACGAATGGGGCGCTGAAATTGTGGTGCTTACGGTAGGAGGAAGGTATGTGGTGGTATCGGATAAAAGCGGAGATACGGTGAGGGTTGATAACCTCAAGGAGATAAGCGTACTGGATTCCACAGGCGGAGGCCGGGCTTTCATGTCCGGATTTCTTGTTGCTTATCATGAAGGGCTTTCCTTTAAGAAATGTATTTTGTTCGGGCATGAGGTGGCTTCGCTGGCCCTTCAGTCAATAGGGCCTTTTCCGAAGGCTATATACAGAAGGGAGATATACAGCCATATAGATGAGATGTGCAGGGAAGAGGTGAAATCTACTTAGAAAAATGAGAAAAAGAATGAAAATAATGATGATTGCATCGGAGTGCAATCCGTATGTCAAAATAGGGGGCATGGCAGATGTGGTAGGCGCTCTCTCCCAAACGCTGGCGCGCATGGGGCATGAGGTTTATCTTGTAATGCCCAGGTACAGAAGCATTGATGGGGCGAAATTCGGAATCAGGCCTTTTCACTCTCCGATGAAAGTATGGATGGGAAATACCGAGGAGTACTGCGCCGTTCATTCCGCTGAGGATGATGCGGGTGTCCGTCTTTTTTTCATTGAGTATGAAAATTATTTTGGGCGGGACGGAATATATCACGACAGCGATTTTAATGATTATTCGGATAATGCCCGGCGCTTCAGTTTTCTTTCTAACGCCGCTCTGAAGTTATGTAAAGACAAGGGGATAAAACCTGATGTCGTGCATGTTCATGACTGGCAGAGTTCACCGGCCGCCGCATACCTTAAGTCATGGTATGGCAATGACCCCGTGCTGGGAAATACAGCCAGTATTCTTACTATACACAATATGGCTCATCAGGGGGTTTACGATGCGGGCGATTATGATTATACAGGTCTTGGGTGGTCAAATTTTACATCTGATAAATTTGAGGATCACGGCAGAATGAATTTTTTAAAGGGGGGGATTGCTTTTGCAGACATGGTAAACACGGTGAGCAGAAAGTACGCCTGGGAGACGAGTTTTACAGAAGCCGGATGCGGCCTTCAGCCCTTCCTGAGGGCGAAAGGGGCTGATTACGGCGGCATATTAAACGGGGCCGATTACCGCGAATGGGACCCTGCCGTAGATAAGTATATTCCGGAGAATTATGATTCTGAGAATGTAAGAGGAAAAGAAATATGCAAAAAGGAGCTGCAGAAAAAGTTTCATCTGGAAAGAGAGTCTTCGGTGCCTGTCTTCGGGATGGTAAGCAGATTTGTTGATCAGAAAGGCGTTGATATTCTGGCCGGGGCCATTGAAGGCATAGTGCAAACCATGAAGGCTCAGTTTGTGGTGCTGGGTTCGGGAGATAAGGGGCTGGAGTATTACTTCGGCGATCTCCCCGGGAGATACCCCGGGCGTATAGGAAGCTTCATAGGATATAATAATGAGCTGGCTCACCAGATACAGGCGGGCTGCGATTTTCTTTTAATGCCATCAAGGTTTGAACCATGCGGACTGAACCAGATATATTCAATGAAATACGGAACGCTTCCGGTGGTAAGAGCTACAGGCGGGCTGGATGACACTGTTAGTCAGTATGATGAATCGCAGGGCTCGGGCACCGGCTTTAAATTCTTGGATATCTCCTCCCGCGCTCTTTATTATACGGTAGGGTGGGCCGTAAGCACTTATTATGACAGGCCTGCTCATATGAAGAGTATGATCGGGGAAGCAATGAAAAAAGATTTCTGCTGGGAAAAAAGCGCAAAGGAATACCTGGGGTTATATGAAAGGGCTGTAAAGAAAAAAGTTGGTTAGTAGATAGAAAAAATGATTAAAAGTTGTTATATTAAAATTAGTTATGAGTAAAAAATTCGGATTTATAAAAGATATAGTCGTTCAAGACCAGAAAGAAAAAAGGTTTGATGGGAAAGTGGCAACGAGATTTCCGCCGGAGCCCAACGGGTATCTTCATATAGGCCATGCAAAATCCATATTTCTTAATTACGGTGTGGCTGAAGAATTCGGGGGAAGCTTTAATCTCAGGATGGATGATACCAACCCGGAAAAAGAGGAAGAAGAGTATATAAGGTCGATAGTTAAGGACGTTAAGTGGCTCGGGGCGAGGTGGCAGGGGGATATGCGCTATGCATCAGATTATTTCGATGAGATGTATGAATATGCCGTTAAACTGATAAAAAAAGGCAAGGCATATGTGGATGACCTCTCGCCTGAAGAGATAACGCGTTACCGGGGAACGCTTACCGAAGCCGGAAAGGAAAGCCCTTACCGCAACCGCGGCGTGGATGAAAACCTTGAGCTCTTTGAGAAAATGAAAAAAGGGGAGTTTCCGGACGGTTCAAAGGTTCTGAGAGCTAAAATAGATATGGCCTCTCCCAATCTGAACATGAGAGACCCTGTGATGTACAGGGTTCTTTCTTCTTCCCACCACAGAACGGGTGATAAATGGTGCATTTACCCCATGTATGATTTCGCTCACTGCATAGAGGATTCAATTGAAAAGATTACCCATTCTTTATGTACTTTGGAATTTGAAGATCACAGGCCGCTTTACGACTGGTTTCTTAATGAACTGGGTGTTCATCATCCCAAGCAGATAGAGTTTGCCAGGTTGAATATAAGTTATACTGTTTTGAGCAAGAGAAGGCTTATGGAGCTTGTAAGGGAGGGGCATGTCGAGGGTTGGGACGACCCGCGCATGCCTACTATATCCGGCATGAGGAGAAGGGGTTTCACTCCGGAGTCTATAAGAGATTTCTGCGAAAAGATAGGGGTTGCAAAGGCAAACAGCACTGTCGATGTATCTCTTCTGGAGCACTGCATAAGGGATGAGTTGAACCGGAAGGCGCCCAGGGTAATGGCCGTATTGAATCCCCTGAAGGTTGTAATTGAAAACTACCCGGAGGATAAGACAGAGGAACTTGAGGCGGTGAATAATCCCGAGGATGAGAGCATGGGCAGGAGGATGCTGCCCTTTTCCCGGGAGATCTATATTGAAAGGGAAGATTTCATGGAAAATCCGCCGAAGAAATTTTTCAGGCTTTATCCCGGGAAAGAAGTAAGGCTCAAACATGCTTATTATATTACCTGCAAAGAGGCAGTGAAGGATGAAAAGGGGAATATTGTTGAGCTCAGGTGCAGCTACGACCCCTCCTCAAGGGGCGGGTGGGCTCCGGATAACAGGAAGGTAAGGGGTACGCTACACTGGGTGTCGGCGAAAGATGCCGTAAAAGTGGAAGCGAGGCTCTATGACAGGCTTTTTGATAAAGAGGATCCGCAGGAAGGAGAGGACTTCAAGGAGAATCTTAACCCCGAATCATTTAAGTTAATGAAAAACTGTATGGCTGAACCTGGAGTTAAAGAGTTAAAACCCGGCGATCGGGTGCAGTTTTTAAGAAAGGGATATTATATTGCGGATACCAAGGATTTCACAGAAGAAAAACCGGTTTTCAACCGGATAGTTCCTCTTAAGGATACCTGGGCAAAGATTGTACGCAGGAAAACCGGGAAAAAAAAGGAGTCAAAAAAATGACTTTAAAATTTTTTATTAAAATTCTTTTTATAACATCTTTTGCGTTTAATGCGGGAGATGTTTTATATTCTTCGGAAAAAGACGAGTACTACCGGGAGCGTAAGGAGATGGTTCAGACTCAGATAAAGGAAAGGGGAGTCCATGATGAGCTTACCCTGGAAGCCATGCGTGAAGTTCCCAGGCATAAATTTGTTCCTTCTAATCTGCTTTCGGAGGCATATTCCGACAGGCCTCTTCCAATCGGTCACGGCCAGACAATTTCACAGCCTTATATCGTTGCTCTTATGACTTCTCTTTTAGAGCTTTCTCCCGGAGACAGGGTTCTTGAAATAGGCGCGGGGTCCGGTTATCAGGCCGCTGTGCTTGCCCCCATATGCAGCGAGGTCTATACAATTGAGATAATACCCGAGCTGGCAAAAGGGGCGGCGGAGGCTCTTGAAAATGCCGGTTTTGAAAATGTTAAAGTAAAAAACGCCGACGGCTATTACGGCTGGGAGGAGCACGCCCCTTATGACGGGATAGTCGTAACTGCTGCGGCTTCGTATATTCCCCCCGATTTAATTCGTCAGCTTAAGCCGGGCGGCCAAATGGTTATTCCCGTGGGGGGAGCATTCCAGACACAAAGGCTTATGCTGGTGAGAAAAGATGAAGAAGGAGAGGTCTCCAGCGAAAGCGTCCTTCCGGTCAGATTCGTTCCGTTCATCCGCGAATAATAAATGATAACGACCCTTATTACGCTTTTCCTTACTTCAGTAGCCTTCCTTACATACGAAATACTGCTGATGAAAATTCTGAGCATAGAGGGATGGAGCCATTATGCCTATATGGTGGTCAGCCTTTCCATGCTGGGTATGGGTTTCAGCGGGGTTATGCTGGGGCTCTTTCCCGATTTTTTCAGAAAAAACCGCTACCGTATAATATCCGCCGGGGGGTTTATATTCAGCATTCTTCTTCCAGTTGTATTTTATATTAACCGCCGCCTTCCCATTAATTATCTGTATTTAATATGGGAGTGGAGGCAGATGTTCTATATGATATTAAGTTATTTTCTTTATGGACTTCCTTTCCTTATTATCTCCACTATGCTGGTTGTTTTTTTTCTTATGCATCCCAAAAAATCCGGGCAGGTTTATGCGGTTAACCTTTTAGGTTCCGGAACGGGCGTGCTGGGGGGACTGCTCATAATGCATCTTCTGCCGCCAGGGATGTACATACTTGTCTGCAGCGTGTTTGCGGCACTGGCTTCTCTTTGCTGGATGGTGAAACACGGTGGTGAAAAAAGGAAACTATTGTCTTTTGCCGCATTTTCAGCGGCAATTCTGTTAAATATCGGCCTTCTTCCTTCTTCACTGGTTCCTTACATGTCTGAGTATAAGGGGCTTCCCTCGGTTCTCAGGCTTCCCGGGGTTGAAATTACAGATAAAAATTACTCTCCCTATGGAATACTTCACATTCTTGAAGGAGATGCCATCAGATTGACTTCGGCCCAGTCCCTAACCTACATGGCGGAAATGCCCGAACAGAAAGCGCTTACCTTTGACGGAGACGCCCCCTCACCCGTATTTAACCCGGAAAAAATTGACTTTAATTACCTGCAGAATCTTATGTATGCCGCTCCTTATGAACTGAAAGAGAAGCCGCGTGTTCTGCTAGCCGGAGCAGGGGGGCTGGAGAGCGCTGTTCTTGCAGCCGGGTATGACAGCAGCCTGATCCGGGCGGTTGAGATAAATCCCGGGGTAATAGAGATTCTCAGAAAAAACATGATGGGGAATTTTGATCGGTGGACCGAGAAAAAAGGAGTTGACATCGTTACGGCAGATGCGCGGAGCTATATAGAAAAAAGCGGCGAGGCATATGATATTATTCAGATGGACCCTGCCGGAACAATGGCTTCCTCCACCTCCGGGCTTTATGCCCAGAATGAGGACTATTTAAATACCGTAGAGGGTTTCGGTCTTTTTCTCGAGAGACTTTCTCAAGATGGAATGTTTATGGTAAGCCGGTGGATGAATACTCCTGCCAGGGACGGAATAAAACTTTTTTCTACCGCAGTAGCTGCGCTTGAGTCAATCGGGGTGGAAAGGCCGCAGGACAAGTTGATGATGATAAGAAACTGGGATGTTGTAACACTTATTATGAAGAGAAAGCCGTTTACCGATTCCGAGATCAGCGCCATAAGGGATTTCTGCAGCGAAAACAGGTTTGACCTTTCTTATTATCCGGGAATAAGCGAAGGTGAGGTAAACCGGTATCATGTTTTACCTGAAGAGGAGTATTACAACTCCGCTTTGAAAATACTGGATACTGATAAAAGAGAAGCTTTTTTTGAAAATTATCTTTTCAATGTCAGGCCCGCAACGGATGATAAACCCTACTTTTCCCATTTTTTCAGATGGGCGGCTATGCCTCACCTGATTCAAACGCTGGGGCGAGAATGGATACCTTTCGCGGAATACGGGTATTTAATACTTCTGGCTACATTCGCGCAGTCCGCGGCAGTCGGATTTCTCTTTATAATAATACCGTTGATTATACTTATCCGACGCAGCAAAAAGTCAAAAAAAGAATCATTTAAATTTAATTCCTGGGTATATTTTATATTCCTGGGCATTGCTTTTATGGTTCTGGAGATTGCTCTCATTCAGAAATTTATTCTTTTTCTTCACAACCCGGTTTACTCTGCCGCCATAGTTATCGGGGCCTTTCTTACAGTTTCCGGCGCAGGAAGCATGTTCAGCAGAAAGCTCTCCGGCAAATCAATGAGATATCAGCTGCTGCCCTTTATCCTCATAATAGCATTATCGGTTTTATATTCTTTTATTCTGGATCCTTTGTTTGCTGCTTTGTCAGGAGCTAATATTTATCTGAAGTTTCTATTATCTTTCGTGATAATTTCCCCCCTTGCCTTTCTGCTGGGTATGCCGTTCCCTATGGGAATGAACAAGGTTGCCCCGGCAGGTGAAGTATACACGGGCAGCGCATGGGGATATAATGGTTTTTTTTCAGTTACGGGTTCTGTTCTTACCCCTATTCTTGCCATGATGATGGGAATTCAGAGAGTTATACTCATAGGCGGCCTCTTCTACGCGGGGGCAATGCTGATGTGGAAACTTAAATTCAAGTAGTGGATATATTAACAATCGCGGCAATCTCCGTTATCTTTTTTGCGGCAAGTGTAATAGGTGTTTCAACAGGCGGCATTACGCTTGTTACGGTTCCGGCATTGATGCTTTTCGGTCTTTCACCTCAGTCGGCGGTCGCCACAAATATGTTTGCCATAATTTTTATGTGTCTCAGCGGTATCGTGGGGTTCAGGAGAGTCTTTAAACGGGAAGATATTAAGTTTGTAACCTTAATAACAGTAATCAGCATAGCCGGTTCTTTTGTCGGGGCAATGCTTCTTGTGGATATAGATGAGAATATTCTTAAGAGCGTTATATCAATACTGATTATATGTGTGGTTATTCTGCTGGCTTTTGTAAACAGGGATTTTGGAGTAATAGAAAAACATGCCGGTATGATAAAGTATTCTTTCCTGGGATATCCCCTGGTTTTTGTCCTGGGGATATACAGCGGTTTTTTCGGAGGTGCCTATATAACCCTGCTGAGCAGTACGGCGATTTTATTCTGGGGTCATACCTTCATCCAGGTGGCAGCCATTACAAAAGTTGTAAAAATATTTGCGGCCTTGATTGCAGTAGGCGTCTTTATGCACAGGGGTCTGGTAGATTTCAGGGTGGCTCCCGCAGCTTCAGCTTCCATGTTGGCAGGGGGATATCTCGGGGCCCACATGGCTCTTTCGATAGGTAATCGGTGGGTAAAGAAACTCTATCTTGCTGTTGCAGCATTTGTGGCTTTCAGTTTAGTATTTATATAGACATTTGGAAAATAATTACTATTGATATTTACTTCGCCCGGCCCCTGCCAAAAAGTTATTCAGGATTCTTTTTTTGTTGTCGAGAAAAAAACTCCATGTTTTACTTTATACGATAATTTTATATAATTTTTTTACTCATTGTGTTATCTCCTTAATGTTTTCTTAAATAGTAATTTTTTTTGGAGATTTACAATGATTTTTTTAGGAATCCTTTTTTAAAATCACAGAAAACATTTTATATAATCCGTAGTTAATTTTTTAAGTAAATGCAGTAGTGTTTTAACTTAGCTATTGTATTGATTACGGAGTGGCAGTGGAGAAATTAGCTAAAGGGTAATTTCTCCAACGTCAGGGAATTTCTATTCCCAATTTAAGCTACGAACAACAGCGAGTTAGCTTGAAGTATATTAATACGAATTTATATATATGAATTTTGTAAATAATTTGTACACAAAAATAATATGTTGGCTGGTCTCCGGGGCGATGTTTTTTACATCCGTAATAGACACCTACGCCCACGCGGCCGAGTTTCTTTCTCCCCCGCCGATAGAGATAAACGTGCCCGTAAACCTGGGCCAGGTGATGGAAAGCTACGACCCCCGCGGAGAAGGCCCCGGGCTGGTTTTGATAAAAGACCTTCACGCAAACCCCGGCGTACAGAGAAACATACAGAACATAATTCAGGATATATCCGCCTCCCATGACG
>PWEK01000079.1 GCA_003553445.1 Elusimicrobiota bacterium
CAAGGTTTTTCGGGGGTTTTCGGCTTTTTCCTTGCGCTTTCCTCTTATCTCTACACCCATATTATACCTTTTTATCGTCGACAACTCAACTGTTTTTGACTTTTTCACATCGCCCTACTTAAAGATGAGATTTTGAATGAATTTAGATTAAATAAAACAGATTATGTGGATGAAGCCAAGAATTACATAATAAAAACGGAAGTTGAACTTGTTATTCCGGCCATGATAAAAGAAAAAATGGTGGGTTTTATGACTTTGGGGATAAAGAAAAACAACAGAATATATACTCCGGAGGACATAAACATGTTCAGCATCCTTGCTGCTCAAGCGGCCCTGGCCATAGAAAACGCACTGTTTTATCACAAAATGAAAGAAATACAGGAAAAAATGATAAGGAACGAAAAACTGGCAATGATGGGGAAAGTGGCCGGAGCAGTGGGGCATGACATAAGAAACCCTTTGTCAAGTATAAAATATGTGACCTATTATCTTAATGATATTAAAGAAAAACAAAACGAAGAATTTGAAAAATACATATCGATATTGTCCAGTGAAGTAGAAAATGCGGAAGAAATAATATCATCTCTGCTGGATCTTTCAAAAGCCTCTGTAAACAAGACAAAAATCCACCTGCAGAAAACAGTCAGAAGCATCCTGGAAAAATTAAATAAATATAAAAATGTAAAAATAAAAACAGATATACCTGATAAACTGTATATAGAAGCCGACCAACTTAAATTTATTCGCCTTATGCAGAACCTTATAAAAAATGCACTGCAGGCCATAAAAGGGGAGGGGGTAGTAGAAATAAAGGCAGAAAAAAAAGATAACCACACATATATAAAAATTAAAGATACAGGAATAGGGATGGATAAAGAAACCTTAAGGCATATATTCGAGCCCCTATATACAAAAAAAGAAAGCGGTGTAGGCCTGGGAATGTCAATAATACAGGACATAATAGATAAGCACGGGTGGAAAATAAACGCCAGAAGCGAAAAGGGAAAAGGAACTGAGTTTGTCATTGAGGTTTCATGAGGAATTTTACTCGGAAGAGAAATAGGGAACAAAATATTAATTTGACTTTTTTCTATTTTAACTATAAAATTGCTTTTATGTTTAAAAGAAAGAAATGGAAAATATTATCTTAAGCACAATTTATAGGTTTTTCAAGAATCTCAGTAAGACTCATCTAAAAATATGTTCGGAAGACATGCTAGTCCTTGAAAAAATATCTTTTTTGCGTTTTTCTTATAAAAATGAGTATTAATACAAACCTTAATAGAACTATTCCAAGAAAAATTGCGAAATTTCCTGTTATATTAAAAGTTAAAAATGAACTTACCGTAAATGCAGAGATGTTCGATATTAGCGAAAAAGGCATGGGTGTTATTTCTAAAAGTTATATTCCAGTATCTTCAAAAATAGAAATTCAGATAAAGAACTTTCATCGAAAAAAACATATAAAACTTAAAGGGACAGTTGTTTGGAGTGATAAAAAAAATAGATATGGTATTAAATATTGCAGAGTTCCAATTGAACAAAAAAAGCGTATAAGAGATTTTATAGAGTTTTCTTTAATAAAAGATTTTTACATCAAAAAAAACAATTTCATTGAAGATATACAAGCTATTAATAAGTATGACATGGGGCAAATACAAAAAATTATACCATTCAAGCCTCCTTTTTTAAGCATAGAAAAGATTGTTACGTTTAATTCTGCGGTTGAGAGCAACAAATATGCTGAAAGTGTCGGTTCGGGTATAGTAACAAAAGAAGATACAAAAGGACACTATAATGACAGTATATACTTGGCGATGTGTGGGAAATTAATGGGGCAAACGGCTTCTATCCATTCCGCAATATTGTTTCGCGATTATTTACCTCAAGTTGTAGAAGTTGATACTATAAAGCCCGCCAGAGGTTCCAAGCTTTGGAAACCTATAGAAGATGGCAACTATTTTTTTGTGAACTCAAAGATTACAAAGAAAAAACTTAATATTTTAATTGTGAATGTAAAAATATTTTTTGGGGATATTTTCATAGGTGAAGTTGAGGGGTTAAAAATTGCCTTATTATCAAAACAAATATTAAATAATTTAAAAGAACTTCCGTTACCATATTAAATGAATTATCAAACAATACTATTGTGGTTCGCAGGAATTATATATATTTTTCTCCTTTTTCTCATCTTATTGAAAGGAAGAAATGATAAGACAAAAATAGTTTACAGTTTTCATATTATGAGCGTGATTGCGTGGACTTTGGGCTTGTCTTTTTTTTATTATACTCAGGATGAAAGTCGAGCTTTATTTTGGATAAAATTCGTATATTTATCAGGAAGCTTTATAGCTTCCTCATTTTTGCATTTTTCATATATTTTTAAAGCCGACATCAAAGTACCCATAATTAAAAAATACTATATTTATTTTCCAAATATTTTGCTGGTTGGGCTTTCTTTTTTTACACCTTTTGCAATAAAAGAGGTAATTATTTATGAAGGAACCAAAGTGTTCACATTTGGGCGGTTACAATTCCTATGGGAAATTCAATTTGGATTGTATTTCGCTTATACTTTTTATAGGTTTTTAAAGATACAAAAAAAGCATGATACAATTAATAAAATGAGAATTCAATACATTTTAATAGGAACTTTTATTGCCCTTTTATTTTCATTTATTTTTAATGTTCTTTTCCCGCATTTAGAAATATTTAAGTATCTTTGGGTGGGTCCAATTCTCTCTCTTATTTGGCTTATTTTTGTAGTTTATGCAATATTAAAATATCGTATCATGGATATCAGTATAGCAATTACTCGAGGAACACTTTTTGGGATAATATATCTGAGTATATTAATTATACCTTTTGGGATAGCAATTTTCGGAGAAGATGCTTTAGCTGCTAATTTAGGGGGAAAATGGTGGATTTTTCCTATATCTATTTCAATATTAATTGCCAGTTTAGGTCCTGGAATATATGCTAAACTGAGAGAAAAAGCAGAATGGACTCTGTTCACGGAACAAAAACAATACCAGGAAACTCTTGTAGAGCTTGGTAAGCAGATGACTTTGACTAAGAATACAAATGAGCTTCTTTCGTGGATAACAAGGACAGTAACAATAAATGTGGGAATAAATTATACCAGAATATTTTTGTGGGATGAGGCCAAAAAAGAATATACGTTTAGAAAAGGTTACGGGGTGGAAAGAAGAAAACAGTATGATATTAAGTTAAACAAGAAAAATCCTCTGATTATGTACCTCTGCAAAAAGAATGAACCTGTATTGAGGGAAGAAATACTAAATTATTTTAGAGAGAATGATGGGGAAGATTTGGCAAAAACCAAAAAACATATAAGAAATACGGGAGCTGAACTTATAGTCCCGGCAATGATAAAAGATAAAATGATTGGTTTTATGACACTGGGTATGAAGAAAAACAAAAGAATTTATACTCCTGAAGACATAGATATGTTTAAAATACTTTCTTCTCAGGCAGCTTTAGCCATAGAAAATGCCCAGTTTCATGAAAAAGTAAAAGAATCTGAAGCTATGCTTGTTCAGGCATCCAAAATGTCTTCCATTGGTCAGATGGCTTCTGGTTTTGCTCACAACATAAACAATCCATTTAACTCAATATTGGTTAATGCGGATTACATGAAGTTTATAATAACAGAAGGCGGAGAAGAAGGATTAAATGAGGAAGACATAAAAGAGTTGGAGGAAAACATTTCTGCTATTATGGACAGCGCAGAAAAAGGCGGGCAGATAGTAAAAAATATAATGAGGTTTTCAAAACCGGGAACCGGTGAAAAAAAGGTTATTGAACTAAAAGAAATAATTAAAGAATCTCTAAAGTTGTCAGAAAGTAAAATTAAAGAAGTAAAAGCGGATGTGGAAATGGAAATGGATAATAAAATAAAGGTTTTCGGTGATGACATTCAACTTGAACAGGTAGTTATGAATATACTTACAAATGCTGCTGACGCTGTATCGGAAAAGGAATCGGAAAGAAAAATATTTATAAAAACACACAAAGATAAAGATAAGGCAATAATAGAGGTAAAAGATACGGGATCCGGTATATCTGAGAAAGACAAAGAAAGGATATTTGATTACTTTTACACTACTAAGAGAAATGCCGGAACAGGGTTGGGTATGGCATTGTCATATCAGATAGTTAAAGCGCATGATGGTGAAATAATTGCAGATAATAGTGAAGAAGGCGGCGCATTAATTACTGTTAAGCTGCCTTTGTCTTAAAATTCAAAACCTTTGAGTTGTAATTGACCATTCTATTTTCATAAAAATTAGCCGTTTTCAGGTTGAAAAAGATGAGTTTTCGTGTTATATATTTAATGGGAGTGAAATAGTTCCTTTATGTTCGTAAATATGAGGGAAAACTTCTGATAAAGGCAAACATCGGGTAACCGGTGTACGCAAAGTTGCAGCTCCGTTTTTTTGCGGAGGGCTGAACTGCCGGGGTTTTACTGTAGCGTTAAACTAAAACCGTTTGCGCAGAATAAACCGATTTGTCTTTATTGGAGGCAGATCGGTTTTTTTATTGAATATGATTAAAAAAATTACAAAAGGTGTTTTAGCGGCGGCTTATCTTCTTGCGCACGGCTGGCTTGCTGTTAACTGGGCCGGCCAGGGCGGCATGCCTGGCGCATTTATGTCCTGGGGGGCCGGGGCCAGGTCTCTGGGTATGGGAAAAGCATTTGTTTCCATAGCTGATGATGCTTCGGCTACATACTGGAATCCGTCCGGTCTTGCGCATCTTGACAGAAGCGAGCTTACGGCGCTTCACTCTGTTTTATGGGGAGGAACTGTTTATGATTTTATAAGCTATGTGCATCCTACCAGTTTTGGCGGAACCTTCGGATTTTCCGGCACAAGGCTTTTTCTTGGTGGGTTTGAAGGCAGGGATGCCAAAAACAGGATTACAAGGGATTTTGAGGATGCGCGAAGCGCCTACGGTGTTTCGTACGGACAGAAAATAATGGAAACCCTTTCGGCGGGCGCCACATTAAAGAAGATGAGCCATACTCTTGATGACCATAAAAGCGGCAGTTATATAATCGACATGGGCGCAATGTACTCACCTATAGAAAACTTAAGTGTAGGGCTTAACCTTCAAAACCTACTTGCCGTTACATACGGTACCGGGGAAGACCTGCCCATGGTTATAAGAATGGGGATGAGCTATAAGCTTCTAAGGGAGAGGCTTACCCTGGGGCTTGATGTAAAGAGCGCAATAGGCTGGGATTCGGGAATGCCTTTCCATGTCGGGGGGGAATACTGGGCTATGGACTTTCTGGCTTTGAGAATGGGGATGGACCCGGATGAGTTCAGTATGGGTTTTGGACTAAGGTATGATGATTACGGACTTGATTACGCCTATGCCAGTCATGACCTGGGAGGGTCCCACAGGCTGTCTGCAACCATTAATTTCGGAACATCCGTAAGAGATATAAAGGAAAAAACTGCAAGAGAGTTTGAGGTGGAAGGGGATGCGGCATACCGCGCCGGGTTATTTAATGAAGCCCTGAGCCTGTATGAAAAGGCCTACAGCATGAATCCGGAAGACAGGGAAATTGCGCGGAAGCTCAATATCATGACCAGGATTGCCAGAATAGTTCCAAGGAGGGATGACGGAAGAAAAGATTCCCAGCTTTTAAGAAGGGGATTGCGGGAGTATATTGAAAACAATAATGAAGAGGTGCTGCTGCTTGCATTGAACTATATAATTTCTAGAAATCCGGATGACAGATCGTCAATACGCCTTCTTCAGCAGATTGGGGAAATTGAAGGGATAGAGGATCCGTTGATAGGTGTTCCGGAAGGTGTTACGCTCGTTGATTACAAGCTGCATGTAGCCCTGCAGTTATTTTATGATTCGCAGTATGCCGAGGCTATAAAGGAGCTTCAGGATGTGTTGGTTGTTGAGCCGGATAATGCCCTGGCTTATAAGCGGCTGGGGTCATGTTTTCTTTCTCTGGGGAACAGGGAAAGGGCTATTGATGCATGGGAAAAATCTCTTCAGTTCAATCCTGCCGATACCGAACTTGAATTGTTCTTAAGGGAGCTTACCAGAGTAGATGAGCGGGATTTTACCGAAGAGGAAATATTAGAGGGAATAATAGATGAACAAGATTAATATTTTAAAATTTGTGATTGTTTTGAGCGTTCCTTTTCTGACTGCCGCGGAATTTACTGATTATACGACACTTTTAAATCAGAAGATGGAGACTGAAAGAAGGATGGAGGCCCATCTTAGCGGAATAGTTGAAAGAATTGTCGGTGAAGATAAGGCGACTGTTATAGTGGGTGTGGATACTGCCGATTTATCGAGAAGCAGAGTTCAGAGGGAAGAGGTTGAAGAAGAAGAGGAAGACGTTCTGCCCGATTCGGAGGATTTTCTTCCCGGAATTCCCAGCAGGCCCCAGCTTGACGAAAGGGATGAGGAAAGAAGAGGCAGAATCATAGGAAAAACAATTGAGGATGTGGTGACGCTTCCATCGGAATTTATAAGGGGGATAAGGGTAAGCCTTATAATAGACAGTTCAATTCCCGAAGAACTTGTTGTGACTACTGAGGCCATGGTACGTGATATTGTTAACAATATTGCGCCGCATGGGGAGAATTTTATTGAGCTTAAAACAGTGGATTTTGCGGAGAGAGGTATAGATTTTATCGGGTTTTTATTTAACCCTTATTTTTATGTTATCGCGCTGGTAGTTATTACCCTTACAATTATCTCTTTATTTCTCTTCGGACCTTTGAAAAGGTTTCTTTTTGCCGCTCTTCAGACCCTAAAAGATCTGAAAGCAATGAAATCTGAAACCGAATATTCAGGCGGAGCCGCCGGCGGGGGCAGCGGCATGGGAATGAGTGAAGGGGAAATGGAAGTCGAGGAGGAAAGCGAAGAAGAGGAGGAAAAGGGCGAAGAAGCCGAAGAAGATGAAGAAGGAGAAGAGATTGAAGAAGATGAAGAAATAGAAGGAGAAGAGGGGGATGAAGAGGAGGAGTTTAAGAAAATGACGTATAAGCCGTTAAAATTTCTTGAAAATAAAGACCTTAAGAAGATTGCATATTTGCTGACTTTTGAGAAACCTGATGTGGCGGCGCTTTTAATTGATTATCTGGACCCGCCCAAGGCAGCAAAGGTTATGGCGGCTCTTCCCAGAGATATAAAAGCGGAGGTGGCCAAAAGTGTAATAAAAATACAGCGGACCTCAAAAGAGATAATGCAGCATATAGATGAGTTTCTCTCTAAAAAAATAGATTATGTCTCCGGCGGTGCTGACCAGCTGGTTTCTGTTCTTGAGGTTATGAATGAAGAGGAGAGGGAAAAACTTATTCAGGTTCTTTCGGAAGATGACCCCGAGTTTGCCGAAAAGGTAAAAAGCAGGATATTCAGTTTTGAAAACATTGTTGATTTGAGCGATTCGGTATTGCAGCTGATTATTCAGGAAATTGATACTAAGGACCTGGGGATGGCGCTGAAAAATGTTCCGGAAGAGATAAAGCAGAAATTTATGGACAACATGAGTGAAGGCGCCGCCGCTCTTTTGAAAGAGGAAATAGAGTTTGGCAGGAATATTACCGAAGGGCAGATGAAAGAGAAGCAGAATCAGATAGTTACAAGAATAAAAGAACTTGAAAGAGAGGGAACAATAACCGGAGTAACTTCAGGTGAAAGTGAAGAGCTGTGGGAAGAAGAACTGGGTGAGGAGGAAAGAGAGGGCGTGCTTGAAGAAATCATAGAGGCGGCTCAGCAGGCGTTAGAGAAGAAAGCCCAGATGGAAGACAGTACCGCATCAAAAACCGGTGCAAATGATGAAGAGGCATTCAAATTCTATGAAGAGGGTTTAAATGCCTATAAACAGGAAGAGTATGAGCGGGCTATAAAAATGTTCAATAAATCAATAAGTTTTAATCCGGGTGTATGGCAGACCTATCAGTACCTGGGGTCATGTTACCTTGCCCTTGGGGATGAAAACAATGCCAGGGATGCCTATTCCAAGTCTCTGGAGCTGAATCCACAGAATGATGAGTTGAGGGAGTGGCTTAAATCGCACTGAGGGTTGAAACAAATATATTTTTAAATTACTTATTAACAATCAGCTTTAATAGTTCAGGAAAAAAAATCCTGAGGAAAAAGATGGAATCTTATAAAAATGACTGCAAAGAATAATAATATGTTTCCCGGTCCTCCCCCGCCGCCTGGCGGAGGGAAAAGCGGTTTTGATGCCCCTCCTTTTCCACCTTCCGCAGGCCCCCAAAAAAAGGAGAAGAAAAGCCCAGATGAATCGAAAGAGCTTAATAAAAAATCGCAAGAGGCTTCTGACGAGATTAAGGGTCTTGAAGAACGGCTGGCTAAAGAGAGGCAGGAGCTTTTTTCAAGATTAAAGGAGAAGGAAGAAGAAAACCTTCGTATTAAGGAAAAGTTTTTAGAGAAAGAAAAGAAGGAAACTCTCCAGAGGCAGAGAGAACTTTCCCAGCTTCGCGAAAAGCTTGAAGAGGAATATTTAAATAAAGAAAAACAGCTTGAGGAAGAGCGAGAAAAGTGGAAAAAAGCAATTGATGAAATAAAGCGGGAGAATAAAGAGCGTCTTGTAATGGAGAAAACACAGAATCAGATACGTCAGCAGGCATTGCAGGAGGCCCGTAAACAGGTCAATGAAGATGTTCAGCAAATGAAGAAAGAGCTTGAAAAAGCGCGCAGAGAGGCTTACGAAGAAAAAATAAAGCATAAGGAAGAAGAGAAGAATGCGATAAAGGTGGAGCAGGCTTTAAAAGAGGTATTGCAGGGCACAGGAAAAAGCAGGCAGCTGGATGAGGCGGTAAAAGAAAAAGAAAGGCTTCAGGAAGAGCTTAAAAATCTGGAAAAAGAGATGGTTGAGCAGAAAGTTCACTATAGCAAGAAGCTTTCTGAAAGTGAAAGCCTGAGAGAAAACCTTCGCAATGATTATCAGAATAAATTGAAAGAAAAAAGCATGGAATACGAAAAGAAAATTGCCGAGCTTCAAAGTGATAACCAGCAGCTGAATAAGCATCTCTGGCAGATTCAGAATCAGTATGAAACGAAGAAAGAGGTTTCAGACAGCAGAATACGTGATAAAATCCATGAAAATGAGCGCCTTATGTCCGAGTATCGCGAAAAAATTAGTGAGATGAAGCTTGAGTATGAAAACGCTCTTTCTGAATCCCAGAAAAAGAGAGATTCGGCAATGAAGGAGCTTGAGCTTGTAACTAAAAAGTATGAAGAAAAGAAACAGGAACTTAATTCAAGGTTGCGTATACTGGAAAATGAGAAAAATCTTCTGGAAAAAGAATCTGAGTCAAAAATAAAGAGGTTGGAGAAGGAAATTTCGGAAAAGGAAAATAAAATAAAGACTCAGCAGGAACTTTTTAATCAGGAAAAGAAAAGCATTAAGGAAAGTTTTACCGAGCGGGAGAATGAATTAAGGAATGAGGTTTCAGAGCTTAAGTCAGAAATAAACTCTAAAGAAGAAAAAGTTAAGAGAGAAATAAATTTTAAAGAAGAGGAATACCAGCGGGAAATAGGTGATTTAAAAAGAATTGAAGCAGACCTTAATTATAAGATTGAAAAATTAAACGAAGAATATGAAAAAGAAAAGAAGAAGGCAGAAGAAAATCATAAAAAAGCCGTTAACGATTATGAAACGGAAATAGAAAGACTAAAGGATTTATTAAAAACAGAAGAAGATGAATCCGGAAAGAAGATCAGGAGATTGAAAAAAAAGTGCAGGAAATATGAAAGAAAAATTAATTCAATTCAAAGACAGAAAGAAGAAAGGGAGGAAGAAGCCCGCTGTGATATTAAAGAACTTAGGAAAAGTCTATCCAGCAGTGAAGAAAAGATTGAAGAACTAGAATCGCAGAAAAACAAACATGCAGAAGAAATAGAAAATTTAAATCGAATTAATGATAAAAAAACCGCGAGAAATAAAGAACTTCAAAACAAGTTGATTGATATTGAAAAAGAGAAAGAAGAGATTGATTATAAACTTAATCAGGAAATTAATAATATAAAAAATAAGAAGAGTATTAAAATCAAAGAGATTCATGATAATTATGCCGAAAAAATAGAGGTGCTTAGAGAAAAGCTTTCCCACTCGAAAGATTCGTTAAAAGAGCTGCGTCAGCAGAAGGATTCAATAATTGAATCAGTGACACGGGAGCTGGAAGAATTTAAGAAAAATCATGGGTGGCTTAAAGCAGAGTGGGAGCGGCAGAAAAACCAAATAGAGTCCGATTACAGGAAAAAGGAAGAGGATTATAAAAGCCGCATAACTGAGCTGGAAAAGAAAATTGAAGAATCAGAAGAAAAGAGAAAAAGTGAAGCATTGGAAAATTCTGAAAGGATTAAGGACCTTGAGGAATCGTATCTCGACGAGATGGAAAAGCATGAAGACAGGATAAATGACTTAAAGAATAAATATCAGAATGAGAACACCGAATTAAAAGAAAACCTGCAGCGCGCTAATATGAAAATATCCGCTCTTGAAGAGAAAGTTGAAGAGGAATCTGAAAAGAAAGAAAAAATAAAAAATGAAGCCGGCGAAAAAATTGCGGAAACTGAAGAAAAGCTGAAAGCGAGCGAAGAAGAATTAAGCCGGGCCCGCCGGCTGGTTGGGGATTTGGAAGAGAGATGCAGAGAGCAGGCAGATGAAAATGAAAAGATTAAGAATATAGAGAAATCTTATCTGGATGAGATAGAAAAGCACGAAAGCAGGATAAATGAGTTAAAGGATAAATATCAG
>PWEK01000009.1 GCA_003553445.1 Elusimicrobiota bacterium
GGGTGAATATTGATTAAGACTGTTTTCGTCTTTATTTTCGTCAATATTATACCTTTTGGAGGTACCTTTTTCAACTAAGAATCACTCAATTCAGGTATAATCATTTTGATGCCTCCTTTTATCCCGTTTATTCTATATTAAATTAGTAACACGGAAATGAGGAGTTATCAACATATTCCCCCCTTGTATAATAGTTTATATTCTTACAATACGTATAATTCTTAAACTGGCCTCTTTTAGTAAAACTAAATTTATGGGCTATTCCCACCTCCAGCGGGGTTTTAAACCGCTTTTTTTCCATACACGGGGGTTTTCCATGCACAAATAGACAAAAGTATCAGCTTTTTTTAAACCGATCCACCCGGACATCTTCCTGTAGATATCTGCCCGCAGATCCTCTTCATAGCGCACCTTTTTGTCAAACCCGCATAACAGCTCGCCGTTTAATATATCCGTTTTGGGAAACCTCACTTCAATTGTTCTTTTCAGCCCACCGGGAAACCTCAGCGTCCCGAGGCTGATCCACCTTATTCGTTCGGGAGGAACGGTATCATATATCAGCTCAACAGCATCCCTGTAATCCTTTTCCCAGCCTGGATAGTTTATTATCGGGTCAAAATGAAAAGCCGTATCCCAGCCCGCGCGGCATATTTCTGCGGCGGCTTCAAGCCTGGCATTCAAAGCCGGAGTGAAGAACTCGCTTCGATCTATGACATGCTGTGGGTTTACAGACCATCCCACAACAACATTGGAGGCCGGTTTCATATTAAGCAGGCGGTCTGTATTTACACTTTTGGTTTTAAACTCAAAGATTAAACCGGGATGCTTGCGCGCAGCCTCGACAATAACCTCCGAATGGGCGGTTATATCATCAAAGACCAGGGAGTCGCAAAACTCCCCGCTTCCGATTCTCTTTCCCTTAAGCTTACTCAGTTTTTCGGCAAAATCGGTTATATTGGCGGCAAGGGTAATCCCCGGCATATTTGAATATTCCTGAAGGTAGCAGTAAACACACTCATAAGGGCAGCCAAAACCGGCATTGAGTATAGAGTAGCCGCAGCAGACGCATCCGGATGTGCATGGGCATTTTTTTATGAAGTCGTAGTTCTCCTTTATTAAAAACATTGATTTTCTGCGCCGGTTGTAAGTATTAATATCATAGCTTCTGTTATCCATGAAATCTTTCAGTGAATCAATCTTCCGCGTGCGGGCTTCAGGAAAACGATTAGCAGTCCTGCTTAGTATCTGACTTGAGGAGAGGCCTTTTTCGTAATATATATTTTCCGGCTCAAGCCAATGCGACTTATCGGCTTCTCTGCCTGCAGGGCTTTCCAGAGCCGGCAGGTGAGGGTTGATTTTTTTCCCTAGAGAGCAGGCGCGGGGAAACCTTTTCTTAAGCAGCTCTTTCTTTAACTCTTTAAACCCTTTATTTTCGGAGGAGCAGCTTTTCAAAACATCTCTGTAATCCCTGCATTCTCTGCGCCCCGTCTCGTAAAGAAGCCTGGCAATCTGCAGGCTTTTATTTACACCCAGCGCCGGAAACCTTTCTTTTACGAATCTTTTGATTTCTTCAGGGGAGTTCACTTTTAAGAAATTCTCTGAGCGTCCGCGCAAGTTCTCTGCGGGAATTCTTTATTCTGGATGAAACCCCTCGCGGAAAACTATCGTAAAAATTAATTTCCCCCGGAAGATCCGAAACATACATAAGCGCCGCCGCCTTTTTGCCTGTTTTTTTTGCTGCGGTAAATACCATGGAGGATTCCATATCCAGGCACTCCACTCCGGCCGTTCTGAGTTCACCTGCCATTATTGATTCAAGAACGAGAGAAGAAACCGTTGCGCACCGCAAAGACTTCAGGGACGCATACTCTTTTAAACGACGGGTGGTCTCCTCATCAGGTAAAACTTTTGAATAGAAACTCTGGCTGAAATTCATAAGGTTTGTAAAACTTTCCAGATTGACAGAGCTGGAAATCACTCCTTTTTCTGCGATATCGGCCTGAAGGCCGGCGCAGCTTCCGAAAAGAAATATGTTCCGGCAGACGGTATCTTCAAGAAGAAGAACGCAGTCCCCTGCAAGCCACCTGCTTTTGGGGGAAATGAGGGCGGCCGCCCGCGTAAGACATACGTCAAACAACATACCCCTTGTCACTGAAGCCCCCGGCGGGGAAAAAAGGCTTCTGTCATTTGACGGAAGAATAATGCAGTTTTCTTTTATGTTTTTTCTATCGGTGCCAAAGAGTTTAGTAAACATTTTTTCCGAACTTTCTTTAAGTAACTCTATTCTTTTTTGAAAAAATCCAGAACGGTTATTCCGTACTTCCTGCTGTCGGTTTTTATAAGTCCGCTGTAATCCAGCGGTTCTTTGTAATGATGCTGAATTGTTAAAACAGCCCCATCTTTTAATAACCTGTTATCCAGGCAATGCTTCAGTATATCGGAAGAAATATCATCTTTATACGGAGGGCCGGCAAAAATCACATCCGGTGTTTCTTTCGGAATAAAATCAAAAACATCCATGGGAAAAACCTCCGATAAACATTCAAGGCCAAAAGCTTCTATGTTTTTTCTTATAAGTTCAACTGAAGAGGGGTTTTTATCCACAAAAACCGCTTTTTCCGCGCCTCTTGAAAGTGCTTCAATCCCCACATTGCCGGTTCCCGCAAACAAATCAAGAAAAAGGGCATCTTTAATCCGGCCGCTCATTATTGAAAAATATGCTTCCTTAATTCTGCCTGAAAGCGGCCTCAGCCCCTTTCCCGGATGCGATAATATTTTCCTGTTCTTAAACTTCCCGGCCGATACCCTTAGCTTCATTTCCTAAGTTTTTCCGCCCGAGAGGTAAACTGTCCTGTTCCTGGCACCGGTATCAAAATCCACCACTACCACCTGCTGCCATGTACCGAGCAAAGCTTTACCCCCTGAAACCGGAATAGTTTCAGAGCACCCCACAACCGAGGCCCTTATGTGAGAACAACCGTTGTCATCATTCCATGTCTTTTTATGCTCATATTCCATATCCGACGGAGCTATTCTCTCCATGGCGTTTTTAAAGTCTTTTACCAGATTCGGTTCATATTCTATAGTGGTGACGGCGCCTGTTGAACCCCTGGTAAAAACAGTAACCCCCCCCTGCTTTATTTCGTTCTCCGAAATGAAACTGGAAATATGCGGAGTAACATCAATTATATCCGTAAAACCTTCGGTTTTTAAATTAATTTCCTTTAAAAAATGCAATTTCAGTAAACCTCCTGCAGTATTTCCTCCAGGTACTTCTTGCTGTGAAGCAGGTACCTTCTGTCTTTTGAAAAGACCTCCAGCGTTATTGTTCTTTCGTAAGAGTACTTTTTTAGCTTCCTTACCGTGTCTTTCCAGTCTATCATCCCGCTGCCGAGCGGAAGATGATTGTCCTGGTTTAGAAAATTATCCGAAAAATGAAGGTGAACAATCCTTTCCCCGAAAACGCTGAAAAACTCTTCTACGAGGTCCCTGTCTGTATTTAAGTGGCAGTGCCCCACATCCAGGTGCAGCTTTACATCATCCATTCCTTTCAGGAGCCTTTCAAAACTTTCCGGTGTGTTGAATGGCTTTGTAACACTCTCGACCATCAGGGTTATCCCCTTTTTCCGGCAAACATCATTTACCCTGGAAATGAAAACCCTGTTTTTTTCAAAAATATCGTTTTCACTCATCAGGGATCCGTTTAAAGAGGGATGAACATTCATTAAATCCACGCCTATTTCATGGAAAAAATCTATATAACTGAAAAACTCACTCATACTCGCCTCTCTTATCGACTCCAGCGGGAAGATAACGGGAATAAAGGGGCTTGTATGTCCTATAACGCCCAGGCCTGTCCTTTTTAGGGCCTCGCTGACCTGCCGGGAATCAATATTCGAGCTGAAAAGGGGCTCAAGAGTCAGGTCAACAAAATCAAACCCTTCCGAACTGATAAGCTCTATTTCATCACAGATGTCGTTTGTGAAATTATTAACCGCTCCTATTTTCACTTTCTTCTCCCTTTTTTAAGTAGAATCGATTTTTTGGTGGAGGTGAGGGGACTTGAACCCCTGACCTTCTGCATGCCATGCAGATGCTCTCCCAGCTGAGCTACACCCCCAAAGTGGAATCTCGTATATTATATAAAATAGCCCTTAGATTTCAATCCGCAAATCAGCCGCCCCGCTTCTTTTTTATATTTGCCATAGAGACCTTTTTCCCTCTGATGCGGTTTTCAATATCCTGTATTTTTTCATAAGGCTCTTTAAGATCTTTATGCGTTATCTCTTTTCTGCGCATAAGAACATATGCCTCTTTTCCGAACTGAGTCATAAGTTTGTTCTTTTCATTTTCAAGGGTAAGCTGTTCAACTTTTATCATGCCGTATTTCGTGCCGTATTGAGCATCTTTCTTAAGCGATTTTGCGATTTCGCTTCCCCTGTTTCCCAGATCTTTAAGCATCTGTTCGGTTTTCTGTATCCATGTTTTTGTCTCTTCATTCTTTCCCATAATAATCTCCTTTCTCAGTATTCTCCTCGCATGCGCAGGCCATGTTAAAAACCTGCTGCCGGCGGCTCTGCTGCCTGTATACAGTAACACCCTTGCAGCCCAGCCTGTAAGCCCTTAATATAATATCTTTTACTTCCTTAATTGTAAATTCCCGGGGAAGATTCACGGTTTTTGAAATAGCGTTATCCACATGGCGCTGAAAAGCAGCCTGGATAAGAAGGTGTATTCTGGGGTTTATTTCTGTAGCGTTCAGAAAAACCGGCTTCAGCCTTTCCGGAATTGATACTGCCGAATCTATGCCGCCTTTTTGAATAACCTCTTCAACAGCCCTCTCTTCATCTATAGCGTACTTTCTGATTTTCTCTTTAAAAACAGGGTCCGTAAACCTGTGCTTTTTTCCTTCTTCATCCTTTCTTTCCCAGACAAGTGAATAAACCGGTTCAATCCCGCTTGTGGTTCCGGCGATAAGGGATATGGTTCCCGTAGGCGCTATAGTTGTAAGCAGCGCATTCCTTCTTTTTTTCTTTAGTTCAGAGCGGTAAAAATTTGGGAATTCCCCTTTTTCCTCCGCCAGCATCCGTGAGGCCTCATGAGCCGTCTCATTGATAAATTTCATCACTTTTCCTGCTGTCTTCACCCCCTCAACCGAAGAGTATGGAACCTCAAGTTTCATAAGCATAGAACTGAAACCCATAACCCCCAGGCCGATTTTCCGGTTCTTTTTTACAGTTTCACGGACCTTTTTAAGCGGATAATCACTCATATCTATGGCATCGTCCAGAAACCTTACAGCACACCTTACGGTCTCTGAGAGTTTTTTAAAATTTATTCCATCCTCGCCGGCATGTTTTTCCAGGTTGACAGAACCCAGTATGCATGCCTCATAGGGAAGAAGGGGCTGTTCGGCGCAGGGGTTTGTCGATTCAATCTCCCCGATTTTTTTTAAGGGGTTGTTCCTGTTTATTTTATCAATAAAAAGAACGCCGGGTTCTCCGTTTCTCCATCCGCCGGCGGCTATCCTGTCAAAAATTTTCCGGGCGGATACTTTCTTTCTCTCTTTACATGGAGGGAAACAGAGAGGGAACTTATCATCTCTCATAACAGCCCTCATGAACTCATCGGTAAGAGCGACCGAAATGTTAAAATTATTTAGTTTCTCCTCATTATGCTTGGCTTCAATAAATTCCAGTATATCGGGATGGTCTACTCTCAAAACCCCCATATTCGCCCCCCTTCTCTTGCCGCCCTGTTTTACAGCCTCAGTGGCTTTATCGTAAACCTCCATAAATGAAACCGGCCCTGAAGTAACCCCTCCTGTCATTCCCACACTGTCTCCTCTCGGCCGGAGATTGGAAAAAGAAAAGCCCGTGCCCCCGCCAGACTTATGGGTAACTGCCGTATCCTTAAGGGTACTGAATATTTTTTCAAGGTTATCCTCCACGGGATACACATAGCAGGCGGCAAGCTGGGGAAGTACGGTGCCTGCATTCATAAGGCAGGGGGAATTTGGAATAAAATAATGACCGTTGAGTAACTTAAAAAACCTCTCCTCCCATAGACATGTTTTCTTTTCCGCCTGGGCGACCCAGGAGGATACCCTTCGGAACATATCTTCAGGTTCTTCTCCCTCTTTAAGGTATCTTTTTCTGAGTATTTTCATAGCAAGGGGAGAATAGTTTGAGCTCATTTTTTAATTTCCATTAATATATCAGTCAAAGGGCCCCATTTCCAGTTTCTTCTTATTCCCATGGGCAGCGATCCGTTTTCTCTGTAGTAATCCCACAGAAATTTTTCCGTAGCGCCGTTTGCATAACCGGATACATACTCAACCCCCATACGGCGGCACATATCCCTGACAATGTTTTCCCTGAGTATTTTCGCTTTAACTGAAGCAAATGAAACCGCAGGATATTTTTCATCAGCCTTGCCTTCATATACAAAACCGCTGTGCCAGAACCCAAGCCGCGAGAAAAAAATGTTCCTTCTAAGCATGCCCAGCCTCTCAATGTAGACCCTGCCTGCTGCAGGCCAGTTAAGTTTTATTAGTATTTCTCTCACTGCATTTATATGCAGCGTATATATGTCTGAAGTGTTTATTTCATCGGAGCTGATAACCACTCTATGCTCATTAAGAACATGTTTTTGAGCAGCGGACGAAGCCTCGATCCTTTTTCTGTGAGCCCTGCCGCCGGCCCCATATTTTTTCGAATCTTTTATTCCTGCACTGCGCAGAAACGAATCTGCGCTTGCCGGAACGGAAACACCGCTTACTATAAGCGGCCCGAATACAGGACCCAGCCCCGCCTCATCTATACCAATCACGAAGTCTCTCTTAATATACATGAAAAAATATTTTATAATACTACACGGGGAAATGCAAACACCGGATAACTTCGCATTCATTAAATAAAGAACAGGGATAAGAAGGGGATTAGAGGGCTTGAAAATAATAGTTTTTTGTTATAGACTAATAATGTTGGAAAAGTGAAGGTACTCAGAGAGGAGGTTAAATAAAATCACAGAAAGAAAAATGCATGAAACGGCGTTCATGGAGGGAAAAATGAAATGGACAACATAGACATAAGTTTTATAATTGAAAAACTAAATATGTATTTTGACGAGGAAAAGTCAAAGGGAATATTCGAGAAATCCGTAAAATCCGCAAATCTGAAAAGCAAAAATTCGTATACACCGGCAGAAATGGACAGAATCCTTGACAGTATGATTTCGCAGGGAGGGGTTGCAAAATTTATTGCAAGAAATGCGAAAATCAGGTTAATTTTAAAGTAACTTACCAGGAGGTAAAAACATGACAAAGTTAGCAACAGCCCTATCAAAAGGAAAGAACGCATCTTCGGTTGCAGAAAAAGCGGTTGAAAAGGCAAAAAAGAAGCTCGACGGAAAGAAGGTAGACCTCTCCATAGTCTACGCTTCAGCAGACTATGACCTGCAGCCGGTCGTTGACACGGTAAGAAGCCTTACCGATAACGCTCCTCTTATCGGTTGCACGACAGGGGGTGAGTTTACGGAAGAAAAGGTAGACTCAAAAAGCATCGCAATAGGCCTTATAAGCTCCGATAAAATGAAATTCTATACCGCAATGGCAGAAGGAGTCAGCAAAGGCGAAGAATCTGCCCTTACGAAAATATCCCGGGAATTTCCTGAAGAAGTGGAAGGGTTTCCGAACAAATCAGCGATTGTCCTTATAGATGGACTGGCAGGAAAGGGCGCGGAAATCCCTATAGCAGCATCCAACATACTGGGGATGGATTTCATACTTGCGGGAGGGGCAGCAGCCGACGACCTTAAATTCGAGAAAACCTTTGTTTTCTGTGATAACAAAGTGTTAACGGATGCCGCATCCGTCTGCATGATTGCCTCAAAGACCCCTGTCTTTACAGGGGTGCAGCACGGCCACAAACCCCTCAGCCGCCCCCTTAAAACAACAAAAACCGAAAACAATATTCTTTACGAGGTAAACTCCAGGCCCGCCTGGGAGGTATGGAAAGAGGAAACCGCAGAGCATGCCAAATCCCGCGGGATTAATGTAAAAGAGCTTTCTGATGCAACAGAAATCGGGGCTCATTTAATCAGGTATGAAATGGGCCTTTCAATGGGCAGCGGGCAGTATAAAATCCGGGTTCCTCTGAGTAAAAACGATGACGGCTCTTTAAACTTTGCGTGCACAATCCCCAATAACAGGGAATTCCATATAATGAAAAGCGAGAAAAAGGATCAAATAGAGTCCGCCAGGGAGGCTGCCCGCCTGGCTAAAGAAAGCGCCGGAGAAGCTAAAATAGCCGGGGCGCTCATATTCGACTGCGTCTGCAGAGGCATTATTCTTGAAGACAGCTTCAGAGAGGCAGTCAGTGAATTTAAAAACATTTTCGGAGACGAAGTTCCTCTTCTGGGCTGGGAAACATACGGAGAAATATGCATGAACCCGGGCTCATTCAGCGGATTTCATAATACTTCATCGGTTGTTTTGCTTTTGCCGGAATAAGAAATATATCTTAAAAACAAGGCCGGATTTTAATCCCCTTCGGTGGATTTTATAATGTAGTATTTATATTCCCCGGGTTTTACCAGGCCCAGTTTTTCCCTGGCAGTCTGCTTAATGTAATCTTCCTCCTCATCAATCCACTTCAGTTTTTCGGCAAGTTTCCGGTTTTCATTCTCAAGTTCTTCAATTTTTCTCTCATACTCGGAAACTTTATCCTGGAGGAAAAAAATCCTTCTCATGTTTGACCCGGTTAAAACAACCACCAGAACAATTGTTCCGATGATTATATATAAAAGCCTGTTCCCGGACTTTCTCACTTAAACGGTTTGCATACGGCTTTATCTCCCAGCTCCTCTTCTATCTTAAGCAGGCGGTTATACTTTGCAATCCTGTCGGATCTTGAAAGGCTTCCGGTTTTTATCTGCCCGCATCCGGTAGCGACCGCAATATCCGCGATAGTTGTATCGCTGGTCTCTCCGGAACGATGGGAGATAACGCTTGTATACCCGTTTTTTCTGGCCATAGCCACCGTCTGGAATGTCTCTGTCAGCGTTCCTATCTGATTCACCTTAATCAGTATTGAATTCGCTATGTTTTCATCAATACCCCTCTGAAGGTGCTTTCTGTTAGTAACAAAAAGGTCATCTCCCACAAGCTGCAGTTTATCCGACAGTTTTTGAGTAAGAAGTCTCCATCCCTCCCAGTCATCCTCGGCCAGGCCGTCTTCAATTGAAATAACGGGCAAATCCTCAACCAGCCGGGAGTAATAATCAACCATTTCAGCGGATGTTTTCGAACCCTCGAGATTATAGTTTTCACCGTCATAAAATTCACTGGCCGCCGGGTCCAGAGCCAGAGCAATGTCTTTACCGGGAGCATAACCCGCCTTTTCTATTGCTTCAATAATAAGCTCAAGGGCCTGTCTGTTTGTATCCAGAAACGGGGCAAACCCTCCTTCGTCTCCCACGGATGTGCTCATTTTTTTAGCTTTAAGTATGCCTTTCAATTCATGAAAAACTTCAACTGCCATTCTAAGATTTTCAGAGAAAACGCTTCTACCGTGAGGAACTATCATAAATTCCTGTATTTCAAGATTATTATCAGCGTGCTCGCCACCGTTTATTATATTCATCAGGGGCACCGGAAGATAATATTCTCCGGGTTTATAATCAGCATCCCCGATTACACTATCCTTTAAGTATCTGTATAACGAGAGGCCCTTCTCCTTTGCTGCAGCATGAGCCGCTGCCATAGAAACGCCTAATATTGCATTGGCGCCAAGGTTGCTCTTATTCTCCGTTCCGTCTAAATCCAGCATTTTAGCGTCAATATCAGATTGTCTGTCAACCTCTATTCCTCTAAGTACCGGAAATATTCTGTCATTTACATTTTTTACAGCTTTCAGAACCCCTTTTCCCATGTAGCGGGAAGAGTCCTTATCCCTGAGCTCAAGAGCCTCATGCTTACCCGTAGAAGCCCCGGAAGGAACCTTTGCCCGGGCTTTAACTCCTTTTTCGGTTGAAACCTCCACCTCTACTGTCGGGTTACCCCTCGAATCAAGTATTTCCCTTCCCTTAATTTCCGCTATTTTACTCATTTTTTAACTCCTTTGTCTTCTCTTTTTATACAGTAACTATATATGTGCAGCTCTGCGCCCCCTGGTTTCTGCAGGAGGAACCCTCTTCATGTTCTACCTTTATATAAGCAGATTCAGAAAATTTCCTTGCCGTAGATTCTATTATCCCCATGTCAAAATCGCAGGGGTAAGGGTTATCGCAGACCATTTTATACCTGCCGGCTTCAGGCAGTTTTTCAAAACCGTAATGCCCTATGCCCTCCTTCATTTCCCCGCTGGAGGCATTATACATCAACTCTCCGTCAATACGGTGATTCATGTGATACGCTACATCAATAGAAGGCAGCGCCTTCTCTTCGGAATCTATACCTTCAGGCCAGTTTGCATTCTCCGGAATCTTTTTGCCTATCATCCTTAAAGTCGTTCTTCCTATCTTTTCACTAATCTCTCCGAAAGCATTAAGCCAGTCCTGCTGACTGTACCATGCTCCCGGCGATGGATTTTCAATACCGTTTCTGGAAAGAACCTCCTTTGCCATCAACCTCATTCCCGCTACCACCGAAAGAACCGTCTCGCCATTAACCTCTACACCCTTTTTTTTTGCCCTGAACTGAATCATTTACGGCCTCCAACTTAACTCTTCCTCACCCATAAGGGAAAAGCATTTTCCCCTTATTAAGCGCAATCATTGTATTGAAATATTTTTCTTAAGCCTTTAACTTAAACCTTTTTTCGGCATTCTGAATAATTCCGTCAGCCTTTTCCCTCGTTGTGCTTTCCGCGTATAGCCTGACCACCGGTTCGGTACCTGAAAATCTAAGCCCCAGCCATGAATTTTTTTCTCCGAGAATAAACTTGTAGCCGTCAAGAGTAAGAACCTCATCAACCTTGACAGAGCCGAAAGAATCCGGAGGGGTTTTCTTTAAATTTCCGCGAAGTTTTTCCATCTCATCCGGTTTGAGCCTATAGTTCTTCCTTACCGTAACATAGGTGCCTGTTTCTTTCTGCAGTTCATCTAAAATATCCTTAAGAGTTTTTCCGGAAGAAGCCCTCAGCTCCGCCATCAGCAGACAGGCAAGAATCCCGTCTTTCTCAGGCAAATGCCCTCCTATAGTAAGACCCCCGCTTTCTTCCCCTCCAACAATCATATCACGCTTAACGAAAACATCGCCGATATACTTAAAGCCGACAGGGGTCTGAATCACATCCACCGAATACTTTTCAGCAACGCCGTCTATAAAAGAGGAGGTCATAACCGACCTTACAGCCACCCCCCTGAATCCCTTTTTGTAAAGATGGTGAAGAGCAAGCCCCAGCACCTGGTTGGGTGAAATAAAGGTTCCGTCAGAATCTATAACCCCGAACCTGTCTCCGTCTCCGTCGCAGGCCAGACCAATGTCATAGCCCTCATCTTTAACGGTTTTTTTAAGCCCGGAAAGTAATTTTTCCGCGGGCTCCGGGCTGTTACCCCCGAAGAGTACATCCCTCCTGCCGTTTATTATTTTCAGCCTTGCCTTACCTATTATTTCAGGAATATAGTTCCTTGCTGTGCCGTACATGCAGTCAAAAGCAATGCTGATACTCTTCTCAATAGACTCAATATCAATCGTTTTTTTCAAAACTTTTATATAAGAAGCCGAGATATTTTTTATTTCTATAAGACCGCGTGAAACCGCCTCATCAAAATCCATTCTTTTTAAAGTTTCCGGCTTCTCCTGAACGGCAAGGGCCCTTTTTTCTATTTCACGTGTAGCCTCGGGCAGGGCAGGGCCTCCCCAGGAGGGGGAAAATTTTATGCCGGAGTACTCGGGGGGATTATGAGATGCGGTTATATTTATTCCCCCTGACAGAGCGTTTTCAATTATATAATGTGAAATAACCGGTGTCGGCACGTCGCTTTCTGAATATATTACCTTTATGCCGTTACCCGCTAGAACCTCCGATGCAGCTTTTGAAAACTCCTCCGAAAGAAACCTTGTATCATACCCGACAACCACCTTCGGCTCATCCTCTGTGCTTAGAAGATAACCGCTTATCGCCTGCGATGCAGCGCGAAGATTCTTAAATGTAAAATCATCGCTTATAATCCCTCTCCATCCCGCAGTGCCAAAGGTTATTTTATCTTTCTTTATCATCTTTTTATCTTCTGTATTCATTTGTTTTCTCTCCTTAAAACCCTTTTAACCCCTTTTTATCATGTCGATAATTTTATCAGAATACTGAAAATTTAACAAATGCTTCTTCAAGCATTTTAAAAGATTCCGGCGTAAGCTGATGAGGCCGCATTCTTTCATCTATACCGGTCTCCGAAAGAATTTCTGAAGAGAGCCCGGGTGTTAATGAAAAATTTTTTATTATTGAATTTTTTACCTTCTTCCTCCTGGTTCTAAAAACACCTTTTACAATTCTGCAGAAATTTTCCGAAGGCGCATGCATCTTTTTATCCAGAGAAACCACGGCAGAGTCAATCTCTGGAGGAGGCTGAAAATCTTCAGGGGGAACCCGGAAATTTATCTCTCTGCGCTCAATTGCGTAAGCGCAGAGAACCGATAAAGCCGAGTAGCTCTTCCGGTGAGGCCAGGCAGCCACCCTTTCTGCAACAGCATAAGGCAGCATAAAGACCGCCCTTTTCCACCTGACCCCGGACAGAAGGACTTTTTCAATAATTTTTCCTGATATCTGATACGGCAAATTGCCGCATATTTTATCCGGAGATAATTCATCAAGGTCTACTTTAAGAAAATCATCCTCTATCACATTTATTTTCCCGGAAAACCGCTCGCGCATAAATCCGGCATATTTGCTGTCTATCTCTACAGCCGTTAAACGGGCATCCCCTTCAGTTAAAAAAGAGGTCAGAAAACCTTTTCCCGGGCCTACCTCCAGGATATGCTCCCCGGTTTCGGGCGAAATCAGCCTGTTTATTCTTGAGGCTGTTTCGGGATTAATCAGAAAATGCTGACCCAGCTTTCTACTCATCCGTTATAAGCTTACAGGCCAGCCTGATAGCAGCCTCCATGGCAGAATAATCCGCTGAATTTTTTCCCTTCATGTCGAAAGCCGGGCCGTGATCCGGCGAAGTTCTGATAAAGCCAAGCCCCATGGTCATATTCACGGACGGAGCTAAAAAGTTTTTAACCGCCGGAAGAAGCTGATCATGGTAAGGGGATACAAGAAAATCCGCTTCACCTTTCAGTGCCATTCTTAATGCATGCGCCGGGCTTTCCGGCCCGGTTATGTCAAGCCCCGCCCCGGAAAGCTCATTGACTGCCGGAATCAGTATATCCCTCTCTTCACTGCCGGATAGCCCCCCCTCTCCGCTGTGGGGATTTAGAGAGCAGAGCATGATTCTGGGAGAGTTTATTTTAAACCGGAACTTGAGATCCTTCTCTACAGTCAGAAGATGGGATATTACGGATTTTATACTTAACGAACCGGGCACTTCTTTAAGAGGAAGATGTGTAGTCAGAAGCGACAATTTCACCCTGGAAGATATAAATGACATAGCAACCTGCCGCGCGGACGAAATACGGGCAAGGTATTCGGTATGTCCGACAAACCTCTTGTCAGTCCGCCATACGGCCTTCTTGCTGACGGGCGCTGTCACCAGAGCCGAATCTCTACTGTTTTTCCTGACCTCTTCAACTGCTGAATCAATTGCCTTAAGAACATCCCTCCCCGGATCAGATAAATCTCCGGCATCCAGTATCCGGAAATTTCTGCCGCATGCAAACCTTTCTGCTCCCCTCTTAATTTCTGAATAACTACCCGCAATATTTATCTCAATTCCATCTAGAATCTGCAAACGGTTTAAGGCCTTGAATATTATTTCCAGGCCGATTCCACGGGGGTCGCCTGCGGTTATAAAAATCTTTTTTGCCATTATCTTTTATATTTAACGATGATACTTTGTTATTTCCCGGAAGAATATCCGGTTATTTTCTTTAGGGTTTCTCTCTGCCTCTCAAGGTCCCGGGGCCTTTTAATAGGAAAAAACCTCTTGTTTCTGGATACCTTAAGGTATGAAGTTTTTAAAAAAGCGCTCATGTCTCCGCATATGTGTTCAAACTGAATCACCTTCTTTCCCTCGCTCTTTTTTTCAACCATATAACGGGGAAGAGAAAAATCCTTCTCAAGGCTTTCTGCATTTATCCAGTAAGAATTGCAGTTGAATACCGGAATTTTAGAAACATCAAAACTCCGGGGAATCCGAAAGCTTTCAACTATCACCAGTTTTCCGTCAACTAAAATCGGGGCTCCTCCCTCATCCTTTTTTGATTTTTGAGCAACCTCAGCTGTCATTTCCCTGTTTTCCCTTATATGGAAGCCGAGTATTGCCGGTTCCACAGTCGCCCCCAGGTTGTCCACGTTGGACAAAAATATATATTTTCCGGATGATTCTAAAAACTCCTTAAGCACCCCCGACCTTTTAAAAGCATAAGGGAAGTCGCCATGCCCCGGACCGTAATAAGCCTTTCTTTCATCATCCGGAGAAAAATATTCACCCGACTTGAGAATCCGCGGGGCAATGAACTGGTTAAACATCCTTATTTTTTCAGGGGAAAAACCGAAATAATCATTTTTTTGAAAATGTTTTTTTGTCTTTCTCTCCGTGGCATATGAATTCATCACAAAAAATTTGATTTTATCCGAGATTTCAAGCGCATTCTTTACCTTAAGTTCAAGAAAGCTTCTGCCGTCATAAACATCCACTGTCCCTTTTACAACCCCCCCAAAACGCGTACCCATACCCCCGTTTAGGACACATACGGCAAGCTCTCCTTTCTCTATGGACTGCATTCCTTCTCTGTATAGAGATTTGTACTCCGGGGTGTCTTCAGGAGGCAGAGACACGAAATTCTTAGAAGAAGGGTACTCCAAATCCCCCTTTACTATGTTGTCTTCGGGGCTTAGATCTCCTCTTCTGTATTTTTCAATAAGGTTTTCAATCTGTTCTTTCTGGTAGTTGTATTTCCGGAGTATTTTCTTATCAATCATACTTTATCTAAAACAAGTTTTTAGAGACCCTTGATTCATCCCTCAGGCTTCTTAAAAAACGCTCATACTCCCTTTCCATTTCCATCTGATAAAGCATATTTTTGAGATTATCCTTCACTTCTTCATAAGACCTTTTTTCACTGCCCCGGCGGCCGATCACTTTTACTATATGGTATCCAAACCTTGTTTTAAAAGGCTCGCTGACTTCATTTATATCCAGATTAAATGCCACCTCTTCAAATTCAGTCACCATATCCCCCCTTGAAAAACTTCCCAGATCGCCCCCTCTCACCGCAGAGCCGCATTCCGAATATTCCCTGGCAAACTCACCGAAGTTTTCCGGAGACTGTATAACCTTTTCATAAATTTCCCGGATTTTTTCTTTATCTTCTTCAAGGCTGTTTTCCCCTGAACTTCTAACGAGTATATGCCTTGCCTGAACCTGCTCCGGCGACCCCATCTGCTCTTCATGCGCCATGTAGTAATTTCTTGCATCTTCTTCCGTTGGGGGAGAAACCCCGTCTCTTATCTTTTCATTTATAAGCTTTATCACCTTTAGCTGATCTTTAATATTCTCCCTGAAATTTCCGCCGGTTAAGCCCTGGCGCGCAATCTCATCCTTAAACTCCATTTCGGTGGGAAACCTGTTTCTGATTTCACCAATACCCTGATCAATCTCCTCATCCGAAACCGTAATGCCTTCCAGGCGGGCTTTCTGGAGCAGAAGCTTCTCATCTATTATCTGATCAAGAACATTTTCCTTAAGCTCATTTTTTCCTTTCTGTAGATCAGCGCCTTCCAGAAACCGGCCGTACTCCTCCATAACCGGATTAAACCTTTCCGAAAACTCTGAATAAAGAATTATTTCATCATTGACCCTGGCTACTACCCTGTCAACGACCTCCCTCTCTGCCATCGCTGCTACAGCCATAAGCAGCACGCCGATAGAGAGTAAATATATTTTTAAATTCAACTTATTTCTTTTCATCTTCAAAAATCCTCAAATTCATTTTCCCCTATGTCCAACCTCCCCAGAACATCATGATTTATCCTTACATTATACTCCCGGCGGTACCTTTCAAGCAAGTCATTAAACTTCTGTTCCTTAAGGCGCTGCTTTATGTATTCCCTGTTTTCATCGAAACCCTCTTCACTTCTCCTCTTTCTCCCGGTTAATTTTATTATATGATAACCGAATGGAGACTTAATCACATCGCTTATTTCACCGACCCTTTCCATGCTGAATACCGCTTCTTCGAAATCCGGGGTCATCTCCCCCCTTTCTATATAGCCCATATCCCCGCCTTCCATAACCGTAAGTGAATCTATTGAATGTTCTTTAGCCATTCTTTCAAAGGAAGCCCCCTGCCTTATCCTGCTGAGAACCTCCTCAGCCTCTTCCTCTCTCCTCATCAGTATATGGCTCACCCTCACGCTTAGAGGCTCCTTGAACCTATCTTTATTATTCTCATAATATTCCCTGAGTTCCCTGTCAGACACCCTGATTTCATTCTCCTGTACATAATTTACCGCTGCTATTAGAAGCACCTCTCTTCTTACTTCTTCAAGCCTCTGTCTTACCTCAGGTATTTGGTCAATATTTTTATCATTAGCCCTCTGTATGAGAAGCTCCTCCTTAATCATCCCCTCCAGGTACTGCCTCTTGCCCCCCTCGCTGGCCATAAAACCGAGATAGTACCCCGGAAGCTCATTTATTCTCTCTCTGAAATCTCTTTCCGTTATAGTTTCTCTTCCCACATATGCCACCACATCCTCTCTTTCAGCGCAGGCTGATAGAAAAGACGTATACATAAGTACAAGAAAAACCGGGAAATATTTCATAATTCTAATTATTCTCATTTTCTCCTTCTCCTGTATTGAAATGATAGCACATTGAAAAACTCCGTTCAAGCATTACTATGCCCCGAATTTTTTTAACCTGCCGGCCTGGGAGAGAAGAAGCTGCATAACATCACCGGCCATAAAGGTCCCCAGCGAACCGGAAAGGCATGATTTTTCGGTAAACTTCTGACCCGGGGTTTTTCTCATATACGGCCCCTTTATCAAAATAGGATTGGGGTGCCACGAATGCGCTTTCATATCCGTAGGGCTGGAATGATCAGCAGTTATGCATAGAACATCGGGGTTAAGCGCTGTCACTTCACCCAGCATAGAATCAAACTCCTGGATAGTTTTCACTTTTCCCTCCCTGTTTCCGTCTTCACCGTAGGAATCGGTTTTCTTTACATGAAAGTAAAAAAAGTCATAATCATCATACCTTTTTTTAAGCTCTTTTAATTCATCATCCAGGGTCTCCAAGCCGTCCGCAATATCCATCCCCACAAGCCTTGAAAGACCCTTATACATGGGATAGGAGGCCAATGCGCATGTTTTCAGCCCGAACAGTTCATCCATTTTAATTATTCCCGGAATTTTTGCCAGGCCCCTTAAAAGACAGGAGTTCGCTTTTTCCTCATCCCTGAGAACCTCCTGCACATTCTTTATAAATCCGCTGGTTATATTTGCGGCCCTCTGTGATTCTTCATCCAGAGCATCGACGAATTTTTCTTTCTTCCCTGTCTGCTGGGGATCGGCATCAGCAAGATTATCGCTGAGTCCTTCACCGGAGAATACAACCACAAAACGGTGTTCCTTGCCCGGATACACCTTTACGGTTACACCGTCTATGGAATTAATTCTGTCATTCAACTTTTTTACGAGCCGCTTATTTTCCTCTGTTGGTATTCTGCCTGCTCGGCGGTCAGTAATTATTCCCTTCTTAGACCTTGTCGCAAAATTCGCCCGGGCCGCCAGATCATTCGGCCCCAGCGAAATCCCTATACCAAGCGCTTCAAGAACCCCTCTTCCGATTTCATGCTTAAAAGGGTCATAGCCAAAAAGCGATAAGTGGGCCGGGCCCGAACCAGGGGTTATACCCCGGTCCACCGGAATCGTAAGCCCGGTTTCAGACTCTGAAGCCAGCCTGTCAAGATTAGGGGTCTTCGCCTGTTCAAGCGCCGTCATTCCGGAAGAGTCGGTTGTATCGCCCACCCCATCCATAACAATCAGAACGATTTTCGTAGAATTCTCCTGAATCAGTTTCTGTATCTTTTTTTCACCAATCATATGCTTTACCTTTCTTTTTCTCTATGTATTTCCTTGCTTCTTCAGCCGCCCGCGCTCCCTCCCCGCAGGCGCTTATTACCTGGCGCATAGCCCCGTATCGGCAGTCGCCGGCTGCGTATGCGCCCTCGACAGAGGCCTCAAGGTTTTCAGCTGTGACTATAAATCCGTCCTCTGTCTTTAAAAAACCCTTAACAAAACCCGTATTAGGCTGCATCCCGACGTATATGAACACCCCGTTTACCTTAAGCTCCCCCCCTTTCTTCAGCCCCAAAGACTTGACCATACCGTTTCCCCGTATTTCCTGCACTTCCTCGGAAAGTATTAGTTCTATCTTTTCATTGCGCTCAATCTTTTTCCTGAGGCACTCCACCGCCCTTAATTCAGGCCTGCGGTGAATAAGGTTAACTTTCCGGGCGAACTTTGAGAGAAATATTGCCTCTTCGCATGCGGCGTTTCCTCCTCCGACTACCGCAACTTCACGGTTTTTAAAGAGGGGCCCGTCGCATACAGCGCAGTAGGAAACCCCCTTGCCAACATACTCGTCTTCTCCAGAAACACCCAGTTTCTTTCTTGATGTGCCGCAGGAAATAATTACAGAGTTCGCTTTATAATCCCCGGCATTTTCAGTCTTCACCTCAAATAAATCCCTGTCTTTGCTTAAGGAAACAGCTTTTTCCGTAACAAATTCCGCGCCGAAATTATCAGCCTGATTTTTAAACCTCTGCCCCAGCTGGGGGCTTGATATTCCCTCGGTAAAACCGGGGTAATTTTCTATTTTATCGTAGCTGAGCAGTTTTCCGCCCGGCAGGGCCTTCTCCATTACCAGGGCCTTCAATCCGCCCCGCGCGGCGTAAATTGCAGCCGACAGTCCCGCGGGACCGCCGCCTATTATAATAACATCCTTATTCATTTTTCGCTTAAAACCTCCTTCATTTCCTCATGAATATGCCCGTTTGTCGCAAGTATCTTTTTTTTATACGGATCATATACCTCCCCGTCAAAATCAGAAACCTTCCCCCCTGCCTCTTCCACAATAAGAACCCCTGCTGCTGTATCCCAGGGATTTAATTTAATCTCCCAGAAACCGTCAAAACGGCCTGCAGCCACCTGGCACAGGTCAATGGCCGCGGATCCCGGCCGCCGCACACCCCTGGCCCTCATCAGAAAAGTTTTAAAATGCTCTATATTATCTCCGGACTCCCTTACATCATACGGAAACCCCGTAGCCAGAAGCGCGTTTTCAATTTTATCAACCCTGCTTACATTTATGCTTCTTCCGTTTAGGAAGGCGCCCGACCCCCTGCCGGCCTCATAAAGCTCCCTTAGAAAAGGCGCATGTACCGCAGCCGCAAGCGGCCCCGTTTCTTTCTCCCACAGGGCCACCGACACACAGAAAAACCCGAAACCATGCGCATAGTTAGTTGTGCCATCCAGAGGATCTATTATCCATTTGTAAGGAGAGCCGGTATTTTTTGAACTTCCTTCCTCTGCAAGTATATCATGAGACGGGTATTTCTCACTTATTCTTTTAACAAGGAGCCTCTCATTTTCTCTGTCCATTTCAGTAACAAGATCAACCCTGCCTTTGTAGCTTATTTTTCTTTCAGAATTAAGCCCCTCAATGAGCCTCGCTCCCCCCTCTTCGGCTATGTCGCGGGCAAAATCCAGGTACTCCTTCACAGCCTGTAAAGAATTGTTATCGTTCCCCATTGTGTTTCCTGAGGCTCATCCTCCGGCAGCTCAGAAAAACGGTACTGCCGGAGAGCTTCCACCGCCCTTGAATCAAAATCCGGATAACCCGAGGTTGTAAGAAGCTCAACCCTTGTTACACGGCCTTCGGGAGAAACCCAGAATCTCAGCCTCACCTCTCCTGTTATTCCGGCCTCTTCAGCCCATTCGGGGTACTGGGGGGTAACCCTCTCTATAAGCTCCCTCTGCGCCACAGGGCCGGTAACCTCGCCGGCCTCTTCTTCTCCCTCCTCCTCGGTAATCCCTGTTCTCTCCTGCCTTCCGGGAACCCTTCTGTCCGCAACCGGCCTTTCTCTCACGGGGGTCAAATCCCTTTCCTCTTCCATTTCAGGCGTCTCTTCATCTATATCCCTGACCGGAACTCCAACCTCGTACTCCTCGGAAGGAACCGGCAGCTCAGCCCTATCAGGCTGAGGCCTCTCTGCCGAAGGCTCGGGAACGGCCTCATCTCCCGGCCTGTAATCCGGCGCGCGTTCAACCTCATCGGGAAAAGCCTCCAGTGAAACCTCCACCCATTCAGTTTCATGCTCCTGTATTCTCAGTCCGGGGACAAGAATAAAAGCAAGAATATGCAAAATGCACGATATCAGCAGACTCTTGCGGAAGTTCATTTAACCCTTCCTAATCCTGCAGCCTCTCAGTGGCAATGGCCAGCTGACTCACCCCCGCCTGTCTTGAAATATCCAGAGAGCGGACTACAAGCCCATGCGGGACCCCCTCATCGGCCCTTACTATAAGCAGTCCTTTATCCCCGGCATCGGCGAATTTCCTTTCCAGGGCATTTTTAAGTTCGTCAAACGAAACAACATCCTCATTTAAAAGCAGTGTCCTGTCTCCCGTTATCGTAAGCACAACCTCCCTCCTCTCCTGGTCCTCGGCTGTAAGCGCCCGCGGCAGGTTTATATCAATACCGGGCTCCATTACAAAAGCGGAGGTAAGCATAAAGAATATAAGAAGCAGAAACACAATGTCAGCCATGGGGGCCATTGTAGAGAAAACGTTCTCTGAATTCTTTTTTTTCTTAAATCTGTCAAACACCTCTATAATCCTCCATAAGATCCATCAGGTTTCTTGAAGCCTTCTCTACTTCAAGAAGTATTTTTTCAGAGCGGTGGTTAAAGTAATGGTAAAAAACAAGCGAAAATATGGCTATTATAAGCCCTGTGGCTGTTGTGGTCAGCGCCTCGGCTATTCCTCCCGCCACGATAGAAGGCGAAGTAGTTCCCGCAACCGCTATTGAAGTAAAAGCGTTAATCATGCCCATTACGGTCCCTGTAAAACCCATCAGGGTAGCAACACTTCCGATTGTACCCAGGGCCGGAAGATATTTCCTCAACTCCGGAAGGACAATAAGGGCCTCCCTTTCAAAAGATTCCTCAATCCGCTGCCGGTCCTTACCGTATTCTTTCAGCCCGGCCTTCAAAATTGAAGATATGGGGCCGCCGCATTCCTCGCTGTATGCAATAGCCGCCTCGGGGCCGTGAGCCCTGAGTTTATCCTTAACATTTTCAAAAAGTTCAATCTCATTAACCTCCGCCTTCTTAAAATAAACAAACCTGTCTATTATTATTGCCACAACAATAACAGACGCAATCAACAGCGGCCACATCATAAAACCGCCGTCCAGAAAGAAACTAAGCATATCTATTACCTCCCTCTACTATCTCTATTTCAGCTGTCTGTACCCTATGCCCACCAGAATATAATACCTGGGGTCGGACATTCCGTATCTTCCCTGCGGTAAAATATCCTCATTCAGCAGATTTTCACCTCCGATTGTAATATCAAAATAACTGTTCAAATGAACAGAAAGTTCAATATCCAAACTCACATAAGGTTCGATATCCTGGCTTTCATTTCCCTGTTTGTCAAGCCAGGCCTCATGCTCGGAAAAATAATTCGCCCGGGTGTTAATTTTCACCCTTCTTCCGGCTATATTAAAAGCAGGGGAAAAACCGGCATAAAACTTGTTATATATATACGGCATTTCTTTTCCGGCGTTCCTTAATTTCGCCCCGCATGAAAAGAACCCTTTTTCCGCCCGGGCTTTCAGCGAAAGAATATCCCGTTCTTCACTCATATTGAAGAGCTGCCCGTATTCGCCGCTTTTGACTATCGTCAGAGGATTTTCCACAACAGCATAATTTAAATCCGTATAAGCAGAAATTCCCCCCGGCAAATCCCCGGCTATCCTTACTCCGTATACATCCTCTTTCTGCGCCTCGGGCATGGAAACAGGTTTAAGAGTATTTTTATTCTCATAAATACCGTACAGTTCTCTGTCCTTTATATCCCTTCGAGCATAGATTTTCCAACCCGCCGGCAGGACCTCACCGGAGACAGAGGCCTGCCATAACAGGCCGTCTCTATAACCCATCCGCGCGGAAAAAGATAAATTTCTCAATGCGGTATTCGTGTATTTTAAATCCGGCCTCACCCACTGCCTGGATTCCTCATCATACTGCAGCCTCCCCGATGAAAACTCAAGTGAAAGCCGGTTGCCATAGAAGGGCGAGTAACGGGCAGAGCCGCTTAACCTCACCTCATTTGAATCATAACTTTCAACACCCACCCTTGTATATCCACCCCCCGCAGACATATCAAACCGACCCGGCTGCCAGGAAATATCCCCGCCGAGATTCAGTAGCTCCCTGGAAAGGTGAAAGTCTTCAGTCTGCCCCCTTGCTTTAGCGCTCCAGCGGTAAAACCTCCTGTTTTCACCGGCCTCCAGGACCCCCTTGACCACCGAACGGTGATCCCCCTTTGAATCAATGCGCTGCCTCGTTCCCGACACATCACAGGTGTAAAACCATCCGTCACGGGAATCAAGCTTGTTAATTACACGGAGAAAATACTCATCATAATTCCCTGCTCCGGCAATAAGCCTTAAACCGGCTCCCCCTTCAAAAAACTTAAAAGGCCTCTGTCTCTGAGGAAGTTTAAGGCTCAAAGGCTGTAAAAAATCGCTCTTTCTGAGATGCGGAAATACAAATACGTCCTCGGTTTCCACCCCCGGGATGTCAGAACGGTCCTCCCCCCATACGTAAACAGAAGGCAAATCAAGTTCGCCGTCCCCGAAAACTAAGGGGCGGTCCTGAAAAATCAAAACCGCAAGAAGAAAAAAAAGAAACCTCTTTATCATCTTATCTCTTCAAGATACTCACGGGCCCGCCTTGCCCACTCAGTATCCGGATAGTCTTCAATCACCCTGCTGTAATTCCCCCGGGCGGTTTCATAATCTCCCTCAAGATGCTTGCTCCTTGCAGCCATGTATCTTGATTCGGCGGCAATCTCTGTATACCTTCCGTAAAGGTGGGGCACCTTAAGATACTCGCTTGCGGCAGAGGAGTAGTTGTCTTCAGAAAAATAAATATCAGCTATGCGTTTTCTGGCCTCCGCCGCAGTCTCCCGTGAAGATATAGCCGTAACTCTTTCAAATACTTCCCGGGCGCGCCCGTACTCCCCTCTTCTGTGATATCCCTTCCCTTCTTCCAGCAACAGTTTCGCCGCCGCTTCGGACTCGGGAAAAAGCTCTCTTACTTTTTCTTCAGCTTCATCCGCTTCACTTTCTCTGTCTAACTCTCTTAAAGCAAGGCTCTTATAGTAGTACGATTCCGGGGCGTAATTCGAACCTGGAAATTCTTCTATTACTTTCCTGTGCCATTCCACAGCCTCATCCATCTTTCTTATGTCATAATAGGTCTGCGCCGCGCGGAAATGAGCCTCCGCCGCCATTTCGTGGTCGGGAAATTCATCAATAAATCTCTTGAACTTATCCAGGGCTTCCTCAGTTTCTCCGTCTCGGAAGTAACTCCACCCGGCCCAGTATAGAGCCTCCGCCCTCACCGAATCCTCAGTGATATTCTCATACATTCTCATATATATATCAGCCGCTCTATCGTATATTCCTTCATCAAAATAATACTCGCCCATTCTATAGTAGATGTCTTTTGCCAGATCCGATTCCGGGTATTTTTCAAGAAACTCTTCATATATTTCCATCGCCTGTGAATATTTTCCTGCGGTCTGGTAACTCCATCCCGCATTATAAAGGGCGTGCAGAGCGGCTTCTGTATCGGGAAACTCATCCATAACCTCCTGATACTGCTGAACTGCTTCTTCGTATTTTTCCTCATTGTAAAGAGCGTCACCGGCCCTCAAAAGCACATCCGGAGCAAGCCTGTGATTGCGGAAGTTCCTGTAAAACTTTCTGAAAAGCTGACGCGCCCTGCCAAAATTCTCAAGCCTGAAATGACTCCACGCCTCATAATAAAGAGCAACCTCATCATAATCCGAATCAGGGTATTTCTCAAGAAGATCCCTCATAACCTCACTGCTGTTTTGAAAATCCCCGTCTCTGTAATAGGCGTAACCTATCTGAAACCTTACTTCCGGCGTCTCTTCAAGCTTTGAATAGGCCTCAACTGCATCGGCATACCTGCGCATTCTGAAGAGCGAATTTCCCAGGCCTATTCCGGCCCTGAATATAACCTCCCTGTCAGAAGCCTCCTGATAGACCTCACTGTAAATCCTCCTGGATTCTTCATAATTGCCTTCTCTGTAATATGTCGTAGCAAGGGCCAGGTGAGAGCGGTCATAAACTTCGCTGTCCGGATAACTTTGCATTATCTTTCTCAGCCTGGAGCGAGCCATGCCGTAACTCTCCATTTCAATAAATGACTCAGCCGAGTAATAATGAGCCCTGGGGACAAGCATGTGTTCAGGGTTTTTTTCTATGAACTCATCCATTACCTCCACAGACTCATCGTATTTTCCCGAGTTAAAAAGACTCATCCCCTGCCAGAAAAGAGCCCGGTCGACAAAAGGGCTCCTGGGATAAAACTCCACAACCCTTCCATATTCAACGGCAGCCCTGGAGAAAGCCCTGTCATAATAATACGCATTAGCCAGTAGAAACTGAGCCGAAGCAGCCTTGTCGGAATGCGGATAATCCTGAATAAATTCGCTGAAACCCCTTGCCGCCCTTGTATGTTCCCCAAGCTTAAGCCAGCTCCAGTTTATTGAATAGCGGGCAGACCGGGTAAGGTCATGATAGGGGTATCTCTCAGCAAATTCCTCCCAGTGCCTGACCGCAAGACCGTATTTCTCTTGAATATAATAGCTTTCCCCAATCTGAAAATCAGCGCTCGCCGCCAGATCTTCCGGGATTTCCGACTCAGATATTATTTTTTCAAACTCCCGCCTGGCGCTCTCATACCTCTCTTCTTCCATATAGCTCTCTGCCACCTTAAACATTGCCTCATAATAATAATCCGAATCCGGAAGTTCGGAAATTATCATTTCAAGTATATCCCGGGCCTCCGAATAGCTTCCCGTTTCAATCAGGCTTAGCGCCCTGTAATAGAGAGCTTCCGCTCTTATTTCATCAGGGGTATCCTCATCCGAAACCTCCCTCAGCGACTCCGCTGCCGTATCATACCTTCCGGCATTATAATAGGATAACCCTATGGACAAAAGGGCATAATAGACATATTCGCTTTCAGGATATTCCTCAACAAACATCTCAAAATTCTCTGCCGCATCGAAGTACTCCCCTGCGGCGAATCTGCTGTCAGCCTTGAAATAAAGCGCATCCTCACGCAGGTTGGAATCAGGATATTTTTCTATAAAATCCTCATAAAGCTTTGCAGCCTCCCCGTATCTTCCCTCATAATACCTGGTATCAGCCATCAGAATCGCCGCATGCCTTGAAGCCGGCGTCCCGGGATAATCTATTTTCAGCTCTTCAAAGACCTCAAAAGCTTCGGAAAAGTCAGAGGTTTCCAGCATGGTCTTGCCAAGATAAAGCCGGACATTCATTATCTCAGGACCGTCAGAATAGTTTCTGATATACTCCTCAAACTTCTGGCGTGCTATGCTGTAGTTTCCTTCTCTGTAAAGGTTAAGCCCGAATTCATAGAGCCTGCCCGGATCCTCTCCGGGAGCAGGCATGGCTGCGCCGGATGCAGCGCAGATGACAACTAAAGTCAGAAAAAGAAAATATTTTTTTATCATTTTAATTACCGTTTTCCTCTTAGATATTTCTTCAGGAATTTACCTGTATAACTTCGCTGATATTTTATCAAGTTTAAAGGCTTCGCGCAAACAACCACCCGACCCCCCGAGCTGCCTCCTTCCGGCCCCATATCAATAATCAGGTCAGCATTCTTTATAACATCCATATTGTGCTCTATAACAACAACCGTGTTTCCCCTGTCAACAAGAGAATGAAGAACAGAAAGAAGGTATTTAACATCATCGGAGTGAAGTCCGGTTGTGGGTTCATCCAGAATATAAAGGGTTTCTCCCGAACTCTTTTTTGACAGCTCTCTTGCAAGCTTTATCCTCTGGGCCTCTCCCCCCGAAAGTGTTGTTGAGGGCTGCCCCAGCTTTACATAGCCCAGTCCGACATCGGCAAGCGTCTGAAGTGTTGATTTCACAGAAGGAATCCGGGAGAAAAAATCAAGGGCTTCATCCACCGTCATCTCCATAACATCATGGATGTTTTTTCCCCTGTATTTTATCTGCAGCGTTGCGTCTGTGTACTTCTTTCCGCCGCAGGATTCACAGGGAACATAAATGTCCGGCAGAAAATGCATTTCAAGCTTAATCTCCCCCTGTCCCTTGCACTTGGCGCAGGTTCCCTTCTTCACATTGAAGGAAAACCTCCCTTTTGAGTAGCCCCTGGCCCTGCTTTCCGGAAGCCTGGCAAAAAGTTCCCTTATGGGAGTCAGCACTTTAGTGTAGGTTGCCGGGTTTGAACGGGGAGTCTTTCCAATAGGAGTCTGGTCAATATTTATAATATTCTTTATATTATCAGCCCCCTCGATCTTTTTATAGCTGCCCGGATAAAAGGAAGCGGACGGGTTTTTTTCCTTTTTAAGGGCCTTATATAAAATCTCTTCCACAAGCGTACTTTTACCCGAACCTGAAACACCGGTGACGCAGATAAGTAGTCCCAGGGGGAAATCCACGTCTATTTTTTTTAAGTTATGCTGGGAGCACCCTTTCAAACTTATTTTTTTCCCGCCGGGTTCTCTTGTTTTATCAGGCATCGGGATATTTTTCCCTCCTGTAAAATAATCCGCTGTAATTGAATTTTTCGCCTCGCTGAATTTATCCCTGCTGCCGGAATAAACAACCTCTCCCCCGTTCAGTCCCGCTCCGGGCCCCAGGTCAACTATATAGTCCGCCTCCTGGATTGTAACGGGGTCATGCTCCACAACAACAACCGTGTTTCCGAGCTCCTGAAGTCTTTTGAGCGACCTTAGCAAACGCGCCGTATCCCTGGCATGCAGCCCCACCGTAGGCTCATCCAGAATATATATGACTCCTACGAGCGAGGAGCCGATCTGCGTAGCCAGCCTGATTCTTTCAGACTCTCCGGAAGAAAGGGTGCTTGCTTTCCTGTCCAGAGAAACATAATCCACGCCCACATCTATCAGAAAACCCAGCCGGGACGTAAGCTCGCTCAATATTTTCCCGGCAATCTTCATTTCAAAATCAGAAAACCCCTTCTTTACTTTTTCGATGCTTTCTTTCAGGGAGTTTACGGGCATTGCAGTAAGCTCTGCAATATTCTTCCCGCCAACTGTAACTGAAAGAACCTCTTTCTTCAGACGGCTGCCTCCGCATGAGGGGCAATCCATCTCGCGCATATATTCATTCTGAATTTTATCTCTTACATAAGAAGAATCGGTCTGAAGATGTCTTCTCGTAAGCTGCGAAATCACCCCTTCAAACCTCTGGCTTTTCCGGTATACCCTCCCCCCTTTCTGCAGAACAAACTCATACTCTTTATCAGAGCCGTAAAGAAGCGCGCGGCGGGCTTTTTTCTTAAGGCTCTTAAAAGGGGTGTCCAGGCTGAACCCCATCTCTGAGGCAAGGGTGGCAACCATCTGCATTGCATACCTTCTGGCTGAGGCCTGCCACCTGCGCCTCCTGGTTGTTATCGGGGCGCTCCAGGGTTTCAATGCCCCCTGGTTTATCGAAAGGTTTTTATCCGGAACCACAAGGTCTTCATCCACCACCAGCTTAACCCCAAGCCCCGAACATTCTTCGCAGGCTCCGAACGGAGAGTTAAACGAAAAATTCCTCGGTTCTATCTCCTCAACGCTTATACCGCAGAGAGCGCAGGCGTAATGTTTGGAAAAAACCTCAGCTGAATCTTTGGATTTCACCTCTGCCGTTCCGCCGGATTCTTTCAGGGCAAGTTCAATTGAATCGGTAATTCTCTCAATTCCTGACGAACTGCCGGCAGGGGTAAGTCTGTCAACAACAATTTTTATGTCATGCTTTCTGTTTTTATCCAGCTCAATTTTTTCCTCAAGAGAATAAGGTTTTCCGTCAATTTCCACACTTATGAAGCCCTCTCCCCTGAGGCGGTCAAAAAGCTCCCTGTACGCCCCCTTTCTGCCCCTTACCAGCGGGGCCATTATTTGTATTTTCTTGTTTTCATAATATTCCAGTATCTTTTTAACTATCTCATCCACAGACTGTGATTTTATCATCCTTCCGCATTTTGGGCAGTGAGGAACGCCGACCCTGGCAAAGAGCAGCCTGAGATAATCGTATATTTCCGTAAGGGTTCCTACCGTAGAGCGGGGATTATACCCCGGGCCCTTCTGCTGTATGGCCACGGCCGGAGGTATCCCCGTAATGGAATCTACATCGGGCTTCTTCATCTGCCCCAGGAACTGCCTTGCATAGGAAGAAAGCGACTCCACATACCTGCGCTGCCCCTCCGCATACAGAGTATCAAAAGCCAGGGAAGACTTCCCCGAACCCGAAACCCCGGTTACGACAATAAAACTGTTTCTGGGCAGCTCCAGGTCAATATCCTTAAGATTATGCTCCCTCGCCCCCTTCACAACAAGCCTCTTCACAACACCCCCCTCACAACAAACCGGACTTGTACTTTATGACTTATTCTTTCCGTCATTTTTGTTCCGCCTTACTTTTATCACCGTGTTTTTCCTCTGCTCTTCTAACTTTTCCGGATGATTGATATTGTAATGAAGGCCGCGGCTCTCCTTCCTGGAGGCCGCGCTCCTTATTATTATTTTCGCCACATCCAGAAGATTCCTCATCTCGACAAGGCCGGGAGTTATAATATAATTCCAGTAATGGTAATTTACATCTTTCTCTATTATTTTCAACCTCTTTACAGCTTCTTTCAGGCGGTAATCAGACCTGACAACCCCTACGTAATTCCACATAACCCTCCTCAATGACTCCCAGTTCTGCTCAATAAAAACCTTTTCCTCCGGAAGTCTGCTTCCTGTATATTTCCACTCTCGAGACTCAGCATGACAGACACCCGAAATTTCCCTTTTCAGTTTGGAGGCAGCCCGCTTTGAATATACCAGCGCCTCCAGAAGAGAGTTTGAAGCAAGCCTGTTTGCCCCGTGAAGCCCGGTATGAGAAGCCTCGCCCAGAACCGACAGCCCGGGAATCGAACTTGAACCGCAATCATCCACGTCTATACCGCCGCAGCAGTAATGCGCCGCAGGAACCACCGGAATATTTTCTTTAGTAATATCTATATTCAGAGATTTCAGCTTTTTGTAAATAGTGGGAAACCTCTTTTTTATGAACTTCGGGCTTCTGCGGGATTGAATGTCAAGATACAGGTGCTTCAGCCCCTTTTTCTTCATTTCGCTGTCAATAGCCCTTGCCACAACATCACGCGGAGCAAGTTCTCCCCTTTCATCATAGTTTTTCATAAACTCCTCTCCCGAAGAGTTCACAAGCACGGCCCCTTCCCCTCTCATCGTCTCTGTAATCAGAAAAGACTTCTCTTTAGGCGAATAAAGACAGGTAGGGTGGAACTGAATGAATTCCATGTTTACCGCTGCGGCGCCCGCCCTGTAGGCCATAGCTATCCCGTCTCCCGTTGCCACGTTTGGATTAGATGTATAAAGATACACCTTACCGCACCCCCCGCTGCAGAGCACCACCTCTTTTGCCAGAAAGGTCTTCACCTTCAAGGTTTTATTATCCAGCACATAACAACCGACACACCTGCCGTTTTCGATTATAAGGTTAACCGCCGTATGATTAGAGAATATTTTTCTTCCTTTCTCTTTGTTTTTTTCTAGCAGTTTTCTTTCTACTTCCTCTCCGGTCCTGTCATCTCTGTGAAGTATCCTGCGTTTTGAATGGCCTCCTTCACGGCCCAGGCGGGGACTTCTGTTTCCACCCGTAAAACTCACGCCCCATCTTTTTAAATCCTCTATGGCTGAAGGAGCCGAGTTTACCACCCGCCTGACCGTGGATATATCACATAGGCCGTCCCCGGCCAGAAGGGTGTCGCGCACATGCTCTTCAAATGAATCCCCGGCATCGGTAACGCAGGCTATTCCTCCCTGTGCGCGAAAGCTTGAAGAATCCTCGGGATGGGATTTTGTTACAAAGACAGTTGAAATATCTTTATCAAAGTAAAGAGAAAGAGACAGGCCGGCAACACCGGTTCCAACAATAAGGATATCACTTTTATAAATCCCGGGCATCAAACAATTTCAAGCATCCGGTAAAGCGCTTTCCTTGCGGAAGATAGAACTTCTCCGGGAACCTGCACCCCATCTGAATCTTCAGCTGAAAGAAGGCTCTTTTTTACTTTTTCAAGGTTTGTTTTTTTCATGTTGCTGCATATCATTGATTCACTCACGGGAATAAATTCCCTGTCAGGGAATTCTCTTTTCAGGGGATATATCATTCCCGCCTCGGTCCCGACAAGGAATTTATTTTTCCCTTCGTTTTTCCTCACGACATCAAACATGCCTCCGGTGGAACAAATAAAATCAGCCAGCTCAAGAACCTCCCGTCTGCACTCAGGATGAGCCATAAAAACAGCGCCGGGGTTTTCACTCTTTGCCTTTTCAACATCACCCTTTCTCAGGTTATCATGTACCAGGCAGAAGCCCTCCCACGGTATAATTTCCTTTTCGGTATGCCGGGAAACATAATCAGCGAGATTCCTGTCCGGTATAAAGATAACCCTCTCCTCTTTAAGTGAGTTTACAACCTTAACCGCATTTGAAGAAGTACAGCAGATATCGCTTTCGGCTTTCACATCAGCAGTCGTATTAACATATGTAACCACCGCCGCGCCGGGGTATTCTTTTCTTATATCCCTGATCTCCCGGGGGGTTATCATTTCCGCCATGGGGCAGGTGGCATCCTCAACGGGAAGAAGCACTTTTTTTTCCGGAGAGAGAATTTTAGCCGTTTCAGCCATAAAATCAACCCCGCAAAAAACAATTACATCTTTATCTGTATCTGCCGCTTTCCTTGAAAGCCCCAGTGAATCCCCGCAAAAATCAGCAATATCCTGGACTTCCGGAATCTGGTAATTATGAGCAAGTATCACCGCATTATTTTTTTCTTTAAGATTTTCTAAACTATTCATCTACAATAATATTATCTATCAGGCGCGCTTTACCAATCTTAACGGCTGCCGCAAGCAGAACTTTTCCCGAGACTTTTTTTCTGGCCCTTAATGTTTCCGTGTCATAAACACCAATATAATCTATTTCGGAACACGGAATATTCTCCCTGATCATCCGCTCCATTTCTTCCTTTACTCTTTTTCCGTCTACAGCGCCCTTTTGGATAATCTCCTTTCCCTTATTTAATGCCCTGAAAATAAACGGAGCCTGCTTTCTTTGCCGCTTATCCAGATAACTGTTTCTGGAAGAAACCGCCAGCCCGTCACTTTCCCTCACCGTATCACACATCACAATATCAGTGTTAAAGTTCAGATCCCTGTTCATTCTTTCAATTACCTTAAACTGCTGATAATCCTTCTGACCGAAATAAGCCCTGTCCGGCTCAATTATATTGAAAAGTTTTGCCACAACAGTGGTTACTCCGTCAAAATGACCCGGCCTGAAAGCGCCGCACATTAAATCGGTAATTCCGCTCACTTTTACATATGAGGAATGCTCTCTGTCATACATCTCTTCGGCATCCGGAGAAAACACCGCATCCGCTCCGGCATTTCTGCAAAGCCTCAAGTCCTCTTCAAAGGTTCTTGGATAAGAGTCATAATCTTCGCCGGGGCCGAATTGAGCCGGGTTTACAAAAATACTTACTATTAATGCCCTATTTTCTTCTTTTGCCCTTTTTATTAAAGAAGCATGAGCAGTATGCAGGGCCCCCATAGTAGGCACCAGGCCTGCCGGATACGGCTGCTTTTTTCTTAAACTTTTTACTTCTTGAATCTTCCTCAGTATTTTCACGTTTAATACGCCTCATCTTCCGACGGGAATTTCCTTTCTCTTACATCCTTTACATAACCCTCAACAGCCCCGGTAATTTCCCTCTCCAGGCGCGCATACCTTCTCACAAACCTTGGTTTGAAGTCAAGATTCAGCCCCAGCATATCATTTAAAACAAGTATCTGTCCGTCGCACCCCGCCCCGGCCCCGATGCCTATTGTTGGAACGGAAAGGCTTTCAGTTATTTTTTTCGCAAGCTCCTGCGGAATTCCCTCAAGAACAACTGAAAAAACACCGGCTTCTTCAAGCATTCGGGCATCTTTCATAATCTTTTCAGCCTGTTTTTCAGCTCTGCCCTGCACCCGGTATCCCCCCATCTTGTGAACCGACTGAGGCGTAAGCCCCAGGTGCCCCATAACAGGGATATTGTTTTCAGTTATAAACCTCACCTTGTCGCAGACCGGACCTCCGCCTTCAATCTTCACCGCTTCCGCCCCGGCCTCGCTGAAAAGCCGCCCTGCATTTTCAAGGGCTTTTTCTTTATTCAAGTTAAAACTTAAAAACGGCATATCCGTTACAATCATAGCATCCGGCGCTGCTTTTTTTACCGCCTTTGTGTGATGAATCATATCCTCAACCGTAACCGGAATAGTATTCTCATAACCAAGTTCAACCATACCGACCGAATCACCAACAAGCACCATATCAACATCACATTTTGCTATAATCCTGGCCATTGAATATGAGTAGCAGGTAAGAGCCGCAATCGGCGTTCCCTCCTCTTTCATACGGCAGAGTTTTATTACATTTTTCTTTGACATGGCAAATCCTCCTGAGTAATAATTATAAATTATTTAGTTATGATAAAACTATTTAAGGTATAATGCAAGAAAATCAGCAAATAGTTTCTATTTTCATCATAATTTCCGTCCCGATGCGTCCTTATATTAAAATTTGATTTTTGAAAATCACTTTAGTAATCTTATAACATGTTTAAGGCATCTAAATATTTTAATAAAGAGAACCGGTATTTTGAGCTGCTCTTTGAAGGAGAAGAATACGTATGGAACGGTTTAAAAAACTTAAAATCAGCCATAAAAAAAACAATAAATCCAAACACCGCAAATATAAAAAAAACCGGTTTCATGGTTTCGGCCACAACAGAACTTAAAAACTCGGCGGTGATACACGCCGGGGCTTTTCTGAAAAGCGATATGATTGAAATAGGGCCCGGAGCCGTTATAGAACCCGGCGCATTTATTGACGGCCCTACAGTAATAGGAAAGAACACGCAGGTAAGACACTCCGCCTACATAAGGGGGAATGTCTTATCCGGAGAGAACTGCGTAATAGGTCACGCCACCGAAGTGAAAAATTCGGCGCTCCTCGGTGAAAGCAAGGCAGGGCATTTTGCTTACATAGGAGATTCCATAATCGGAAGCGTTAATCTGGGGGCCGGCACAAAACTTGCAAACCTCAAACTAACTCAGGAAAATGTTTATCTGAAAACCAGCGGAAAAAATATAGATACCGGCTTGCGCAAAATCGGCGCCATTATGGCAGACGGATGCGAGACCGGATGCAACTCCGTAACTTCCCCCGGAACTATAATGGCTAAAAACGTCCTGCTCTATCCAAACACAACCGCAAGAGGCTACTATGAAGAAGGAACAATAATAAAACTTCGGCAGGAGGTAGAAAAGGCAAGGAAAGAAAAATGAAAAAATTATTCGGCACAGACGGTATCAGGGGAATAGCAAACAATTATCCCATTACCTCGTCAATTTCACTGAAGATAGGACAGGCCCTTGCCTACATACTCAAACGCAAGGGGCACAGGCCCAGGATTGTAGTGGGAAAAGATACCCGCCTATCCGGCTATATGATAGAAAGCGCAATGGCTTCGGGAATATGCTCGATGGGGGCGGATGTCGTTCTTGTGGGACCCATGCCAACTCCGGGTATATCCTTTATCACAAATAATATGGACGCAGACGCGGGAGTGGTTATTTCCGCATCCCACAACCCTTTTGAAGACAACGGCATCAAAATATTTCTGAATTCCGGGTTAAAACTTAACAGCGGACAGGAAGAAAAAATAGAAGAGCTGATATTTGAAGACAACCTTAAAAACCTTCTTCCCCCCTCACCCCAAATCGGAAAAGCCTACAGGGCGGAAGACGCAACCGGCAGATACATAGTATTCCTGCGCCATACTCTTCCTAAACACATATCCCTGGAAGGGCTGAAAGTGGCGGTTGACTGCGCCAACGGCGCCACATACAAAGTAGCCCCCACGCTTTTCAGGGAGATGCGGGCCAGCGTTACTACCGAAAATGTAGACCCCGACGGCATTAATATAAATAAAGATTCCGGCTCCCTGCATCCTGAGATACTTTCAGAAAAGATAAAAAAGAACGGCGCTGACATAGGGCTGGCTTTTGACGGAGACGGAGACAGGCTCATAGCCATAGATGAAAAAGGAGAAACCGTAACAGGAGACAAAATCATAGCTATATGCGCAACCCATATGAAGAAAAGGGGCGCTCTAAAGAACAATCTGGCCGTAACCTCTGTCATGAGTAACATAGGCCTCTTAAAATGCCTTGAAAAAAACGGGATAAAAAGAATCGAAGCTCCCGTGGGAGACAGATTTGTCCTTGAAAAAATGCGCAAGCACAACGCCGTTATCGGAGGAGAGGACTCGGGTCACATAATATTTCTTAACCATCATACTACCGGTGACGGCATTATAACGGCTCTCCAGCTCCTTTCAGTAATGGAAAATACCGGAAAAAAACTCTCGGAGCTCGCGTCGGTAATGAAAACCTACCCGCAGGAACTTGAAAATATAACCGTTAAAGAAAAACCGCCGCTGGATGAGAAGCCCCTTCTGCAGAAAAAAATAAAACAGGTTGAAGAAGAGCTCGGCGACTCCGGCCGTGTCCTTGTGCGCTATTCGGGAACCCAGCCCATGCTTAGAATAATGGTTGAAGGCCCCACCCGGGAAAAAACAAAATCAGCCGCAGAGAGAATTGCCCAAGCAGCCAGAAATGAACTTACTTAAAAAAACCACATGTGTGGAATAGTCGGATATACGGGAAAAAAACAGGCATCCTCAATACTTCTTGAAGGCTTAAAAAAGCTCGAGTACAGGGGATATGATTCAGCCGGAATTGCAACCTTATCCAAGAACGCAAAAATTAAAAGACGCAGGTGCGAGGGTAAAATAAATATCCTGGAAAATCTTCTTGCCCAAAAACCCGTTGAAGGAAACTCGGCTATCGGGCATACCAGGTGGGCGACCCACGGCAGGCCTTCAGATGAAAACGCCCACCCTCATACCGATTGTAACAGTGATACTGTGGTTGTGCATAACGGCATAATTGAAAATTACACCCAGATAAAACGCAAACTTAAAGAAAAGGGTCATAAGTTCACTTCCGAAACAGATACCGAGGTTATCGCGCATCAGATGGAAGAATATCTAAAGGATAATGGCTTTAAAGAGGCATTCCTTAAAACCGCCAGCTCCCTTAAAGGGTCATACGCCATTGGTATTATAAACACCGCACACCCAGAAAAAATACTTGCCGCCAGAAAGGACTCCCCTTTAATAATCGGCCTCTCCGAAAACGGTAACTTTATAGCCTCAGATGCGCCCGCAATACTATCGCGCACTAAAAAAGTAGTCTACCTTAAAAACGGTCAGAACGCTTTAATTTCTCCGGACTCAGTTGAAATATTCGATAAAAGCGGAAATGCATCCGACTATGAAATATCTACTATAAACTGGAACCCCATTATGGCTGAGAAACAGGGATACCGCCACTTTATGCTTAAGGAAATATTCGAACAGCAAAGCGCCATACAGGAAACCCTGCTTGGAAGCATAAACAGAGAGAACGCAGAAGTAAACTTCAGCCGCTTCAATTTCAGCAGCTCGTACCTTAAAAAAATAGAAAGAATCTATATGGCAGCCTGCGGCACGGCTTATCATGCCTGCCTGACTGCAAAGTTTCTCCTTGAAGATTTTCTGAAAATACCCTGTGAAGTGGATATTGCATCGGAATTCAGATACCGAAAACCGCCCATAGATAAAAAAAGCCTCCTGATTGCCGTAACCCAGTCCGGCGAAACCGCAGATACCCTTGCCGCTATAAAAGAAGCATCTTCAAGAAAAGCAGGAACAGCAGTGATATGCAACGTTGAAGGGTCAAGCGCAACCAGGGAGGCAGACAGTGTAATATACACACACGCCGGGCCTGAAATCGGCGTAGCATCAACGAAGGCCTTTACATCTCAGCTTACTGCAATCTATCTTCTTACGCTCTACCTGGCAAAAAAAAGAAATTCAATCACCTCCAAAGAAGCAAAAGCGATATCGCAGAACCTTATACACCTTCCCCTGCAGGTAAAACAGTTTCTGGATAATCAGCACGAAAACATAAAGTCAATAGCGCGCAGATACTTCAAAAAACGGGATTTTCTGTTCCTGGGAAGAAATATAAATTATCCTATCGCCCTTGAAGGGGCCCTGAAGCTCAAGGAAATATCCTATATTCACGCCGAAGGTTACCCGGCAGGGGAGATGAAGCACGGCCCCATAGCACTTATAGACGAAGAAATGCCGGTTGTGGCAATTGCCACAAGATCATCAGTCTATGAAAAAATGCTGGCAAATATTGAAGAGGTAAAAGCCAGGGGAGGCATTGTAATAGCAGTCGCCACCGAAAACGACC
>PWEK01000138.1 GCA_003553445.1 Elusimicrobiota bacterium
CGCATAAGCCAGGTTGATGCGGAGAGTGAGTCTGATGCATATACTTTTGACGATAAATACTATAAGATTGATGTGGTAGCCAACTATTTTCATTGAATAAAAAGCTGGATAATTAAATTTATATTTGGTAAACTTATAATTCGATAAAAGAAAAGAAAAAATCTATGAAAAAACTAATATTATTAATAATAGTGGGATTAGCGGTGGCTTATGTTATTTTAAGCGATGACATAAACGTTGAAAAACACATAAGTGAAACCGTAGAAAAGATAAAAAACTCCCAGGCTTATGAAAGAGTCCTGTTTGCGCTGCTGGATGATGAGACTGTTAAGGAAATAAAAGAAGAGAGAGGGCATAAGGAGCAGCCTTCTGAAGAAGAAAAGGAAGAGAAAGCAGTACAGCAGATAACCGAGTATGCGCCGCGTATGGATTTTAGGGGAGTTATGAGGCAGGATGGGGATTTTTATGCTCTTATAGGAGATGATTTATACGGAAGGCATGATTTTATAGGAGATTACAGGCTCATAGAAGTAAATCCGGGATATATCGTAGTTCAGGGAAGAACAAGAAAGTTCAGGTATAATTTAAACTAAAAATTAGTTTGTGAGGGCTTCAATTCTTTCAAGCGCCTTTTCCGCCTCTCCGTGTTCGGGGTTTAGATCCAGGGCATCTTTAAATTTTTCTTCAGCCAGTGAGTAATCCTCATTACGAAAGGCTTCCAGACCTTTTACGTATTGTTCTTCAGCGCGATCGTTAACATTATCAACATATTCCTGGGCTGTTTCATTAGCCGGGTTGTTCTGGAGGACTTTTCTGAATACATTCAGGGCTTCTTTGTAATTTTCTTTTTCATAAAGATTTATTCCTTCATTAATAAACTGCTCTTCGTTGAATTCAAGCTCATTCAGCTGCCGTATCTGGTCAAGTATTTCCCTGGAGGGGTTGTGATTAGGGTTTATTTCGAGAGCTTCCTTTAGAAATTCCGCAGATATTGAATAATTTTCGTTATTGAAGGCTTCTTTACCCAGGTTATAGAGTTTTTCAACCTCATTTTCATCGGTTCTGGAAACCCTCTCTTCCAGTTCTTCCATTCTAGACCTGGCTGCGCTGTTTGTGGGGTCGTATTGCACTGCTTTTCGAAATTCATCCAGCGCCTCCTGAAACATATTTCGCTGATAGTACCTGTGTCCTTCGGCAAAATGTCTTTCGGAAAGCTGTTCGTTTGCCTCCTGTATTGCCAGGTTGAAGCGTATAACCCAGTCAGATATTTCGTTCGTCCTGGCAAAGTGAATACCCTCGTTATAAAAATCTTTTGCCCTTGTATAGTTTCCGCGGTTGAAATACTCCATTCCCCTGTCGTAGTAAGATTCTAGCTGGCGGGTTATTCTTTCGATTCGCTCTTCTTTTCTTATTCTTTCTTCTTCATCCGCTATTTTTGCCAGTATTTCTTCAATTTCACTTATTCTTTCTCTCGCCATTTCGTTGTCTTCATCCAGCACTAAAACAGCAGAATAATAGTGTTTTGCCTCATCGTAAAGTTCCTCTTCGTAGAAGGTTTCCCCTTTTTCCAAAAGCTGCGATATCCCCTCCACCTCTTCTTCAGAGGGCTGATGGCGCATTAAGTAGGCAAGGGCATTGGATATCTGCATGAGATACCCTTCGGTTTTTCTGTAGTTTTCCTCTTCCTGCTGTACTTTTTTAAAATGCCTGCGGGCTTGCTGCAGATTGCCTTCGGTGTAATAATTTACGGCAGTTCTGTATCGCCTTTCTGTTTCTCCCATGCCGTATAAAGCGGGATCGGTTTCTTTTCCGAACTTCAAACCTGCTGAAAAAGAATGCGACACAGATGAGTTTTTTTCGAAAAGTACGCCGTAGTTTAAGAGAAAATTATTGATTTCGGTTGTCATGCCCAAAGTGGTGATGTTGTCTTCACCTGTGTTGAATATATACCCCCCCCTTAGGGTCCAGGTGTCGCTTATGAAAAATTCAGTTCCGAATTTAAGAAGTGAAGATGAATCACGAAGCCTTGATTCGTATCCGGCGGCAATATTTACGTTTTCGACATTCTTTGAAATTAGGGCTCTCAGGGTTAAGGGGAACTGTCTGCTTTCATCATTGATTGTGTAATCCCCCCCTAAGTTATTTAAAGAAACCCCCAGGTTTAAGTTATCGGAAACCTGGTGTATTGCCCCTATGTCGGAGACAAAAGAGATGTTTTTGTCAGTAGAATAATTTTCCCCGCTGATTTTTGCGTTTATACCGGCGCTGCCACGCTGCTCGGCCAGTTCGTAGATCGGCATTGCAAAGCCTAAGGTTGATGTAAAATTATATTCATTATCTTTATTTATAAGATAACTCAGGCGCGTAGTTAAAACCCCCCTGTCGGTCGGATGGGCATACGATGCAAAGGAGTGAGTGAGGTCGTTTTTATAAGAGGCAAATCCTGCGGTAATTTCTTTTCTTGAGATATTTGAAGTAGCTGAGGGGTTCAACGTGATGTTTTCAGGCCTGTCCAGACCTGTATATAATCCGGCTTTTGCAAGTTTTGAAGGGCAGAGTTCATAAATGTCAGGAAAATACCCGGCCTGTGTTTTTCCGTATGTTAAAGTTAAAAGGGTGCATAAAAGGGCTTTTTTTATTGTGCTTTTTCTCATCAGAATCTAACCTCCGTAGAAATATGCTGGGGGGTTTTTAAATTATCTGAAACCTGTACGGAATAGTCAAGTTTTATTCTTTCTGAGCCGAAAGACCAGCCCAGGCTGAAGCGGTTATCGCTTTTATTTTCGCTGCCTGCGGGGATTTCGACCCCTGTTCTGAATGTCAGGTGTTCGTGCAGGGCTACCTCTAAACCGGTTTTCAGGAATAATGCTTCTTCGTTAACGTAGTAGGGGATGTCCAGCGATATAAGATAATCTGTAAAATTAAAAGAGTCTTCATATGTTATCCCGCTTCTTATGACCACGGGAAGGTTTTCTTTTTCGCTTATATATACAGCGGGTGTTCCTATATTCTGTACGGATAGGCCGCTGTTTATGTTTTTGCTCAGTGCACGCATGAACCCAATATCTCCCGCAAAGCCGAAAGCTGTCTCACCGAATATGTTTGAAAAAAACATTTTCAGGTTCATTCCCGCAGTTATAAAGCCAAAATCCTGTGCACTTCCCATCATCACGATTGTATCCCTCTGACCGGTGTTTTTCACTTCATACCCGTGAAGATTGTAAATGCTTATTTCCCCTGTATCATAGTATTTTATGCCGAATGCCAGTGCGGAATCCTCAAAGCTCATTCCTCCCAGCACCGTGGCGTAGAGCTCATCGGCGGGGCCTTTATGGTAGGCGGCCATGGCTGTAATATCGGGTATGCCAAGCAGCGATGAAGGGTTGTGCTGCATCAGGGATATGTCGCCTCTGATAGCGGTGCATGCGCCCGAAAGCCCGGCGCTCCTTGCAGATGGATGGCTCAGGAGCGAATAGATAGAAGATGACCCGTGCCCGCCAGCCGCCGGGCGACCGATTGTAGTTAAGGTTATGATAAATGCTAAAAAGTATTTCTTCATCTTACAACAGGAATATGTTTTACGCTTTCTATACCGGGGCCTTCTATGTAGGCGGTATAAACGCCCGATGAAACAACAGAACCCGATTCATTTCTGCAGTCCCATATTATATACTCATCTTTGTGGCCATCAGCGCTTTCTGAAAGTTTTTTCACCAGCCTTCCGAGTGAATTGTAAATATGAACCTCTATTTCCCCCGGAGAGGCGGCGGTGAATATTATTTTTGCCACATCCCCTACTGAGGGGTTAATATATCCCTCGTATCCTCCCTGCAGGGCCACGGTCCCCTCCAGCGCTGTTACCTCCTTTATTTTAAGCCTGCTTAACCCATCGGTGGTGGCAAACCAGATGGTCCTGTCAAGATCGCTCTCAATAGCTATGTCCTGTATATTGTTTCCCACTAAGCCGCTGTTATGTATATTGTATTTAAACCACTCTTCCCCGTCATACTTGGCGGCTCCCACCGGAGTACCCACCCATATGTTTCCCAGGGGGTCCTGGGAGATGGCGTTTACCTGGTTTTCAGGGATTCCGTCTTCTCTTGTAAAGGTTTTTATGTCTCCTGAAAGGGCATCTTTTCTTGCAAGTCCCCCGATCGTGCCGAACCACACATTTTCATCTCTGTCAACATATATGCTGTAAACGTTGTCCGTTTCCAGAAAGTTTTTTAAGTTCAGCTTAATTATTTGTTGACCATCATAGCTATAAGCCCCTTTATCTGTTCCAAACCACTTTGTATTGCATGACTCTACTACAGCGATACTGCGGATATTGTTTGAGTCTATGACGTTAGGGGGAGTGGTGCTTATCCTCGGTTCCCAAATTTCTTCTTCATTTTTCTTTTCGAACCCTATAACCCCGTCCATACTGGTTCCCAGCCATTTTTTGCTGGTTGTGCTTACGGCTATTGAGCGGATGCGTGATCTTTCCGAAATGTTGTTTTTCTCTCCGTTATATGCACCCCATTCACCGTTTCTTTTTCTGAGCAGCTTGCCTCTCATTCCGAACCATACTGTATCGCTGTTTTCTGCGGCTATGGAGAAAACTGAAGAGGATTTTGTTTTTTCGTAGCTTTCGCTCCATCTGCCTTCCCGAAAGCTGTGTGCCCCCTTGTCCGTACCCGCCCAAATAACACCGTTTTTATCTTCAGCTATGCTTCTTATATGGTTATGGGAAAGTTCGCTGTTTCCGGTCGTGTAGTTCGTCCATCCCTTTTCGCTTTGCGCGTCCGGTGGAGAAATGGTTAAAAGAAATCCCAGTATTACTAAGGATGTTAATATACCAAATTTTATATCTTTTCTTTTCATTTTTTTATAAATACTAAGCGATTTTTAAGATAAATGCAAATTATGCAATAAACTTGAATATTAAATAAATTTCTATTTACATTGCTATAAATGAGGTAAAATTTTGTTTGCGCCGGGGTTAAATTACATATGGAGATTAACGATGAAAACAGAAAATAAAAAGATGCGTTTTGCCGGGATTGCAGGAAGATTTTTAGTTCTAATACTATTTTTGAGCGTATACTACCCCGGGAATTTGTATCCGGGGGAGAGGGTTTTTATCAACCTGGGAAGAGAGCGGTTGGCTTTTGAAAATGAGCTTGAAAAAAAAGCTGAGACTCAATTAAGAAAAAGGTTTGATATGGAAAATGTGGCAGTGCAGGTGAGCGCTGTACCTTACATGGACGCCTCTGAGATTGAAGAGGAGGGAACGAGAAGGTATGCTCTTCCCGGGGTCCCGGTGGCTGAAGAAATAATGTCGGAGAGTGAAGCCCCGGAAATAAGATATTTTCTGAGAAGGCTGGATACCAGGGTTTATCTTTCAGAAAATGTGGATGATGATACTGTATCGGATGTGAGGTCCTTTTTAACCGAGCTTCTGAACGTTGATTATGATAGGGGCGACAGACTGGATATTGAAAGAGCGCTTGCTCCTCCGGGCGGATTTGACTATTCAGCCCTCATACGGCCTCCTTATCTTTTTTATTCGGCCGGTCTTTTATTTCTATTTCTTTTTCTTATGGGCCCTGTAGGGAGTTACTTGAGGCAGGCAAGGAAAAATATAGAAATCACATCCATAAGAGAGAGAAGCACCTCGGCGGTTCCCGGAGGGGCCGCAGTAGAGGGCGCCGGTTATAAAAATCAGGATGGCAGCGATAAAAATACAGGCTCTAAAGAGGGTTACTTTTCTTTTGTAAACAGCGGAAATCTTTCCCGTCTTCTCCAGGCGCTCAGGGACGAAAATGCCGAATCGGCGGCGGTTGTCTGCGAGTTTCTTCCGGCGGAATTATCAGGGGAGGTTCTTTCAGGAATCCCCTACCATAAAAGAAAGGACGCGATAAAGTTTATGTCCAGGGTCAACTACCTCTCTGCGGAGAAGATAAAAGAAATAGAGAGTAGAATAAAGGAGAAGGTACAGAATATTGTAGGAGGAGACGAGAGCCTGTTTAAGCTTTTTACAGAGCTTGACATCGAAGAACAGAGAGAAATGGTGGAGGCCGCCGAGCAGGAAAACAAAAAACTGGCAGAAAAGTTAAGGGAACATATCATTACCTTTGAAGATATCTTAGATTACGATGCTTCTGATTTGATTTCTCTTATGAGGATAAACGGCGCCGCTCTTTTTGCCCGGGCTTTAAAGGGCGCGGAAAAAGAATCGGTAAGTAAATTAACTAAAAAACTGCCTTCCGGTTCGGTGAAAATGCTGCAGGAGGAGCTCTCTTTTCTGTCAGATCTGGATGAGAAGCAGGTCTTCGATGCCCGGAAAAAAATAATTAAGAGCGCGTATAAAGGCAGGAAAATGAGGTGATAACATGGATTTAATGACAGTTTTAGGTGCGGGTGTGGGTCTGGGTGCAGTGTATGTTGTTATGCTTCATGGAGAGATACTGGGGCTTTTATACAACCCCATGGCCATTATCCTTGTTTTTGGCGGCACATTCGGATCAACATTCATAAGCTACCCCTTTTCAATGATAAAAAAAATCCCCAAACTTCTGTTTTTTGTTGTTTTTCCTCCCAAAGTTTCAAATTCCCGTTATGTAATAAAGGAGGTTTTAAGGCTGGCAAAGAATGTAAAATCCAACGGTGTAGCGTCACTTGCGGAAGAGTCTTCAAAAGACGATTTCATAAATAGCGGACTCCAGATGATACTTGAAAACCTTCCTCCGGAAGAGATAAGAGAAAATCTTATGAAAGAGATTGAATTTTCACAGGACCGGCACCGGCAGTATTCAAATGTTTTCAGGACCATGGGAACATATTCGCCGATATTCGGCCTACTGGGAACTCTCATAGGGGTTATACAGGTGATGAGAAACCTAACGAATCCGGAGGTTATTGGAACATCGATGTCTGTGGCGATAACAACCACATTTTACGGAATTTTCGCCGCTAACTTTATATTTATCCCCGTTGTAAATAAGCTGATGGCTTACTCGGATAAAGAGGCGCTTGCAAAAAAAATAGCCGGAGAGGGGCTGCTGGCAATACAGAAGGGGGAGGGGATTTACAAAACCGAAAGAAAGCTGGAGCTGTTTTTATCCCAGCAGTACAGAAAGAACGTGTAGGGTGTGAATAAAGATGAAAAAAGAGAAAAGGGAGAGTCCTTTATGGCTAACCGTTTACTCGGATTTTGTTACAAACATGGTTCTTTTTTTTCTTGTTCTTTATACTTCCGCCAGAACATCCCGGGAGAAACAGCAGGAGATGTTTGAGAAAATAGGAGCTACGGTTGAAGACACCCGGGACAGCGCTGTTTTGATTGAGCAGGAAGCCGGAAGGAAAATAGAAGAGATGATTCAGCACCAGGATCTTGAGGAGTTCGCTATGGTGTCGGTGGATGAGACCACCATCAGGGTGGTATTAAGAGAGGCAATAACGTTTGATTCGGGGGATGACAGGCTGGTTCCGGAAAGTTTCCCTGTGCTCGATGAGATAGTGGAGATAATAAAAGATATCCCCAATGATGTGGTGATAGAGGGCCATACCGACAATGTTCCTATCACGGTAGGCAGGCGCTTTTTCTCAAACTGGGAACTTTCGGGCGCCAGGGCCATAAGTGTTCTTGACTATCTGAAGGATCAGGGGATTGAGCCTGACAGGCTCAGCGCTGTAGGGTATGGCGAATACAGGCCGGTTTTTTCAAATGAAACCCCTCGGGGCAGGTCTATGAACAGGCGGGTGGAGATAAATATTGTAAGAATATGACAGATGAAAAGAACTGGCTGCTGACATACGCAAATTTAATGACCATATTCCTGGTTTTTTTTATAATTCTTTATGTATTTATCAGGTATGTTGATGCGGAGCAGTTCGAAGAGACCGTTATATCCCTGCAGACGGAGCTGGGAGGAAGGCCGGACACGGAGAGGCTTGAGAGAACCCTCCAGAGGGAGCAGGAGGAGCAGCTGGCCAGGTTTATTAATAATTTCATTGACAGAAGCGGTATTAAAAGGTTTGCCGAGGTGAAGGTGGAAAGGGATGATATAATGGTTGTTTTTGCAGAACCCCTTGTTTTTGATTCCGGCTGCGCTGATTTAAAACCGGATGTTATCCCGCTTCTTGAAGAGCTGGCGGATGTAATCCAGAAAGTGCCTAACGAAGTTGTAGTAGAAGGGCATACTGACAGCATCCCCGTTTCACCTTCGTCTGAATTCTCCTCAAACTGGGAGCTTTCGCTTGAAAGGGCATTCAGTATAGTACATTATTTTACTAATATTGAGGGGGTTTCCGGCAGGCGTTTCATTCCGGTGGGACATGGAGAATACAGGCCCGTTGCCCCGAATGATTCTCCGGAGAACCGGGCTAAAAACAGGCGCATAGAAATGAGAATCAGGAGGACTAAAGGGTAAATTAAAAAAAATGATGTTGCAAAATTACACTATTTATTATATTATTTCAATGAAATGGATAATCTGGCTATGCATTAAAAACGGGAATGGGGAAACTATTTATGAATAATCACGGGAAAATACTTTTTGTCGATGACAACAGGGAGTTTATAAAAGCGACAAGAATCATACTGGAGGAAACGGGTTTTGAGGTGATAGAGGCATATAACGGCAGCGAAGCGCTGAAGAAGGCGAAAAGCTGCTGCCCCGATTTGGTTCTGCTGGATATAAATATGCCCGGCATGAGCGGTCTGGAGATATGCAGGAAGCTGCGGGAGGATCCCGAAACCAGGGATATAATGATTATCATGCTTACCGGCAAAGAAAGCGTGGAGGGACAGATCACCGGGATTGAAACAGGGGCCGATGATTATATTCTCAAATCAGCAGACACCCGCCTTCTTTATGCTAAAATCCGCTCCTTTTTCAGAAAAAGCAAATCAGACGAAAAAAACGACCACATAAAAATAGATTACGATTCCAGGGATGTGTATGTTGACGGAGAACAGATAAAGTTAAGGCCCAAGGAGTTTGAGCTTCTGTACCTTCTGAAAACGAACGAGGGGAAGGTCTTTGACAAAACCAGGATAAAGCAGAATATATGGGGGGACCAGTATTTAACAGATCACACGGTGGAGGAGACAATGAGGAGCATGAAGAAAAAACTGGGCTCCAGGTCAAAGTTTATCGAGACCGTCCACGGGGTGGGTTATAAGTACGCGGAAGAGAAAAATTAGACGGAAAAGCATAAAAAAGATATGGGGGATTACACGGACCTTGCAAAATATGCCGCACCCGTGTTAATATATATAATGAGGGTTATAGTAGGAATTTTGAGAAATACAAAAATTTTAAGTATTATGGAAAAACAGCACATGCCAAGAACTTCTGAAATTGCAGAGAAAACGGCGGTTTGCGGAAAATTTGAGAAAAATTTGAGGTTTTTTTGAGTTTTCCGTGTTTGTATTATAGTGAGGGTATAGAAAGAGGTAAAGAGAGAAGAAAAAGGAGGAAGGAAATGAAAAAGAGAGAAAGAAGGGACCTGGGTTTCACACTCGTGGAACTGGTCGTAGTAATGGTTATTGTAGGTATACTGGCAACAATCTCAATTCCGATGTACAGAAACTATGTAGAACGTGCGAGAGCATCGGAAGGAAGAGCGCTTGTAGGCTCTGTGGCTTCGGCGTTGCGTCTTCACCATTCTGAATATGGCAGATACGGTGAGGCCGGTGATGATCATATGGGTGAGAACACTGCGGCGCTTGGGGTAGATGCTTCAGCGAATCAGTATTTTCGTACATTCTGGATTACTGCAAACACCGATGATCATGATTTTGAAATCACAACCCGAGGTGTGGAGGATGGAGATGCTGACGACATAAGGATTTCAGCCAGAGGTAGCGACGGCTCTACTGATGCAACTTATGATGCGCCACTTGATATAGTGATAACATATGACGGTGAAGAACCTTCATTTGATTAGGAAGAAACCACAGGAAGGATAGGAAGAAAAAGTGAAGGCAGGTTTGCGCGGCAGTCGGTTTATCCGGCTGCGCGCATACCTTTAAGGGTCAGAATTTAGAGATGCTGCGGGAAGTATGAAAAAAAACAGAAAAAAATTAAAGAATAAAGGAATAACTCTCGTGGAAGTACTGGTTTCCATGGTGATAATCATGATATTCGGGATTGTGGCGGTGAGCGTTTTTCCCACGGTGCGGGGGTTTACGGTGCAGTCCGAGCATGACTTTGTCGCCCTAAACAGGGCAATAAAGGAGATAGAGCCCTATTACAGGGAGAAAAAAGAGCTGGCTTCTGACAACGACAATATTCAAACCGAAAAATTTGAACTGAATAATGACGGAATGAAAACGGAATATACCGTAATTACGGTAACGGTAGAAGTTGAGAGTCCCACAGAATGAGGAAAATGGATAAAAATAAAAATAACGGATTTACACTTTCAGAATTGCTTATAACGATGGTTATAACATCCATAATACTTCTGGTTTTTCTTATGAATTTTGAGAATCTTCACCGCATGGTTTCGGCCGAACACGGGAGGATGAGCATAGCCATTGACGCCAGGCAGGCGGCAAGGCATTTTGAACGAATAAGGTACGCCGAACCTGGTAGTATAGTAATTAATGAAGATGGCGACGAAATCAGTATGAATATATTAAACGGGATTTTGGATCATCATCGGGTTTTCAACGACGGAGGACGCCTTGAATATATA
>PWEK01000031.1 GCA_003553445.1 Elusimicrobiota bacterium
AGATTACCTGTTGTTTTAGATAATTTTCTAGAAAATGACCAATCTTTACAAAAACAAATAAACAAAGTTGGGAAAGCTGATATAGTTATCGGTATTCCTTTCGGAGATGGAATCGAGATAGATGAAATTATTAAGTATGTGAGGGAAAAATTCTCTGATAAGAAAGTAGCGATAGTAATTGTCGGTGAAGCCGGGGACACCGATGAATTGGATCAATTAGAAATTAAAAAGCAGGATAATATATCTTTGATAACATTTGCAAAAAATAAAAAATTTAAAGGTCAATGGAACCAAAGGGCTTTATTTTATGTGTCTAATAAATTAGACGCTGAAAAGTTTCTCTTTGCACAATCAATGGAAGGGTTACGCAATTTAGAGGCTGATTTGAACAGGGTAATAAACAATGAAGCTGAATTTTTATTTGAAATCCCCGGCAATGCTTATGTGATAAATTCAAGTTTATTGGAAATATTTATAGGGTATGATATAACTGATATTCAATCGATTAAAAATCTTGAAGGCGGCATAAGAAGTGAAATACTTCATCGAATTACAGCTGAATATTTAAGATTAGCCAGAAGATATTTTTCGGAAGAGAATATTAAATTTGCAGAGTTATATATTGAGAAAGCATTAGGGAATATTCAAAATTTAATTTTTTCAGGATGTGAAAAAGATGATATCCTTTTGGCGATGTACTATAACGCTAAAGTAATGAAAAAAATGCTTAGTGGATACAATAAATATACAGGACTGCCAATTGAAAAAAAATCTACACAAATATTACTTTTGGGGCATGACAGGCATTCTATTTTACTACAAAAAAGAGGTCCTTTTAAAAGACTATTTCCTTCCAAGCTAACAGTTTCTGCTAATACAAAACCTAAGCAAGGTGATAATTTAAGAGAATTGGCTGTAAAGGCGGTTGAGGAGGAAGTAGGTGTTAAACTTGATCCTTCCAGATTTAAAATGGAGGGCGAAACTAAAACACGTTCAGGAAAGCTTACAAGTTTTTCTTTTATAGCGTTTACTCAACAGGAAGTAGAGAAGCTCGAGAATGCATACTATCAAGAGAGAGAAGCATATTTGGAAGAAGGAATTGTACTGGACTGGGATTGTAAAAAAAGGGCACTTGCGCTATACAGTACGGATTTTTCGTGTGATATTGAGAGGATAACTGGAAAGGCGAGAAAAATAACCGAATTGACAGGGGTAGAACCGCTATATCCAGTAGAAAATATAGATCATACATCTATACTCTTATATGAACTCAGCAGAGAAGAAGAAAATCAAATAAGGGAAATATCTGACGCTAAAATAAAAGAGAAAGAAAAAGCCTTAGAATCGTTGAAAGATTCGGGAGATGAAGAAAACCTCAAAATGATTGATTCTGATGATATGTTTTTTATGGATTGGATGTACATAAGGGACAGATTTTCAGAAAGGCCTAATGATTTTGCGATTGATCTTACAGCTCCTACTTTTTCTGACAATTCTTTTTGGGAAGACTCCTTTCCAAATGTAATATCTGTGGATGATGAAATAGCGGCAAATACTTCTGTTTCTGGAGGGAAGGGAGCAAATACTCACATTTTAAGGGAACTGATAAAAACTGATGAGATTGCAGATATGAAGGTTCCGGAATCTTCGGTCATTACGACATATGCATACAAGAAAGTGGTGCTTGGTAACCCGGAAATAAGAAAAGAAATTGAAAATTTAAAGAATGAGGCAGATAGTGGAAAAATAAAAATCATTTCCAAAAGGATAAGAGAAAGTATAAGAAATCTTGAATTACCGGAAGAGCTTAAAGAAGCAATAAATAAAGAGTTTGATAGTCTTGGCGGAGACATATACGTACGCAGTTCCGCTAATGTGGAAGATCTCAGAGGGTTTTCAGCGGCAGGCTTGGCTGAGTCCCGTCCTCACGTGAAAGATTCAGAATCTGTTCAGGAAGCTATAAAAGAGGTGTGGGCGAGCCTTTTTTCTGAAGGGTTTATTAATGCCCGCACAAATGCAGGGTTATCCCATGAAGATGCAGTGATGGCGGTTTTGCTCCAGAAAAGCATTTATCCAAAGGCGGCGGGAGTTGTTTTCACAGTACATTCAGATGGTAGGCCTATAATTAATGTTACAGCTCAGCCGGGTTTGGGAGAAGCAGTAGTGCAGGGGATGGGAGAATGTGATGTTTGGAGCGTGGGTTTTCTGGCAGACGCTATACTTGAGCGAAATATACCTAATAAAAAATATCGCAAAGCGGTTTCTGAGGGAGGTGAGATAATAGAGGAACAAATAAATGATAGTGAAGCTTGTATGAGTGACGAAAATGTACTTGATTTAGCTCGATTAGTGAAACTTATTCAGAGAAAATACAGAAAGATGGACCTTGCTGAAGATATTGATGTTGAATATGTGTTAGATAGAAAGGGAAACTTGTATATTGTTCAGGTAAGAGCAAAAGATTCTTCTTTGGGCATTAATAAAGGCGAAGCGCTTTTCACCTCAACAGTGGTGGATGAAAGCAGGGTCCCTGAGGACACATCAGTGGTAGAGTTGAACCAGGATTCTTCTATTGCAACCCCTGGAGCAGTGACAGCCAGGCTGCAGATTGTTACAGAGGAAACTGGTAAGCAGTATTATTATGAGTTTTCTGAGAGTGATTTTGAACATGACGAGACGATCAGCGCAATCGCATTAATTGAAAGTATAAGAAAAGATAATTTTGATATTGAAGGTGAAGGAATTGAAGCATTAAATCAATTTTTAAGAAGACCGGGCTTTTACGATAGCTGGCAGCAGTGGCAAACTGCTTTAGAACCTGAACAGAGAACTAGTATAACAAAGAAACTTCAGAAACTAATAGACGACACTGCAAATTTTAGATATATGAGATTTTCTGATTTATCAGAGAATGAAAAGAAACTCATTATAAGACTCAATAGGTTGCTTCTTGAAAATACTTACCCAAAAGAATGTCCTGAATTCAATACCGACAGACACCTTGCAAGTAAAACAGACCCTGGTGTGATTTTGGTTACACATCACACAAATAACGAATTCAACAGCATCTTTTCTAAACTTGACGGCGTTATTACTACGGATGGAAACTTGACTTCACACGCAGCTCAGAATTCAGGAGCCTTAGGAATACCATGTTTAGTTGGCGCCGTTGACGCTATAGAAAAACTCAGGGATTATGACGGGCAAATAGTGACAGTAGACACGAGTAAAAGGAAAGTTTATATAGGAGAGATGCCCATAAAGCAAGAAACAAGGTCGCTGAATATATGGGTTTCAAACGAAGAGGGCTATGAGTTTACCGCAATTCGGGAAAGAGAACCTCACGAAATATTCCAGAGATGGGAAACAACACGAGCAAGGAGAAAAGAAGTTTTCCAAGACTCACCCGAAGATGGCCATTTGAGACATAGATCAAATTTCTTAAGAAAGTTCCAGATGGATTATTACTGGAAGGCATGGGACAGGTTAACCAGTTTTTTGAATAAGTTTTTTGGGGAACGGGCACCCTGGGAACTTGAAGTGCAAGACAGGGTTATTAAGCATTGGACCGATTCTAAGGACAAAGAATTAAGGGAACGTTATGACCCGGATGAAAAAACAGTAAGGAACCACCTTGAACACCGAATTGTCAGAGATGACCCCAAAAGTGTGTTCTATTTTGTGCGGGATGTAGAAAACCTGGATGAAAAGGATTTACAAAGTATTTTTGATGCAAGGTGGGAAGGTTTTCAGACATATGCAAGGTTCATGAATTCCATTGATAGAATAACCAGTGAAAATGTTGAAGAAGTGGTTGACTCTATCATTGATATATTTGTCTGGATGCATATAGGGTTTTGGCTGGATGTAACGGTAACGCATCTTTTTGCACATGATCAGTTAAGATATGTTACCCCGGAATATGTAGATATTATCAAGAAAGAAGCATCAAGGAACCTTCCAAAAGACAGTTCTGTGGATGAGATGCGCCCGGATGTGCCGAAAGGAAAAATACTCAAACTTTCCAGAGTGAAAGATATAGAAATAGCTTCCATGTTGGAAAAAATATGGTCTGACAGAGAACTTGCCAGTACTTTCGTAAACTCGGATAGAGATGAATTGGATGAAAATCTCAAAGATAGATATCCTGAAGTATTTGAGCAAATATCCGGCTGGTCAATGCGCTTCAAAGAGAACAATGAACATCTTGATTCATTGTCAGATACGCAAGTATATCTGGATGATATTAAGGAAAGAGTGATCGGAGGAGTCACTTTTGATGAAAAGTTTATAGCGGAATTATTGCTTGCTTATGCTGATAGCAAAAGCGAGAGCGATATGGAACAAATGATAGAAAAGGTCAGAGTTAGTAGTCCTGAACTATATTATGAAATAACCGAACAGGCCAGAGAAATACTCGCGAAAGAAAAAATACCCCAGGGACAAGAAGCAAATGAAGAAAACCTTGACAGGATAAAAAATTCAATTTTAGAAAAAGAAATAGAAAAACACCTAGTAACAGATAAAAATCTTCGGATTCTTATGGAAGAAATGAAATTGGAAAATAAAACTTTGTACCAAGCTATTAGAGGAAATTTACGTGTGAGACTCGCAGAAAAACGCGCAGGGGAAATAAATGATAAATGGCAATATATTACTTCCGAGAAGAAAATGGAATACCTGCTTTCTATAACAGAACAGGAGCTGGAAAATGGGTTTCCAGAATTTTTATGCAGGATTAAGAATATAATTGATGTGGAAAGAGATAAAAGATCGCTAGCTAAAAAAGCTATAAATGAATATCCGAGGCTCAAATATATTGCTGCCTTGGCAGATCAGGAATTTCTTTTGAGAGAAGACGGGCATCATCTTGTAGTCCCCCATCAGAGAAAACTGGCAAAAATGATGCTGGAAATAGGTGAAAAATTTCCAGAAGTTCTAGGAGATCCCAGAAAAATTTTTGATATTTCAACAGACGAGCTAATAGGACTTCTATTAGAAAATGACCCCTCTTTTATTAGACAAACGTTAGAAAGAGAGGTTCTTTTAAATAATGCTGAAAAAAATCTTACAGAAGAATGGACCATAGATCCTGTAGTTGCCTTGGATAATTATAAGAAGGCTCTGACTCGTGTATTTAATATGCTGGATTCTCAAATGGAGGCGGCCACGGTTAAGAGGGTTAAAGAGGGGTACGAAAATGAAAAGAGTAGACTTAGGGACAGAATAAAGTGGTTGGAAGATACAATTATTATGCTTGATTTAGCTGAGCTTTTAAGCAGCCGCGACGTTTCCAGAGAAGACTTGTCTGCGGAAGTTTTGATTATATGCGGGAGCAATAACCTGGATGTTTATGCAGAAGTCGTGGAACTTTATGCAGAGAATAAAGTCAAAAAGGTTCTCATCCAAGACAATATGGGAAAAGAAATTATACCCTTGATAAAAGCCGCGCTTATGGAAAGGATACCCGTAAGCATATCTGAAAATGAGGTGATATCGCATAAAAACCATATAAACAGGTTAGAGCGCCTTGAAAAAGAAGGCAGGTTAAATGAAGTTCTTAAATTTAGTCAAGCCGATATAATCAAGCAGATAATAATGCATATGGCTGAAAATCGCAAGGACGAAAAGGGGAATGTCGCGAAAGTCAATGTTGAAAACAAAGACATACTTCTATATGAGGGAACTTCTAATATGACTGATTTTTTTAAAAAAATTAAGCCGGACTTATATAGACTGAGAGGAGAATTTGGTCTTACATACAATCAACAACTTAGGGTTGCCTATATAAATGAAAGTTTATCACAGTTGAGGACAAAAGGTGTTTTCCATAATTTATATAAAGAGGATATTAATAAGGGTTTGATAGAAGGCATATCTTACACCGTAAACCCGGATATTTTTTCTCAAAGAAGGAATACGGTTAAAGAAACAATTTTAAAAGAGATCTTTGCTCTGATTATTCTTAGCCAAGCGGGGCATTTTAAAGGAATAGATCTTTCGGGAATATCGTCTAACTATTGGAATAGCGCTGCAAAAATACTTAGAGAATACCCTGACAAGAAAAGAATAAGAGAACTGTTCGAGGAACAGTTTAAGGATATTGACTTAAAAGGAAGAGGGGTATCCCCGGATATAAGGGATATAGTAAAAAAACTTCCGGCAAATGCAGCAATTTTTGGTGAAGAATTATTGGCTTTATATAACATAAAAAATGAATTATCGGATTTCAATGAAAACGTTCCGATTAGTGATTTGCAGCAAAATAGGCCTTTTTCTAGCGGAGAAAAAGAAAAATCAGGCGGTTTCTTAAACGTAACCTTTACAGCGTTTATTATTGCATCCAGCGCTGCTGTATTAACATTTTTTATGTTTCATTCGGATATTTCATCTTTCCTGCAGGGGCTTTATGATTACTACTCGACCTTGGGCATAACGGGCTCTTTGCCAGAGTTTGGCCTCTATGGTGCAGCGCCTTTTTCAGTGGGCGGCTGGATTTTCAGAAGTATCGGAGAAACTAAAGAAGGTTTTGTAGAAAGAGCAACAGGGGTTATAAGGTCTCTAATGCTTAAGACGTTCGGGAGATTGTGGCGGCCAATAGAACATATGCGTAATTGGAAACGCAATAGATTACGGATAAGATTACCTGTTGTTTTAGATAATTTTCTAGAAAATGACCAATCTTTACAAAAACAAATAAACAAAGTTGGGAAAGCTGATATAGTTATCGGTATTCCTTTTGCAGATGGAATCGAGATAGATGAAATTATTAAGTATGTGAGGGGAAAATTCTCTGATAAGAAAGTAGCGATAGTAATTGTCGGTGAAGCCGGGGACACCTATAAATTGGATCAATTAGAAATTAAAAAGCAGGATAATATATCTTTGATAACATTTGCAAAAGATAAAAAATTTAAAGGTCAATGGAATCAAAGGGCTTTATTTTACGTGTCTAATAAATTAGACGCTGAAAAGTTTATATATGCAAAATCAATGGAAGGGTTACGCAATTTAGAGGCTGATTTGAACAGGGTAATAAAGAATGAAGCTGAATTTTTATTTGAAATTCCCGGAAATGCTTATGTGATAAATTCAAGTTTATTGGAAATATTTATAGGGTATGATTTAACTGATATTCAATCGATTAAAAATCTTGAAGGCGGCATAGGAAGCAAAGATAAACCAATTTTAATTGAAGCAGCTGAAGGAAAGTTTGTTTTAAGGCGTTATCGTAAAGGAAAACCGTTAAATTTAGAACAAATTAAGTATATTGTATCTGTAAATAACAAACTGCATAAAGGGGAAATTCCCGTTCCCAAACTCAGAGAAAAACCAGAAGGGGCCGGAGCAATGAGATATATCTTAGACTCTGGAGACAGTTATTATACCCTGGAAGAATTTATAGAAAAAGGAAAGCAGATTAGAGTTGATGAGTTAAAAGAAAACCATTATAGAGAAATTGGTGCTCTGGCGGCTCGGATTAATAATATTTTAAAAGATTTCACACCGGAAGGAGAGAAGACTTGGAAAAAGAAAAGGAATGAGGCGGAAGAACTTGAGAATTGGATTGAAAAGAATAAGGAAAAAATCCCTGAGCATTATGCTTTTTTTAAAGAACAGCTTAAGTTATTTAAAGAGAGATATAGCGAAAAAGGTTTAGAACCCACGGTTATTCACAACGACCTTCATGCAGGAAATTTAAAATTTGATGAAGATGGCAATGTTGTTGGATTGATAGATCTAGGTCTATCCATATCAGATGTTCGTATAGTTGAGTTTGACAATTTAGTTCTTGGAAATGATGATTTAAGTACCCCTCTTCCTTATACTTTTCAAAAAGTTAAAGAAATGGTAATGGCTTATAATGAAGAAGCAGAGAGGAGGCTTTCCAGCGATGAAATACAAGGGATTATTGAGATACTTCGCCTTAGGTTTCTTTATGCGGTAAAAAAATTAGTTGACCTTGGAGAACCAATAGAAGAAAATCTTAAAGTTTTCGATGATTTTGCTATGGATTTTAACAATAGACAACAAATTGACAGTTTTATTAGGAAAGTTAGTTTCCCTTCTCAAATTATGAGTACTGTAGGGGGTATGATTAAAGACCCTGAAATAATTGAGTGGGTGATAAATCGCGTAGAAACAATTCATGATATTAAGTTGACAGGTAAGGTCAGGGAAAAAATTATGGAATTGGTGAGGAAGAATTATGCAAATGAATTAACTTTAAAAGATAGTATATATACTGATGAGTTAGATGAAAAAGAACAAAAACAATTATATTTGGTTGCCAGGGAGTTCGGTTTATTTCACAATTGCACAATTGATAGAGAAGGATTTTCTCTTGATGTTGAATTGGATGAGGAGGCATATAACAGAATGAAAGAAGCGAGGAAAAGGTTTAGAAAAAACCTGGATTATTATAAAAGTCTAAGTAACGATTATTGGGAGAAAGAGCTCCCGGAATATATAGGTGATGTGGAAGTTTTTAACACTGATAAATTAGCCGGCAACCCAAAAATAAGTATAGCAATTACATCAGTGTTTGGTACAAGAAATAAATCATTGTTAAGAAGGCTGGACGAACTAAACGAAATTGAAAATAAGAGTGAAATTGAGCTTGTCATAACGATAGCTGATCCTGAAAATATAACCCTTGAAAAATGGGATGAACTTGTGGGTAAGATAGGAGAAGTTGATTACAAGGTTAGTGTTATTCACTCCAAAAAAAACACAATTTCAACAAATAGGAACCTTGCTGCTTCAAAATCCAGTGGTAAATATCAGGTGTTTATTGATGATGATGTCAGTTTAAAGGGACCAGTAGTAGAGAAAATGGTACAGCTGCTAGAAGACTATCCTGAAATGGGAATGGTTAGCGTTCCTTCATACAACAGTAAATTAGAGTTGTTAAAACCAAGGTTTCAAATGAAATGTTTTATTGAAGAGAATGTTTTGATTTCGAATTTAGTTCTTGGGATGGTTACATGTACGAGAAGAGAAATCCTTGATGTTAATCCATTTTTGCCATTGCTTGGCAATTTAGGGGATGACATTCATTATGTAAGACAAATGCATATGCTTGGATTCTTCGGAGGATATGTTCTGGATGATGATATATATGTTGTTGACGAGGAATATGGTGAAACCGCAACAAAAGGACATATTAACATAAAACCCTATTTGATAGAAGAGGGTTTGGCATATTTTCTAAGCTATGATGACTATAGTGAGTTGGAACTTCGTAAAGCAGGTTTTAATATTCATAATTGCAGTGGAGGTAAGATAAAAAAGGAAGATGCTGTTCGTTTCTGGGCGTATTTCAGGGAAAGATTAATTGAATTTCTCAGAGGCGATAAAAATAAATTCGATATAGATTGGAATTTATTTGAATTTGAAGATGAAATTCGTGAGCATATCCAGGGGGCGATATATTACTACGAGGAAAATAAAGACAAAATACTTAAGTACGAGGAAGAGTATACTAAAAAGAATTTATCAAAAGTAAATAATTTCTTTGGGGTATTAAAATATTCTCGCCCAATATCCGAAAGTTCGGTTTCATTTGTGGGACCTAAGGTAAGCAATACCGGATGGGGAGAGGTATCAGCTTATATGCTCCGGAAAGACGGGTTTTTAACGCCGCTGTTGAGTATCAAAGGGGGAAAAAGGATTGTCAGGAATTCGGCACGCCTATTAACAAGGATTTATGTATGGGTAAAAGATATAGCGCGTAAATACCCGGGTTTTGGGCGTTTTACCGGAATGACCGCATTGGTTGCGGCATCGTTCTTTTTTGCAATGAGAGGGGAGGCAACGGAATTTATCTTTCCGGCATTTCCGCTTCTGATGAAACAGGTTTCGCTGATAAAGAATCATGGAGATGGCCGCATTAATCCAGATGAGGAATCTGGAGAAACCGGTTTTGTCAGAAGTGCTGCTGGCAAATTGAAAAGAACCGAAACGGCCTTGGCCGATACAGATGATGCTGCAGATGCAGAATTTCCACTTAGTTTTGCAGAGCAGAGCCCCGGGCAGGGGGATGGATATGGAGACCGCATAGAGGTTGATACTATTTCTGCAGAAAAGGAGAGATTAAATATAGGGGAAGCTGAATTTTTAGTAACACTTTTGTCTACTCTTCCTTCTCAGGAGGACAGAAAAGATTTTCTCAGGGAAGGTTCAGCATTCCGCATGGAAAAGCTGGCGGAGGCCGTAGGGGTTAAATCAATAGAGAGGGGGTCGCATACGGGTTTTAAAGACGAATCCCTGATTCTTGATAATCGAACATACATGAGGATATTAATGCTGGATGGGTATTTAAGGGATGAAGAAGAAGACCCTTCAAGTATTCTGATTGACATACTAAGGGCCATTACAGCTTATGAAAGGAATAAGTCGGAGGATGTATCTGCCGAAGAGCTTGGAAGAAAATACCTGGCAAAGCTGAAGGGTGCGGGTATAAATGCGGTTGA
>PWEK01000046.1 GCA_003553445.1 Elusimicrobiota bacterium
ATCGGTTTAAAAAAAGCTGATACTTTTGTCTATTTGTGCATGGAAAACCCCCGTGTATGGAAAAAAAGCGGTTTAAAACCCCGCTGGAGGGGGGAATAGCCCATAAATTTAGTTTTACTAAAAGAGGCCAGTTTAAGAATTATACGTATTGTAAGAATATAAACTATTATACAAGTGGAGAATATGTTGATAATTCCTCATTTCCGTGTTACTAATTTAATATAGAATAAACGGGATAAAAGGAGGCATCAAAATGATTATAAGAAAGTATTTTCTAATTACCTCTATAACAGCATTTATCACTACAGCAGCTTTTGCAAATAGAAGGACAATCAACCTTACATCAGTAGTTCCTTCTATGACAACATTAAGGTCAGAAAAGGCGGTAATAGGAGAAGAGTTCCGCAATCTGGATTCGGAAGATATTCCGGAAGATTCTCTTCTGGTCGGGGGGATATTGGTAGCATCAGGGGAATTTGGAGGTGGAGAAATTTTGCCGCCTGGAATAGCTAAAAATACCAGAATGTTCTGGTATCCCCGGAAGGCCGCATTCAGGGCCGGTAGAGCAGAATCAGATGAGTGGGATGATGATAACATAGGTAATTATTCAGTAGCGTTGGGAAGGAACACAGAGGCAAGCGGACTTGGAGCTGTTGGTATGGGTGTTCAAGCGAGAGCAACCGGGCAGACTTCAACCGCGATGGGCTTATTAGTACTTGCAAGCGGGAACACTGCAACTGCAATCGGTCTTGATACAGAGGCAAGCGGGGACTATTCAATCGCGATGGGATGTGATACAGAGGCAAGCGGGTACTGTTCATTTGCGGTGGGAGAGTTCAGTACAGCATCTGGAAACTCTGGTGTTGCCATGGGTTATGATACAAACAGTGGACCAGGCTGGTCCGCTATCGCGATGGGAAATAGAACAACTGCAAGCGCACCTTTTTCAACCGCGATGGGACGTGATACAGAGGCAAGCGGGGACTATTCAACGGCAATGGGAGGCGAAACAACCGCAAGTGGTGTTTATTCAACCGCGATGGGACGTTACACAGAGGCAGACGGAGGCTATTCAACCGCGATGGGTTACGAAACAACGGCAAGCAACACCGCTTCAGTTGCGATGGGCCACGGCACAGAGGCAAGCGGAACATCTTCAATAGCTATGGGTAGAGGAACACTAGCTAGCGAGCGACAAGCGACAGCAATGGGGCGGGATACAACTGCCAGCGGGTACTATTCAACCGCAATGGGCCAGGACACAGTGGCACACGGACACCGCTCAACCGCGATGGGGGAGGGCACAGAGGCAAGCGGAGACTATTCGACCGCGATGGGGCGTGATACAGTTGCAAGCGGACCCGGTTCAACCGCAATGGGGTGGATGAATATTGCAAGCGGCAATATCTCAACCGCTATAGGCCACGACAATACCGCAAGTGGCGTTATTTCAACCGCGATTGGGGTGGGCGCTAATGCACATGGAATGCATTCAATGGCTATTGGCCGTCATTTAACAGTTAATGCTGATGGGGCAATAGGTATAAATGTAAGCGGTGAACTTCGCACCCTGGGCGGAACCGAAACCGATTCACTTTACATGTACGGGGCACAGATAAGATTGCCAGATTTAGATGAGAAAGCCATCGGAGATGCCAATGTTAGAAATATGCTTATTGATTCCGCTAGCGGTCAACTTTACATGGAAAGTCCCTCTTCGAAAAGATATAAAAAAGATATAGAGCCCCTGAAGGATAATTTTCTGAGCATTCTGCAAATTGAACCAAAGACATATTACTACGAGGAATGCAACAGCAGGTCTTTCGGCTGGATTGCCGAGGACCTTGATGATGCGGGGCTTGAAAAACTTGTAAGGTACGATAGTAAAGGGCGCCCCGATGACATAATAGAAAGCAAGGTTTCCGTTTATCTTCTTGAAGTCATAAAGGAGCAGCAGAGTAGAATTGAAGCGCAGAAGCAGAGATTTGAAAGTCAGCAGAGAGAAATTGAGAAGTTAAAGAGGCTCATTACTACCCAGTAATATTACTGAAGTATTGTTTTCTGATTTTAGAAATTTATACAGACGGTTTTCAGTTTCCCCATAAAAATATTTCATTTAGTACTTCAGCTTGCTTATACCATTCATAAAAGCAAATTCACGTTTGCTTTAAGCTTTAATATATATTATATTTATTATTGCTGATTTATCCGGGCTGCCGGGGTGATGGAATTGGCAGACATAGTGGACTTAAAATCCGCTGGTGCATTAAGTCGCCGTGCGGGTTCAAATCCCGCCCCCGGCACCATTTCCGCCTTGTTTAGGAATTATAAATATAAATCGGTAAGTCAGGACACAATTAATGAAAACAATTCTTATAAAAAACGCATCGGTTATTGCAACTCAGGATGAGAAAAGAAGAAAACTCTTCGGAAAGGATATTCTTATTGAAGGCCGGAAAATAAAGAAAATCGGAAGACTTAATGAGAGGGCGGACCGGGTGATAGACGCATCCGGCATGGCTGTTCTTCCGGGCCTGGTAAACACGCATCATCATCTGTTTCAGAATCTAACCAGAAGTATGAGTGAGGTTCAGAACAAAAAACTATTCGGCTGGCTTAATTTTCTTTACGGTATATGGAGACATATCGATGAAGAGGCTGTTGATATTTCAACCAGGCTCGGGGCTGCGGAACTTCTTCTTACGGGGTGCACTACTACGGCGGATCACCTTTACCTTTTTCCCGGAAGTCTGAAAAACAGCTTTATGGATATAGAAATCAAGGCGGCTTCTGAGATGGGCATAAGGTTTCATCCCTCCAGGGGAAGCATGTCTGCGGGGAAGTCTTCAGGTGGGCTTCCGCCGGATTATGTTGTTCAGGATACTGACGAGATTCTGAAGGAGTCGGAGAGAATAATAGACACATATCACGATGGGGGAGAGCTTTCAATGTGCCGGGTTGTCCTGGCTCCCTGTTCGCCTTTTTCTGTTGATGAGAGTATGATGAAGATGACTCGTGAGCTTGCAAGAAAAAAAGGCGTTTTCATGCATACGCATCTGGCGGAAACCCTTGACGAGGAAAAATACTGCCTGGAGCTTAAGGGGGTAAGGCCTTTTTCGTATATGAAAAAACTGGGCTGGTTGGGAAAAGATGTGTGGTTTGCCCACTGCGTGCATTTAAATGACAGGGAAATCAAGGAGCTTGCCCGTTCCGGCAGCGGGGTTTCTCACTGCCCCACCTCCAATATGCGGCTGGCATCAGGAATAGCCCCGGTGAGAAAGATGCTTGATATGGGGGTCGGGGTCTCTCTGGCCGTAGACGGCTCTTCTTCCAACGATACTTCGGATATGCTGGGTGAGGTTCGCATGGCCATGCTCGCGGGAAGGCTCAAATCGGGTGTTGACTCAATGAGCGCTGATGATGTAATCTATATGGCTACAAAGGGCGGCGCCAGGGTGCTGGGAAGAGAGGATATCGGCAGTATTGAAGAGGGAAAGGCGGCGGATTTGGCTTTGTTTAATGTAAACAGAATAGATTTTGCCGGGTCCATACACGATTATATCGCGGCGCTGGTTTTCTGCGGGATAAGCCATGTGGCGCATACCGTAATCGTAAACGGCGAAATAAGGGTTAGGAATTCAAAGTTGACGGGGGTAGACGAGAAAGAGCTTACCTTGAAGGCAAATAAAGTCTCAAAAAAGCTGAGGGCCAGGGCCGGTATTGATTAGGTTATTTATTTCTTATGAATGTTATTGATTTTCTTTCAGATATTGTAAAGATTCCTTCTCTGTCAGGGGAGGAAGGCGGAGTAGCCCGGCGTTTAAAAGAAGAGTTTGAAAAACTGGGATATGACGAGATTATTCAGTCAGGCGGAAATGTCTGCGCGCGAAAAGGAAGCGGGCGCATGTCTGTATTATATGATGCTCATATGGACACTGTGGAGGCGGGAGAGGGCTGGAGGACAGACCCCTGCGGCGCAGTTATAAAGGACGGGGTTATGTTCGGAAGGGGGACATGCGACGATAAGGGAACACTGGCGGCGATGGTTTACGGTGGCGCGGGAGTTAACCGGGAGGATATAACCCTTTATGTTCTCGGTAGCGTAAGAGAAGAGGTGTCCAGCGGAAACGGTTTGCAGGATTTTCTACATTCCACAGGCATCCGCCCGGATTTTGCGGTTATCGGCGAGCCTTCAGAGCTTAAAGTGGCAACGGGAAATAAGGGAAGGGTGGGACTTAGAATTGACGTTTCGGGTAAGGCCGGCCATGCAAGCAGGCCCGCTCTTGCGGACAACGCTGTTTATAAGGCTGCAGGGGTGATTGAAGAGATACGCAGGCTTAATTCGAGTTTTTCAGCTGATACGGTTTCAGTTACCAGGGTCGAAACCCCCGGCCGCAATATTAACGTTATTCCGGACAGGTGCAGTCTGTTTCTGGATTACAGGTCTTCCCCGGAAAGCAGTCTTGATGATATAAGGGGAAACTTTAATTTTTTGGGAGAAGGTATTAATATAGAAGTGATAACCCCGTATTACAAACCCTGGAGGACAGAAGAGGAGGGGGTTATTGCAAGGGCGGCAAGGCGGTGCAACAGTGAAGTCCTGGATATGGAGGAAGATGTATTCTGGGATTTTTGCACCAATGGTTCTCACACGGCCGGGGAGATGGGTATCCCCACTGTCGGATTCGGCCCGGGTGACCCTGACGAATGCCACAGCGCCGATGAGAGAATAAAGACCGGGGATGTGGTCAGGGCGGTTAAATTTTTTGAAGCTCTTCCGGGTTACTTAATGAGGGAGGTTAAAAGTGGGTAAGGGCAAGGTCTGCATTATATGTTTTTTTCTGTTTTTTTATGCGGTATTTAAAATAAGCGCCCAGGAATACTCTGCTGATTTTATAGCTCATATGCCGACGCCCGGCGAGTATTCGCTCTTTGCCACATCGGGCTGGGACGGAAACTGGTACGTGGGGGGTAACCGCAGATGGGTGGGTAAACTTCCCGGGTTTGCTGATGCGAAGGATTATGATAGGGTGTTTGTTGGAGCCCGCCTGGGCAGGGCAAAGCACCCGCAGAGGATTAAAGAGGTTCTGGAAGAAAAAGAGATTGAGGGCAATGAGGGGCCATATGATATTTTTATCGGTTTATCAGGATCCCGCCGGGAGAAACCTTCCGGACGGCTTCTTACAGACACAGGTAATATTCCCATGGAGGGCCTTGAAGACAGGGCGCTTGTGGAAGTTGGGGAAAGCAGATGGTTCTGGGTTGAAATAGACAGGGAGGATATTCCAGCCGGCGAAGACAGGTATATTCACCTGTGGAGTCCCGATAAGGAGCTTAGCCTGGCCGCTGTTTCGCCCATACTTGCGGCTGCAGAAGGATTGCAGAAAGATAACGCGACTTTTCTGATTGAAGATGGTGAGGTTAAAAATATAAGTTTTTTCTCTCCGGCTATTGCTATTAAGGCAGTGACGGGTGAGCCGCCGGAGCCCTCTGTTGAAATCAGGGAATTCAGGAGCCATCCTTCGGCTTCCGGAAAAAAAGTTGTTTTGACCAGGGTAAAGGGCGACGCTGTCTCTGAGGTTATTCTGGAAGTCAATGCGGGCGGCGGATGGGAAATTATGGATTCAGTGTATTCGCCTCCCTATGATATTTCCTTTGACGTAAGCGATTTTGAAGCAGGCAAATACAGAATACGCTGCAGAGCAAAAAACTGGTGGGGGGAAACTGCCGTAAGCGGTTATGAGGAGTTTGAGATAAAAGATGAGGAGTAACTGATTTTCAGGGGAAGTGTATGAAAAAAAAGGATTTTATATCGTTAGCGGATTACAGTCGCCGGGAGCTTGAAACCCTGGTGAAAAGAGCCCTTGAGCTTAAAGGGGGAGCCTCTCCGGAGGCAGGAAAAAATAAGGTTCTTGCCATGATATTCAGGAAGCCTTCTACAAGGACAAATGTATCTTTCTTTATGGCCATGAAACGTCTCGGAGGAGACGCCCTTTATCTCGGAAATGAGGCTCTTCAGCTTTCCCGGGGGGAGACGATTGAGGATACGGCCAGGGTTATTTCAGGTTATGTGGATGCTATAATGATAAGGACGTTTGAACACAGTGATGTCCTTGCCATGGCCGGCTCTGCCGGTGTTCCGGTGATAAACGGACTTACGGATTACCTTCACCCGTGCCAGGCCCTTGGCGATGTGATGTCTCTTAAAGAGGCAAAGGGAGGGGATTTAAGAAAAATAAAACTGGCTTATGTCGGCGACGGAAATAATGTCTGCAATTCACTTATCAGCGCCGCCGGAATTTTCGGGTTTTCCTTTTCAGCTGCCGTGCCCGAGGGCTATGAACCATCGTCTGAAATAATAGAAAAAGCCCGCGCTGAAAACAAAAACATAGAGTTGACTGACAATCCTTCGGATGCTGTAAAGGAAGCCGATGCCGTCTATACGGATGTCTGGGTAAGCATGGGCGACGAATCAGAACGGAGAAGCCGGAAAAATGTTTTCAGGAAGTACAGGGTGGACAGTTCCCTGATTTCCGGGGCCCGCGCGGATGCTGTGGTAATGCACTGTTTGCCGGCTCACAGGGGTGAAGAGATTACCGACGAGGTTATGAACTCCGGCCAGTCGTATATATTTCAGCAGGCGGAAAACAGGATGTATATACAGCAGGCTATAATGGAATATCTTTTTAAGGAGAATAAGTGAGAAAAAAAATAATTTTTATTTTTATCTTTCTGGGGTTTTTCTATTCTGCAGGGGTTTACGCTTCGCAGTGGGAAGACTGGGAGCTGGGAGGCGAGCTGGGGCTTGGCGTAGGGGCGGGAAACCGGAGCGGGCGCATTCTGTCTCCTTCCCTGATGGTTACCGGAACCAGGGTCAGCGATGACTTTATGATAGAACTTGGCCTCGGTTATCTTTTTGGTTCCCGTGAAGAGGAAAATTATAGATTAAGCGGCGAATACGAAAAGGATTATGAGCCGGAGATATGGGATCAGCAGGAAAATGATGTGAGGGTCAGGATGAGTGTGGTTCCAATGACCATAAATTTTCATTATGTTTTTTATGAGAATTTCTATGTAGGGGCCGGTGTGGGGCTTTATCATCTTTTTTACAGCAAAGAGCCCCTGGGCCACTACCGCGCGGAGCCGGATTCCGAACCCGGGGAAACTGTAACAAAGCCGGCAAGTACGGCATTGGGTTTTCAGCAGATGGTAGGCATGGAAATCTTTCCCGTGAGTCCGAACTGGAACTGGTTTGTAGGAATGAAAAGTTTCGTGACAACGCCTGCGGGCCCGGCCGGCACACTTTTCGGAGCCACGATAGGCGGCAAGGTCAGATACACCTGGTAATATTAGAGTGAGTTTAAATAAAATATTTTATTCTCCCGGATATGAGGTTGATATTGGGAATCATGTTTTTCCCACCCGTAAATACAGAATGGTTAAAGAGCTCCTTGTTGAAAGAACTTCTCTGGGGGAAGATGATTTTATCCAACCGCGCCCTCTGGATTCCCGGGAAGTTGCAGAAGTGCATACCCCGGATTATGTAAAGGACATAAAGAACGCCTCCCTTTCGTATGCAAAACAGGTAAAGCTTGAACTGCCTTACTCTCCGGAGCTTGCAGAGGCGTCATTTATATGCTGCGGAGGTACCGTTGAAGCCTGCGAATATGCCATGAAAAATGGCGCGGGGGTTCATATAGGAGGGGGGTTTCACCACGCCTACCCGGACCATGGGGAGGGGTTCTGCGTCTTTAACGATGTGGCGCTGGGGGCGCTCAGGGCGGCAAATAAGGGAAAACGGGTAGCAGTTATTGACTGCGATCTTCATCAGGGAAACGGAACTGCTTTTATTTTCAGAGATGACAAAAGGGTTTTTACCTTTTCCATTCATCAGGAGAATAACTACCCCATACCTAAAGAAAAATCCGATTTAGATATTCCTCTGGGTGATTCGGCCGGCGGTGATGAATATAATTCAAAGCTCTCAGAGGGCATAAGGAAAATGAAAGAGGTTTTTAAGCCTGATTTTGCAGTTTATGTGGCCGGAAGCGACCCCTACGAGTATGATCAGCTGGGTGGTTTGCGTCTGTCTGTTGAGGATTTGCGTATGCGGGACACCATAGTCAGGAGGGAAACAGTAGAGAGCGGTATTGATCTGGCGGTGGTATTTGCCGGCGGGTATGCTGTCAAACCCGAGGATACGGCCCTGATACATGCTCAGACTGTGGATGTTGTTCTGAATCTGACATGAGAACTCTCCGGGGAGGATTCTGTATGGCCGGCCCCCCTGATGAATATGACGAAACTTTTTTGGTATACAAAAATCCTGAATCTACCAGGGGGTTTGAGCACTATTTATATGACAGACAGGGGTACAGAGACAGGGTTATTTCTTCGGGGGCATACACCGAAGAGGATATTTCTGCGGCAGAGTCTGAGGGGTGCACCAAAGTGGTGGCTAACTCGCTCTGTATCTCTCCATATACGGGTATGCGAAGGAAAATATGCAGTGAGTATCCGGATAAGGTCATAAAAGGACTGAGGGTGATGATGAAAGCTCTTGCTGCTGATGAAGCCGAGATAATCGTTTCGAGAGAAAACTCCGTTCTTTTTGAAAATGTGGTAAAAAAAACCCCCAACCTGTTTATGAAAACAGTAAAAGACAGGTATCCCCTGGGAATGGAGAATATTTTTTATAAAAGAATATTTAATTCTCGCGAGGACTATTTCCCGGGTAAAGGCGGGGTTTTTATTGTTCCGGTTGAGAAGCTGGTCGGAATTTACATGGAGGTTTTTGAGGAAAAAATGAAAAGATTTCAACCGGTAATCGTATCAACACCGGAGAAGAATTATTTTTTATGGGCGGATAAAAATAAATCTTTGTATGAACTTGTAAAAAAGATGCAGGGCGGTTTATCCTGCAACTGCCTGGTTGCGGGAGACCCTTTATGGGGAAGGGCGATTGCTGATCCGAAAGATCAAAAGATTGGGGGCATTTTTTGCGTAACACTACTCAATTTAAAGGGTTTTCTGCCGGGAAGGTGCTGCGGCTGCGGGAGGTGCCTGAACCTGTGTCCTGTAAATTTGCCTGTGACACGCTCGGAAAAGTACCACTATTGCGGTGGGGGTGTTCAGCCCCGCAGGCCCTGTTTGAACTGCGGTTTATGCCTGTATTTTTGCCCTTCCACAGGATAATGAGTTATGGTAGAAAAGAGCGTTTATAAAGTAGCTTTCGCGCCCCTGGATAAATCCGGGGATTCAACTCTAAAATGGTTCAGGGACCTTTTAACTGCTTCTCTTCCTGCCGTTGCGGTGTCTGTTTTTATGAAAGGTTTTTTGCATTTTGCCCTGATAACGGCTCTTTTCTGCGCAGGGGCTGTATTAACAGGCAAGGTTAGGGGAGAAACCGGTTTGCGCATATGGAAATATTTCGCCGCAGGAGCTCTTTTTTTTATTATACTTCCGGTTGAAGCCTCTGCTGTGCATATATCAACGGCGGTTATTGGTGCCCTATTTATTGAGGAAGTATTTTTTTCGGGTTCGGCAAGGAGCCCTTTGCCTGTTTTTCTGACTGCATGGCTTTTAACCCCTTTTTCCATCTCCTGCGTTTATCCTTCTCATTCGCTGTCAGCCGCCGCCGCCGCGGGAGCCTTATATCTTCTGTTGAAAAAGCGTATTTATTTTCATGTTGCGGCGGCAGCCGCTGTCATGACTCTTTTGATTTTTCTACACGGCGGCGGGGATGCTGCTTTAAGCAGGGCTTTTGCGGGTATAGTTATGCTGGGGTATCCGGGCCTGCTACCCAAAAAGCCAAAACCGGGAGGTTTTTTTGCTTCGGTTGCGATAGCGGCAGTGTCTTTAGGGGGAGTTGGAGCATTATCTGCTGCGGTTTTGTTTACTCCTCTTGCGGAGGAGCTTTTTTGACATGAAGCTCTTAAGAAAAGGGAATATCAGGAGAATTCTGGTTCTTTGGATTCTCCTGCTGGTATCTTATCTGCCGGTTTATTTTGAGCTGGGCAAGGAAGATGATATAGCTTTGGAAGAAGATTCCCGGGAATATGCATACAGCCCGGGGGTGTATTCGGGGGAAGGAAAGGGTTTTTTAGGAGATATTAGGGTCAGTGTGAAGATGAAAGAAGACAGCCAGGGTTCTGCTGTTATTTCTGATATCGCAGTTATTGAGATAAACGACATAAAAAAATTCTATCGCGATGCAATTGAACACCTGAAGAAGGAGGTTATGATTAAGCAAAGCACCGATATAGACGCTGTTACAGGCGCTACTTATTCGAGCCGTGGGTTTTTGGAGGCAGTTGATGACGCAAAACAGAAAGCTCTCAGAAGCGATTAGGTCCGCGGCCTGCGGACCGGCTTTAGCGGCTGTTCTGCTTTTTTCCG
>PWEK01000114.1 GCA_003553445.1 Elusimicrobiota bacterium
GAAATCCCCAGGGCCGGCGCAGCGACAGGCATCACCACAGTTACAAGCATACCCAGCGAAGCCAGCGCTCCGTCGTCATCCATAAACATGGAAGTAATCGGCTCAAGCGCTTCGGCAATAGGCTCCAGAACAGGCTGAACTATGTCAAATATCGGCTCAAGGATCGGTTCAAGAGCTTCAAAAAGAGGCTCTAGCGCCTCAAATATCGGAGTAAGTATAGGTTCAAGAATATCTATTACAGGCTCTAAAACAGGTTCAAGAAACTCCATTATGGGTTCAAGAATCGGCTCTAATATATCGACCAATACCTCAACCATCGGTTTTGCAACTTCCACCAGTGCTTCAAGAATAGAACCTACCGCTTCAAGAACTCTGGAGAATAAACCTCCTAATGGCTGGTCGGTTTCGTCAGCGCTCTCGGGAGACTGGTCTTCTTCACTATCAGTTTCTTCCGGGTCTTCTGTCTCATGAGGTTGCGGTATAAATATTGATACTACTGCATCTATTATGTCTCTTACTGCTGATACTATCCTGGAAAGAAGCCCGGCGCTTTCCTCTTCGGTCTCCTGGGAAGGAGACGGGGCGCGATCTTCTTCGGGGGTTTCCTCTGAGTCATCGGGGGTTTCTAATTCCTCCGGCTCTTCCAATTCATCAGCCTCTTCGGGTTCTTCAGGCTCGTGCGCCTGCGGTATAAATATTGATACTACTGCATCTATTATGTCTCTTACTGCTGATACTACCCTTGAAAGAAGCCCGCCTCTTTCCTCTTCGGTTTCCTGCGAAGGAGACGGAGTACGATCTTCTTGCGGGGCTTCCTCGGGCTCTCCGGGGGCTTCAGATTCCTCAGGCTCTTCCGGCTCGTACGCACGCGGTATAAATATTGATACTACTGCATCTATTATGTCTCTTACTGCTGATACTATCCTTGAAAGAAGCCCGCCTCTTTCCTCTTCGGTCTCCTGGGAAGGAGACGGAGTGCGATCTTCTTGCGGGGCTTCCTCGGGCTCTCCGGGGGTTTCAGACTCTGAGGGTTCTTGGGGGTCGTCGGTTTTTTCGGCGGGGTCAGATTCTTCTGAATCTTCACGGGAAGGCTCAATATACCCGGTTTCCCGCTCTTCCCTGAACGGCCCGTCCCTTTCCCTCACATCGGTTAAACCTGTGTCTTTTATGTTATCTTCTTGAGTTAAGACAATTTCAGCTACCTGTTTCAGAATCTCTTTTTCTGATTCTTCTGCCTCTGCCTCTTCCTCCCCGGCTTCAGCATAAGGAGAAATTGTTCCTCTTATGAAATTTATGCTCTCATCTTCATCCTGAGGAGCAACCACCACCGAGAAAACTTCTCCGGCGGCTGCTGCTGTCTTTAGCGCAACGTCAATATTTGCCCTTGTCAATTCAAATGTTACATCATCAGTATTTACGCCAAACTCCGAAAGCATATTTCTCTGCTCTGAGGCGGAAGCATTAATATAATCCCCCATCCACCCTATAATAGATATTTCGCCGCTTTCCACCCTTGAAAAATCAAGCTCCAGAAATGCATATTCAGGAGCATCTTCTGCGCGGCCGACATCGGTAGGCCTTAAGGTAATATCCGCCGCATCTTCAGGGAGATCATCATCGCTGACCGTATCGCTTACGTGGTCATCATCGGCAGAAGATTCTCTTTCTATTGATACGTCATCATCATCTGTTTCATGCTCAACCGTATCCAAAGTGGAAGAATCATCATCAAAATCTATCCTGTCAACTTCATCCGGATCCAGTATGTCCTGAAGCTGAAGAAGGCTTTCTGCGCCGATTTCTTCTCCGTCCTCATCTATCAAAGTAACACCTTCCTGATGTTCAGATGGGCTTCCCCATCTGTCTTCGCGCGACTGGCTCATTATACCTCTCTGCTCGGACTCGTCATAGTAATACCAGCCCCAGCACACATTAACTGAGAAGAAAGCAATGGTGGTGAAAATAGATATGAAAGCCCTCAATCTGGAGGGGGTGAGAATTTTTAGAAATTTTTTACCTACGCTTAAATAGAAATCGCAGGCAGCTAAAACCTTATATTTGAGCGCCATGAGAGAGTATTTAATCATCTTAAACGACTCTCCGCATCCGCGCGTACAAATATGCAGCGGGCTTTTAAGCTTTCACAGCCGCAGTACACGGGAAAAACGCACAGGTTTAAACCCTGTGTTTTTCCAAAAACTTTTTTATAAACAATTTTTTTCAACATTAGTTATGCAACTTTTCCTCTCAGCTTGTTTATATTATACCTTGCTAAAGTAGAAAAGCTGTGAAAGAACCGTGAAATTTCTGTGAAATATGGCTTTTAAAGGGTAAATTTGCCAATATTGGCTTTTTAACGGGGGTAATCGTCTTTAAAAATGGGTGTTTTTAAACTATTGATTGTGAAATCTCTTTCAAAAAGGCCTGTTTTTGGCAGGGGAGGATATTCAGCTTTCAGAAAAGCCCGGGATAAATATAGACATCAGGTAATTGATTATGGAAAATTCATCCGAGCTGTCGATTCTCTCCCAGTTTTTTTCTGTAAGAGCATCCAAACGGCTTCGCGAAAGCTCGCCTTTAAAATTCCATAACCTGTCATAAAGAGCAATTTTTTCCACATCGGCATCATATTTTTCAAGCACATCAGATACAGTCAGCGCAATTTCGTAATCAGCATCAACCTCATAACGCGCATCGGGCACTGTCTCCTTGTCTCTCATCACGTGCATGGTGTTATCTGAATAAATAACCTCAATCTCTTTTATATTTATTCCCCAGTTTGCCATTTTTTTTGCGAATTTTTCCTTTACGTTTCTTTCAATCTGAGCGGCAACAAAATCCTCAACAGCGACAGGCCTTGTATAAAAACCGCCCCTCTCCCATCCGGAAGGATCTCCGTACTCTTTATATTCCTGAGGAAACCCTTCAGCCAGGTCCCAGTATCGCTCAATCACGGGAAAAGCATATTCATCCATAGCTGCTGATCCTCCTGCGGACTGCAGAAGAATCATAAGTGTAGTAAAGTCCTGCTCAAATTCAGTATCTATAAGAAAAAGGCTCTGATTGTCCCCCGGTTGGGTCTCAACGTAAACAATAGCCGAATCATCTCCGATTCGAAGCCCTTTCAGTTCGGTAACTTCATCAAATCTCGGTATGCGGTCGGTAAGGTCGCTTCTCCTTTCAACTACTATATTTTTTTTAATCTCTTCAGAGGAAGCCCCGGCCATGCTCAAAACCGCGTTTTTTCCAAAAACCACCGGGTTGTAACTTGTTGAAACATCCGACCTTGCCTGAAAATCATCCCTTGAAATGTACATAAAATTAGCCTTTTTCACATCTTCTATGTGTCGCACCATCCTGAGCTCCATCCCGTTTCTGGCGCATACATATAATGAAATGAAATCTATTTCCGCATCGCTGCTGAAGAGAACTCTTGAAGAGGAGAAAAAAGCGCTGTGAACCAGCTTCTGAATTTCCTCATCCAGCTGCATATTTTCATTAAAAATACTTTCGGTATATAAATGAAGCCATATGGAATTTTCATCTCTGGATACATTAACATCTTCTATTGAGTATTCTTCATACAGAATGTTTTCGATGCTCTCGACAACCTTTTCATCAGGATATGTTACCCCTCCGCAACCGCATAAATATACTGCCAGGGACACAAGTACCGAAAGCAGTATTGAGAGATTGCGCATTATTTTTGATCTGGTTCCGAAGCCGCGGTATATTTTCTCTTTGCGGTTCTTCTGTCAGCAGGAACGTGACTTTCGAATATTTCCTCTATTTCATCATATTCCAGCTCCTCTTTTTTAAGAAGCTCTTCAGCAAACTTATCCAGAAGCTTCCTTTCCTGAAGAAGAAGCTTTTCAACTTTTTTGTAACAAGTTCTGAAAATAGACATGGTTTCCTTGTTAAGCCCTTCCTTTGTCTTTTCTGAAAGCTGTTCCGGGGGAATAACCGTGAAATCTCCTATGTGCCCGTTTCCTCCCATGCCGAATCTCCAGACCATATTGTGAGCCTCAGCCATTGCCTTTTTAAAATCTCCGGCAACACCGTTTGAGGTAACACCGAAAACAATTTTTTCAGAAACATATCCTCCAAGAGACACCTGTATATTCGCCAGTATATGATCCTTATCGCTTGTATAGAGTTCTTCGCGGGGCTGGTGGTATACAGCTCCCAGGCTCTGCCTTCTGGATATTATCGAAGCCTTGAAAACATCATCCGTCGGATGCAGAAAACACAGAACCATAAGATGCCCGGATTCATGGTAGGCCACGCGCCGCCTTTCTTCTTCGGTCATTCTGCGCTTGTGCTTGACTCCCATATCAATACGTTCTATGGCTGCGGAAATTTCCTTGTGTTCAACTATATCCTTGTTTCCTCTTGTTGCAATAAGGGCTGCCTCTTTTACAATATTCTCAATATCAGCAGGCGTCTTATAGACGGTTTTTCTTGCCAGGCGGGAAACATCTATGTTCTTGTTGTAATTAACCTTGGACAGATAATGCTCAAAAATCTTCTCCCTGCCGTCAAGTCCGGGCTTTCCTATGTAGAGTTTTCTGTCGAATCGGCCGGGACGAAGAAGGGCCGGGTCAATAACAGATTCCCCCGCATTCGTCGCGCCTATTACAATTATATCAAGGTCTTCTTCTTTAAGTCCGTCCATCTCTACAAGAAGCTGATTGAGGGTGTTGTTTGTCTCCTGGCCGCTGCCGAAAGAGAATGACCTCTGACGCCCGATTGCTTCAATCTCGTCTATAAAAATGATACAGGCTCCATGCCCGTAAGCCATTATCCTGGCCTTTTTAAAAAGCTTTCTAACCTTGCTTGACCCTACGCCTACAAATATTTCATTAAATTCACTGGCCGCCATTGACATGAAAGGAACCCCCGCTTCAGTAGCTATGGCCTTTGCCATAAGTGTTTTGCCGCAGCCGGGAGGCCCTACCATAAGCAGACCCCTGAGAATTTTACCCCCTATTTTCGTAAGCCTTCTCCTATCTTTTATCAGCTCAACCATTTCACGGGCTTCCTCTTTCACCGGTTCTATTCCTATAACGTCATCCCAGTGGACGTTTACATTTTCACTTCTTACCTTGTTCTGTTTTATCTTTGCCATTCCCCCTCTTAAAAAGAGTGAATACATCGATACAAAAACCACCGCAGAAAACCCGGCGGCAATCAAAGTTATGGGAAGCTGCCCGAGTGTAATTCTCCTGTAAAAAGACTCGAGCGAAGAAAGCCCCAGTATTGTAAAGAAAATAAGAAGAAGTACCACCCCTATAATTATTATCTTCACCTTATTAAGCATCCAGAACATTTTTGTTTTTCTATTCATATTTTATAACACCCCTTTTTTTGTTTTCATCAATCTAACTGCTCTTATTTATATTTATACTTGTAGAATATGAATGTTTTAAGAAATCTGTGTGAAATTTCTGTGAAATTAATCCTTTTCTGGCGGCAGCGTGGACAATTATAATTGCATAATCAACTTTTTTCTATATGCTTTTTTACCTCGTCTATAATATTTTTGATATTGAATTCGCCGGAGATATACCTATCAACTCCTGTTATCTCTTTCCCCGAGAGCTCATCGGAAACATACCCCGAAAAGGCAATTATTGGAATATCCGAATATTTTTCCATGCCTTTCAGTTTCCTGGTTATCTCCAAACCGTCCCCACGGGAAAGAACAATATCCATTAAAATTATATCCGGTTTTCGAATATCCAGTTTTTCAAAAACGCTTTCCTCGTCTTCAGCGCAGACAACTTTATACTCAAGCATTTCAAGACGCATTTTTATAAGAGAAAGCGTTTCCCTGTTGTCGTCAACAACCATCACGTATTTTTTGTTTGTAAAATCGGTTATTTTTTCAGTGAGAAGGTCAAAATCAAAGGGTTTTTTTATAAAAGCCGCCGCCCCGAATCTCAACCCCTCCTCCTGATAGGAATCAGCTATTGAAATAATAATCACCGGTATTTTCTCAGTTATGGTATTGGCTTTCAATCTTTTAAGCACATTGATCCCGTCCATCTTAGGCATCATTATATCCAGCAGGATAAGGTGAGGGGAAAAAGTTTCAGCTTTCTGCAAGCCCTCCAGCCCCGAATTGGCTATCATGGCGGAATAACCCCGCGCTTCAAGGTTATCCTTTATCATCTGGGCTATAATTTCTTCGTCTTCTATAACGAGTATCTTTTTTTTCATATTATTCTCCCCTTTACTTCTAATTTATTATATTAAAATTAGAAGTTTTTTCACATTCGGAAAAGTTTGCTTTATAAAGCCTGTCTAATAAAGTTCTGCTTATGAATATCCATCCGTAATATGTCTTCCTGAGCGCTCAGCATATTAAGAAGATTATGCCATATGTAAAAATAACTATTTCCTCCTGTTTTCATAAAATCAGTTGAAAGCGCAGCAGAGACATCCCCGCCGGAATTAAAGAGATTAACCGGTATCGCCGCGGGAGCTTGCGTTAATTCAGCCAGGGACCCCACAACCCTTATCAGTTCGGCCAAACCTTCATTTCCATCCTTATCACCCCCGGCTTTTTCAGCTTCCGATACGGCAAGACTCCTCACCGCATCAATGACCTTCTTTTCCCCTTTAAAGTATCGCTCATTTAACTGAATTACCCTGTAAATTATCTCATCGGACAATTCTCTGTCATACCCCTCCAGTTTCATATAAATATCCAGGTAAAACTTAAGCTCTTCTTCATCCGCCGCCATTAATTCCGTAAAAAGAATATTGTTCAGAAAAATATTTACCGCCTCAAAATCCTTTACATCCCATCCCTTTTCCCTAAGTTTTATTTCAAAATCAGGCATGGATTGAATTCTTCCTTCCGAATCGACATAACTCTTGTAAATTCTTACCATCTCAAGAAGTTTATAAAGAAAATCTCTCTTCTCCATGGAAAGACACATCAGCTCAACGGCGGCAGTTAATTCCCCGCCCATCATAAGAGTTTCACGGGAATCATCATACCCCGTATCCGGCATTTCCGGCATTAGATTCATCGAAATTCCCCCGGCGACAGATTCCCAGTCAATCTCTTCATCATAGATTTCCGGGTTAGCCATTATCAACGCATCATAATACCTTTGCAGTCTTTCTGAGGGGTATGTTTCTCTATTCCTTTCCGGAGCATCAGCTTCTTTATCCCCCCTATAATCCCCTGCATCCCCCATAAGAATCCGGCCGGCATATCTTAGCGCATCTTTGACATCCCGTAAAAGTTTCAAATAATCACTGCTTCCGTCGGGGTGCAGCCAGCGGGACGGAAGAAGGAAATTGGAAGCCATATAATTATGCTCACCTTTATCCTCACCTTCACCCCAGGCTTCTTTTCTTATTTCTTCAGCCGCCCCGGTTTCGAGCCTCTGTATCATCCCCATCAATCTTCTTTTATCTGCCGCCCCAAGATGAGGCAGCCGAGAAACATATTCCTTTCGATTCGGCGAATCAAGATTCTCAAGAAGCTCCAGGAAAACTGCTGCCTCATGCTGCGGATTTTTATTTACTATATTCTGAAATCCCTTTGCAGCGTCAATAAAATTTCCCAATTTCAAATTGTCAATAGCTGTGTTATACTCCCCCTCTAACTCTTTATTTTTTTCCTCCGTTTCAATTACCGATAAAACCCCGGAAATTTCTTCAATTTTTTTTGCGATTCTTTCTTTTTCCTGGCCTGTCACAGCCCACCCTATTTCATTCCAGGTAATGACGGCTTCTTCATATTTCCCTTTTGCTTCTTTAAGGTTTCCTTCGTTATAAAAAGCATCTCCCTCTTCAATAAGGGCTTCAATTTTATTTACATACCCGGAAGGATCCTTTGCCTTTTCAATATCATTTTTCAGGTTTTTAAGCGGCAGATATTCGGGGTCTAATGTCAGCCCTTCATTACATTTTTTTTCAGCTTTTTCCAAATCTCCCTTTTTTAGATGTTTTCTCGCCTCCGATACTATGGAGGGCATTTTACCGGCCCTTTTTTTCAGCCCCAGAGCATTCTTGTCTCCGGGAGAAAGCCTGAGTGTTTTTTCTGCCAGCCTTAACGCTTCATCAAAATCCTCTCCATGATATTTTTCCTCCGCTTCGGCTTTAAATATACCTATCCACTCATTTAAATCCTGAGGGGAAACCTTTTGCAGAAACCATAATATATTTTTGCGCGTCCTGTCTTTTTTTATTCTGTTCTCTGAAAGCAGCTCAATGAGATAGTCGGTTATCACACCGGGATTAACATTGTTGCCGGAATGTACGTATATATTATCCCTCTTTTCGGGTAATTCGGATGAAGCAAATATATTCCCGGCATACCCTGCCGCATCTTCCTTGCGGCCTTCCTGCATCAAAGAAAGGGCCATTTTAAAATAATCCACCCTATTTATTTCATAGCCCAGCTCTTTCGCTCTGTCAAAATTGTTTTCAGCCTCTTTAAGGGCGCCCCTTTCCATATTTATCAATCCCAGGGAAAATTGAAAAAAGTCCTCCGTTTCGGGATTCAGTATCGGCAGTTTATGAAGGAGCTCTTCAGCCCCGTCATAGTCACCCTTTCCTCTTAAAGCTATTGATATTTGATTATAAATTTCCGGTTCGGAAGGCGCCATCTCCTTTGCCTCCAGATAATATTCAAGAGCCCGGTCATATTCTTCATCTTGAACAAGAAGGATGCCCTTTTGCAGGCATGCATCCACCCGTTTTGACTCTTCTCCGGAAGTATCGTCTGCAGATAACTCATACGCCCTTTCTGCGGCTTCATACGCTTTTTCATACATAGAACTCCCCTCCTCGTATGAAAGCCCCAGGTAACATTTGGATAACGCAATATAAGCGGATGACGCAATCCTGGGGTCTACTGATTCTTTCTTTTTTATCTTATTTATAAACTCTTCCAGTATGGTTTTGGCCTCTTCGTACTCGTATAATTCAATTTTTGCAAAAGCCCTGTTTACCTGAGACTCCATTATGTTAAACTCATCATCAATCTTCAGTTTCTCTCCCATTTTTACAGCCTTTGAAAACTGATCATCGGCTTCTTTATATCTGTTCATATCCAAATATACCAGTCCGGAAATAAAGTGTATATTCAGCATGTCCGGGGACTCTTTATTCACAAGTTCTGAGGCTCTCTTCAACTTCTTCAAAGAATCCTCATAGCGTTTTTCTTCTTTTAAAACCACCCCCAGGCCAAACAGGGCGGCCGCATTTTTCGGCTCGGAATCTAAAATCTCCTCATAGAAAACCCGGGCTTCCTCATTCCTTCGGTTTTCTCTGTAGGCTTCCGCCAGTTCAAGTTTGAAAAAAAGGAGATCCGGTTTTCTTTTTAACCATTTTCCCATTTCACCCATTTTTGAATCTTCCTGTAAGATCTCGTCTTTAAAGAAAGCCCTATCAAGAGCGTCGGAAGCATTTTTATCCTTAATTTCTCCTTTCAATTCATTAAGCAATTTAATATCCCCTACTTCTCCCGCCACCCATATTATGTTTAAGGCAGTTTTTTTATCTGTATTTTCGTCTTTTGCCAATTCAATCAGAATATTCCTTAACTTCTCCTCGTTGATATACTCATCGTTTATAACATCGGCATAAAGCCTGGCAAGAGTGGGAAGCATTTTTTCCTTCGCCTTTCCAAAGAGACTTTTCAACCCATCCGCCGCCATACGCCTGTCCCCTTCGCCTTCCCTGAAAAGATATGCCAAAGATCTGTAAAAGTAAAGATTGCAAAACAGGGAATTAGTGGGTTTAACCTCTCCCTTCAGCTTTTCCAATGCCTTTTCATAATTTTCAAGCCCGATATAGCACCTACCTGCATATATTCTGAAATACAACGAATCACCGGAGACCCTTTCAATTGCTTCAACCGCCCTCTCAAAAGTCCCAGCGGCAGCTTCCAGGTTTTTTTCTACTTCTGCCTGGTAGATTCCCCTTCTTTTCAGCAACCCGGTATCTTTCTGACCGCTGCTCTCCAGTTTTTCCAGCATCTCCTCCATCACATAAATATTATCAAGCTCCCGGCTTACCATAAAGAGCATAGAAGGATAATAAATATCCGCAGGATGCTTATCTACCCCCAGCCTGGCCAGCTCAAAAGCGGTTCTCAAATCCCCAATTTCAATCGACCGGTTAAGCTCCTCTTTAAGCGGACTCGATTCATCACCGGATGTCTCTTTTAAACCGCCGAAGGCAATCACACCCCCCACCCCCAATACATCGGCTGAAAAAACCAGGCCGGATATCCCCGGCCAGAAAAAGATAAGGATAAGACCCACGACCGCAGCGGCGACAACAACAGAAACCCTGCCGTAACCTCCTTTTCGCCCTGTCCCCCTTCCCCA
>PWEK01000085.1 GCA_003553445.1 Elusimicrobiota bacterium
CCATCAGATAACCGATGCCGCTTCCGCCTGCCGCAAAAACCGGCAGGCCTGCCGCTCCCATTGTAATATAAGTCAGCTGGCTCAAAAAACCCGCTGCAGGACCCAAAACCATACCGGCAAGAAAAGTAAAAAGATTCTGCAGCGTAATTGGAGCCGGAAAGAAGGGGATGACAACAAAAGCTCCTGCAGCAGTCAATACGGCAAACATAGCTATTTTTACTGTACCTCTACTTCGCATTTAAGGTATCCGTATATATTCCCTGTTTTTCCAAAGCCGATTCGCTAAACTGGCAAACCCTGCGCCCAAAGCCGCAATACATAATAGGTGTTATCTCGCTTAATTTTCCGCGTGAGCTTACCGCAACTCTTTTCGGATCGGACTTCAGGCTTCTGTATGCCCCCTCTATCCTGTGAGCATAGGCTAAATCAACCCCGGTTCTTCTGCACACCTCTTTGGCCTCTTCATATTCCACCTTATGTATTTCAGGCAAATAAGCCGCCTCCCCTTTTTCTATTTGCCCTGACAGGGTTTTTTTATCAATCTTCGGCCTGCTCTTATAAACCGGAGTTCTAAAAAAATCTCTATCAGCCCTGCACTTTTCTAAAACCTCAAGAGTATTTTCAAGGTACTCTTCATCAAAATCAAGATTTTTCATTTCGCTTATTGTTTTGAAACTAAAACCTGAACCACTGTATGAAAAATTGGTTGTCTTTTTAAACCTCGTTCTTATATAAGCGCTGTGGGGCAGAGCATCCTCTTCTTCAAGGTAATGAACATCATTTGTCACCACTGGTTTCACATTGAACTCTTTTGATAAACTCAAAAGAATATTATTTGATTTTTCCTCTTCCTCGACTCCGTGCCTTCCAAGTTCACAGTAAAGGTCCTTCCCGTATATATCATAAAATCTGGAAAACCTCTCCCGAGCCTCCTGCCTGCCCTGCTCAATATACATCCTTGACACGATATTCCAGTAACACCCGGTCATACAGAGAAGGCCCTCAGGATATTTCTCAAGAAGGTTCCAGTCAACCAGACCGCGAAGCCCTTTATACAGATTTTTCTGCCAGGAAGAGTTAATAAGCTTAATTAAATTATCCATCCCCCGCCTGTTTTTTGCCAGTAGAATCAAATGGTAGCGGGTATTGTCATTTTTTGAAACGGCCTCTTTCGCATTCTCCACAAAGTAAAATTCACACCCGAGAGCGGGGATTAAAGATTTGCTTTCTGCAAGTTCAAGAAAATTATAGGGAGAAAGAAGCACTCCGTGATCCGTAATCGCTATACCCGCGTGGGAATCAGCCGCCGCTTTCTCAACGGCATTTTCAACCTTTAGTATTGAATCTGAAAAGGATGCCCGGGTATGACAGTGCAGGTGCCCGAACATATTCATACTACCTTATATTGGACAAATTGGTAGCGGCAACGGGATTTGAACCCGTGTCGCAGCCTTGAGAGGGCTGTGTCCTGGTCCTGGCTAGACGATGCCGCCACACTGATGCTATTGAATTATACATTATAATGACTGCATTTCAAACATCCTTCGGTAAACCCCGTCTACCTCCAGAAGTTCTTCATGCCTGCCCTGCTCCTGCATCTCGCCATCTTTGAGGACAATAATTTTATCGGCCTTGCGAATTGTTGACAACCTGTGCGCTATAACCAGTGTGGTTCTTTCACTCATAAGGTAATCTAGGGCGTCCTGCACCAGTTTTTCTGATTCAGTATCAAGGTGAGATGTGGCTTCATCAAGTATAAGTATTTCGGGATCCTTAATAAGCGCCCTGGCGATTGATATACGCTGCTTCTGTCCCCCGGAGAGCTTTACCCCTTTCTCTCCGACAACCGTATCATATCCTTCAGGGCACTCCATTATAAAGTCATGAGCATGGGCTGCTTTTGCATACTTTTCAACCTCTTCATGCGAAAAATCCCCCAGGCCGTAACAAATGTTTTCTTTAATGGTCGTATTAAAAAGTATTACATCCTGCATTACCATGGCTGTTTTCTGCCTGATGGATCTAACCGTGTAGTTTTTTAAATTTATCCCGTCTATTTCTATTGAACCCCTCTGCGGGTCAAAAAACCTGGGAACAAGGTTCACAAGAGTTGATTTTCCCGCCCCAGAAGGCCCCACAAAAGCAGCAATCTGGCCTCTTTTTATATTAAATGAAATATTTTTCAATACATAATCATCAGCCTGGTAAGCAAAACCCACATCCTTAAACTCTATTTTGTCCTTAAAAGATTTTAAGATAACCGGATTTTCTACCTGAACTATATGCTCCCTCATATCAAGGACTTCAAAAATCCTGTCAGAGGCAGCAATCGCGCGCTGAAGTTTCTGATTCAATCCTGCAAAGTTCTTGGCAGGTGTATAGATTCCGACAAGATAAGCGATAAAAAGAAAAAATTCACCCGGAGTGGTCGTCCCTTCTACCACTGCATTTCCTATAACGACAATACCAAGCGCTATGCCCAAAACGCTTAAAAACTCTATAAAAGGCTTCTGAAAGGCATTGATTCTCTCAGATTTGAGAACAAGATCAATAAATTTTCTATTAACCTTCCTCATGTTCCTCTGTTCCTGTTTTTCCATTGAAAAAACTTTAACCAGCCTTACGCCTGATACTTTTTCAGCCAGGAAATCATATATGTCGGCCATCTTCTGATGCCCTTTTTTTCCAAGACTTCTGAGAACCTGAGAGAACTTTACAAAAGGAAGAATTATAAAGACAAACCCTGCAACAGCCATAAGCGCCCATCTCCAGTTAAAAACAAAAACCAGAATTAAAATAACTATAAGCTGAAGGCCGTCCCTTATAAGCTTCATGGGTATTTTAACAATTGAGCTCTCAAGATACTTCACATCATTTGTTATCCTGGATAGAAGCTGCCCCGTAGGATACCTTGAGTAAAACCCCAGCGATTGATATACAAGATGCCTGAAAAGGCGGTTTCGAAGATCCATCGCAACATGCTGCCCTACATACGCCATGTAATATTTACCCAGATAGTGAAAAATCCCCATAAAAAAAGCAAGAACAACCACTATCAGAGCAATATAATTAATAGCATTTTCCTGTGGTATGGTGATATTTATAAAAGGAATAATAATATCAGCCTGGGCAACAAATATATTATCCATTACAGGCTTTATCATAGTAATCAAAGCAGGCATTATAGAACCGACCATCGAAAGGGAAATCAGTCCTATTAGAAAACGCTTTTTATAGGGCTTGCAGTATCTGTACAGCCTCTTTAAATTGCTTTTATTATTCAATTTTTGAATATCCCCCGTTTCGAATTCTTTATAAAACTGATGAACCTTTCCGTTTCCGGAAAATCAAAGGAAGAATCCCCCTCTATTTTCCTGACTGCCTGCCGGGTATTCATCCCTGAACGAAAAACCAATCTGTATATTTTTTTCAGCCTCTGCCGGGATTGCCGGGAATAGTTTCTTCTTCGCAGCCCCACATCATTCAAACCGCATATCCTGGGCGGGCTTCCCGCCGCCTTGCAATAGGGAGGAATATCTTTTACAACCCTTGTTCCGCCGCCTACAAAGGCCAGGTTTCCTATCCTCACAAACTGATGCACAGGGGTCAAGCCGCCGATAATAGCCTGCTCATAAACAGTAACATGACCCGCGAGCGTTGCGCAGTTGGCAAGTATAACTTCATCCATAACCGTACAGTCATGCGCGATATGCGCATAGGCCATTATATACACCCGGCTTCCGATTTGGGTTGTTCCTTTATCCACAGTACCCCTGTTTACTGTCACATACTCCCTGATGATGGTCTTATCCCCTATTACCACCTCTGTGTCTTTCCCGGAACACTTTAAATCCTGGGGCGGGGTTCCTATAACTGCCCCCGGATATATTCTGCATTCTTTCCCAATCCTTGTTTTTCCCTCAATTACAACATGCGAATCCACAGAAGTGCCCTCACCTATCTCGACATTCCCTCTTATTACAGTGTACGGGCCAACCTCTACATTATCGGAAAGTTTTACGTTTTTTCCTATTATCGCAGTTGAATGTATCATTTCTTGTCAACGAGTGAAAACATAAATTCCGCTTTTGCAACCTTTTTACCGTTAACAAATGCAGCGCCCTTTACTTTTCCGCCTCTTTCCCTCGCCTTTACAAGTTCCACCTGTGAAGTAAGAACATCCAGCGGCTTAACATCATCATAAAATTCAGCCTTGTCAATTTTTATAAAAAAAGCAAGCTTATTCTTTACCTCGGGAGCGGAGAGAAACATAACCGCGGACGACTGCGCGATAAATTCGATAAGCAACGCCGGCGGGAAAACAGGGTTCTTAGGATAATGCCCCTTAAAAAAAGGCTCATTATACGTTATATTTTTATACCCCCTTGCATGTTTCTTTGATGAATCCAGCTCAATCCTATCCACAAGCAGAAAGGGATACCGGTGAGGCAGAATATTTAACAGCTCATCTATATCAATCACAGAGCTCATTGCTGATGAATTTTCATCAATGCAATTCTTTTTTATTTTCCTTGCCAGCGCAATATTTGAAGCGTGCCCGCAGCAATTTGCAATAACCCTTACTTTTAGAGGCGCCCCCAGAAGATACAAATCCCCGATCAAATCAATTATTTTATGCCTGACAAGTTCATCAGGAAACCTCAACTCTGTGTTCTTAACCTTATCACGGCCTATCACAAGGGTGTTTTCAAAATTGCCGCCCTTACCTAACCCCCTTTTTTTAAGGCTCTCAATTTCCTCTTCAAAACAATAAGTTCTTGCCGGAGCTATTTCCGATACGAAGTTTTTTTCATTTATCTTAATATTAATAAACTGTGACCTGATAACATCATCATCATACTGCACCGCTGCGCTGACAGAAAATTCATCCGAAGGAATACAGACCAGCTCGCTTTTTCCCTGTCTTAAATAAAGCGGCTCTGAAAGACGGCAGTAGCTCCTGAGAGCTTTTTGTTTTTTTATTCCCGCTTTCTTCAAGTGCGATACATACTCCCGGCAGCTGCCATCTCCTACGGGAACCTCGATGTTATCTATCTCAACCGTAAGGTTATCAATTCCGAGGCCGCACGCTGCGGCCATAAGATGCTCCACTGTCTGCACATGAACATCGCCTTTTCCCACGGTAGTACCCCTGTTTATGCCCGTTACATTTTCTATATCGGCTTTTATTTCCGGAGAACCCTGAAGATCTGTTCTTACAAACTTTATCCCCTGGTCTTCACTTTCGGGTTTAAATACAACATTAGTCTTTTCGCCGGTATGTATACCGACCCCCGTGAAAGAAACCTCTTTTAGAATTGTCTGTTGAAAGCTACTCATCCCTCTCAAGCTTTTTCTTAATTTTCTCCATGTCCTTAAATAGACGGGGAAGCCTTCTTGTAAGGGCATGAATCCTATTAGCCTGACGGTGTTCTAAGGCCGGGTAACCGGAAACCTGCTGTCCCGGTTTTATGCTTCTGGTAACCCCCGCCTGCGCTCCGACCTGAGCGCCCTCGCCAATCTTTATATGACCCACCACACCCACCTGGCCAGCCAACAAAACAGAATCTTCTATAACAGTTGAACCGGCTATCCCGACCTGAGCAACCAGTATGCAGTTTTTGCCGATTTTCACGTTGTGGGCAATCTGAACAAGATTATCAATCTTAGTTCCTTCTCCGATAACTGTATTTCCCGGAGAACCCCTGTCAATTGTAACATTTGCCCCTATTTCAACATTATCTTCAATTACAACACCCCCTACCTGAGGGATTTTAACGTGCTTTCCCTCCTGCATCGCAAAACCAAAGCCCTCCCCTCCTATCACGGTCCCGGCATTTATTACAACACCATTTCCTATTTTTGTAGAATCCATAACCGATACACCGGGAAATAAAACACATTCCCTTCCCACGGTTGATTTTTCCCCAATATATACCCCGGGATACAGTATTGTCTCATCTCCGATATTTGCTTCTGCTTCAACCACCGCATTGTCGCCTATTCTTACGTTCTTGCCTATTACAGCTTTTTCGCTTACTTTTGCTCTTGGGCTGATTCCTTTTACAGGGTGTGTTTTTTTTCCATATATTTTCGCAAGAACCTGCCGGAATGTTTCCGAAGGGTTTTCCGATATCAAGGAATTCTTATCTTTTCCGGGATTACAATCCGGAGGGACAATGATACAGGAGGCATCAGTCTTATGCATCCATTTCTTGTATTTGGGGTTGCCCAGAAATGTTATTTCCCCCTTGGTTGCGTTTTCTATCGTATTTGCGCCTTTTATTACCTCTTCGGGGTTTCCCGATAACCTGCTACCTGTATGCTGTGCTATTTCTTCAAGCGTAAGTTCATTTACAGACGGCATCAATTTTTATCCTTTCTTTTATACTTCATGTCGGTAATATATATCGCGGCAAATTAAAAACTATTATTTGCAAGAGAGACCATTATTCAACGGCAAGATTTATCTTTTCAATTATTTTTTCAGTAATGTCTTCGACAGAATCTTCTGAATAAAGAACTGTATCTTTTTTCAAAATAACATTATAGCCTTCGTTTTGAGCAATTTTTTCCACCGCATCATATATTTTTCCATATATTTCGTATTTGAGCTCTTCTTCTCTGAAAAGAATCATCCTTTTCGTTTCCACCCTGTCTTTTTCCAGTTCTTCTTCCAACCCTGATATCTTATATTCATATTCCTCTATTTCTTCAGAGGAAAGCTCTTCCATCTCTTCTTCTATCAATTTTTTCAATTCGAGAATCTCTTTTTCCTTTCCCTCTATTTCTTCTTTTTTGCTGTAAAGAAGGCTTTTAATTTCTTCGCGGTAGTGTTCAATCTCGTCCAGCTCCTCATAGACCTGCTCAATATCAACATAAGCAATTCTTGTTGAAGATATAATTACAGGCAGGCTCATTTCTACGCAGTAAAGGAAAGTAAAAAAAACCAACAGTATTTTTTTCATGATTTTTTAAAAAATATCACCCAGCGTAAAGTACCCCTGTCCTCCCGGGGTCTCCTTATCCATCCCGTAACCCCAGTCAAGCCTTATGGGAAAACCCGGCATCTTAAATCTAATCCCCACACCAAACCCCCTCTTTAAATCCAGTGGGCGGTCTCCCGTCCGCAGAGTAATATCATCCGTTTTATCCCAGGCGCCTCCAATATCGTAAAAAAGGGCGCCCTGCAGAACAGTCTGGCCCCTTTCTTGAAAAATCGGAAACTTAACCTCGAGATTTCCAACGGCCTTATATTTTCCGCCGCCGGAAGGACCGATATCCCCGTAATACTCATAACCCCTTATCGACTCGGCCCCCCCCACATTAAACTTCTCATAATGGGGGACGTCATCTGAACGGCCGTAGGCGGCTATATGTCCAATCTCAAGGTTGGCAACACCGACAAATTCCCAGAAAAGCGGCTGAAAATATGTAAACCCGAACTCTGATTTCACAAAGTCGTTATCCCCTCCCAGTATACCTCCCGCCACCTGGTTTGATAACCTTATATTCACTCCGGTACTGGGGTCAAACGGATAATCCCTGGTGTCATAGGAAAGCCTCGGGGTCAAGCTTGATATCGAATCTGTTTCTTCATCAACAAAATCCTTAATGCTGGCGCTTATATTTGAACGCCCAACCTGTTCATATGTATATCTGAGCCTGGCGCTTACAGCATCCGTCAAATGGCGCCCCAGCGACAAACTACCCCCGCTTCTTCTTTCATCATAATCCCCGGATGCCCCGGTTTCTGTATCCTTATATCTTCTCGTTCTTATTGTGTTATACACACTGAAACTAAAAGGTGTAGGGGTGTTAAAAAGCCACGGTTCAGAGAAATCTATCCGGTAATCCTGCTTTCTTCTTCCAAACTCCCACATCGCCCTTATATTCTGCCCTCTTCCGAACAGGTTATCCTGGGACACCTGAAGCGACCCCACCAAACGGTCCTGAGAAGACCATCCGGCGCCAAGACTAACCATTCCAGTCTTTTGCTCCTCCACTATAAAAACAATATCTGTTTTGTCTGCAGTATCAGCCGGAAGAAGCTCCATCTGCACATCCCGGAAAAACCCCGTCCTATAGATCCGGGCCTGCGCCCGGCGCACCTGACTGAGGTTAAACACGTCCCCTTCCTCCAGACCGATTTCCCTTCTTATTACATAATCCCTTGTAACGTGATTCCCCTGAATATACACATTCCTGACATAAACCTTTGGACCTTCCTGAATTTCAAAATTTATATTAACTCTTTTCTCTTCTCTTCTGAAATCAAAATGCGGAATAGCAGCCACACGTATATAACCTTTTTCTCCATAAACTTCCTGAATTGAAGCCATAGCCATTTCAATATTTTGCTGTGAATATATCATCCCCTCACTCAGGTTTGCAACATTTTTTAAAATGTCATCATCAACCCTTATATTTCCGAAAAAATTCACAGCTCCGATTTCATATCTTTCATTTTCTGTTACAAAAACAGAAATAAATATATTCTGCCTCTCCGGGCAAAACCTTAAAACAGGATCCGATACATCGGCATTTATGAACCCTTCATTCATATAATATCTTCTTATATTAGCGATACTTTCATCTAACTTATTCTGCTGATATACATCGCCCTTTTTCAACTCAAGCTGATCTTTAACCTTATTAAAATCCCCCCTCAATACACCGAAAACATTAAATCTCTGTACTTTTATCTTGTTTCCTTCCTCCACATAATAAGTAATCTCAACCTGATTATCCTCAGTCCTGCTTAAAAAGCCTTCCACATTTGCGCCGGCGTACCCCCTCTCTCTATAAAATTCATTTAAAGCTCTTTCACCGCGCTGCATTTCATGTTCGTCAAAATAATCTCCTTTTTGTAACTCCATCTGTCTATTTAATCTTCTGGAAGAAATTTCTTCATTTCCCCTGAATTCAATGTTTTTTATTAATGGCTTTTCTTCAACTTCATAAATTATTCTAAGCTCATCGTCTACCTCTTCCTCCACAACAGATACATTGTCAAACTTGCCCATTTCATAAATTGAACTTATATCATCGCCGGCTTTCCGTGCAGAAAATTCTTCGCCGGCTTTCATTGAAATGTTTTTGAGTATTTCCTTCTGAGAAACCCTGTTATTTCCCTCGATTATAATTTCACTTACAATCCGGGCATGCAGAGAAGGCGCTGCAAAAACCGTTAAGAAAAAGAACACCGGAATAACTCTGCTGATAAAACCTTTAAAGCCGAAAAAGCGAAATTTACCGGAAGGCTCTTTTTTAAGTTCCTCTTGTTTATGCGTGATCCCCTCCATTTTTATGAATTCTAAAAATCTCATATGACTCCCCTTTATAATTCTTTTATTATAATCTATTTCACTGTTTTTTATAATGCGCTCTTGAGTATTTATTTTTCCGAATTCCTGAAAACACTTCTTCAAGATATGAGCCCCATTAATGGTGGGCGGAACAGGACTTGAACCTGTGACATCTGCCTTGTAAGGGCAGCGCTCTGGCCAACTGAGCTATCCGCCCGTTTTAAACGCCGTGCTTCTACATCTGAAACACGGTCAAAACGTTCTTAAAATTTGGTATCCCCAAGGGGATTTGAACCCCTGTTGCCGGGATGAAAACCCGGTGTCCTAGGCCAGGCTAGACGATGGGGACACCTAAAACTTAGTTAATTCTATCAAAATTTATTCTTTTGTCAACTAATTGGCTCATCACCACTCAAAATCTGATTTTTTATCAATAGTTGCATTGCAACTTACACTATAGCGCAAGCCAAAGGCCCTTTATTCAGTATCACCTTTCTTGAAACATTAACCCATATCTAATAATTGAATAAATTACATCCTATCATACTTATATTCTTAAACTCTTAAGCCAACGGTAAAATAACTTCGAATTCGCTCCCCTTTCCTTTCTGACTGCTGAATTTTATATCCCCCCCGTGAGACTTTACTATCTGATATGAAAAGGCAAGCCCCAGTCCGGTCCCTTCATTTCTCTTTGTGGTAAAGAAATAATCAAATATTTTCTCTTTGTCTTTATCTTTTATTCCGCAACCTGTATCTTTAACTGCAATACAAATATTACTATTCTCAACCCCGGCCTCCACCGTAACCTTTTTTTCCTCAGCCCCCACAACAGCGTCTGCCGCATTAGTAAGAAGATTCATCACAACCTGTATCAGCTCGGTCTTATTTCCCCTGACATCAGGCAGTTCCTCAGGTATACTGA
>PWEK01000053.1 GCA_003553445.1 Elusimicrobiota bacterium
GGGGGAAACTAAGTGCCGTATCTCCACTAATGTCGCCTACGGGGACTATCCCCGTGCCTACGGGGGAAACTTGATTATGTTTATTGGTATCAGGACAAGGATGGGACTATCCCCGTGCCTACGGGGGAAACCTCTGTATCGGCATCGGCTTCAAGCTGCAATACGGACTATCCCCGTGCCTACGGGGGAAACCCTTATTTTATAGCATATTTTCAAGGATCTTCAAACTCTTTCTCAGGTGAATACGAAAGAAATAAGCCATCATGTTCCACAATTTTAATTGGTAGATGTCCGAGATTAAGTATCTTTTGACCTTCTGGAACACTATTATCTTTCCAAATCATAAAAATTGAACCAGACTCCCCCAATTCAGAATACCACTGTTCCAAAATACCCCATAACCTTTTTCTCTCTCCTGCTTCCATATTAGGAGAAGTGTATACTCCACTTGAAATTTCCAACATACACGAAGCCAACATTCCTCTAAATCTATAGCTCACGTTTCTTGTTGTTACCACAGTCATTGACATTTTAGAAGTTCTTTTATTTCATCTATCATACATGGAATAATCTTATGTTTTTTAAAATATTTTGCAGCCATATAACGTGCGGCTCTATCTATTGTATCAAATTCACCTTTTTTAAATTTATTTGCCGTTTTAAATGCTAATGACACAACAACCTCAGTTCTGTGTAAATCCGCTACATCCAAACAAAAAGAGATTCCTGCATCTTCATGAATGAATCCTAACTGAGGAATTGTTCCAGTGGCAGCAACTGCAATCATTGCTGCTCCCTCCATTGCTGTAGCAATGTGATTTATTGCCTGATTAGGGGCATCATTCACTGAAGGATTTTGCCTATTATATCTACGACCATTCCAATTTATATTATTTTTTTTAGCTTCTATTTTATAAACTTCTTTTATGCGTGCTCCTTCTATTCCTCTTAATTCATTTATGTTTTTATTATCTGGTGGAGACGATCCCATCCGTCTTTTATACATTTTCCGAGCAATGCTAATACGTTTTTCTTTATTTGCCCACAAATAAGCTTGTTTACGAGCATATTCCGAATCTCTCTTAAATACAGGTGGAAACGTATACATTCTTACACCACCTTTTCCAACCCCAATAACACCTGTACCAGCTTTTGCTAGTATCCTTAAACAATCATGAGTGATTGTCGAACCAGGACCTAATAAAAGCATCGATATTTTTTGATTTGGAACTCCGTAAGTGCCAGCTTCTAAATCCTTGCTTCCAGCAGTTTTAAATTTAAGGGCGCCATCTTTTATATATACATTTCCATATGTCAACCACAATAATCCATGCCGGGATTTATATGGCACTCGGGCAGTTTTTAGCCCTAATCTACCCTTTAATACCATTATTTACTTAATAGCATCATACCAAAACCAAAAGAACTATGTCTTCCAAAACCTGTTTTCAATTTTTTTCTAAACAACTCTGGTTTTTCTACAGTAAGACACCCTTCAAAGACTGTATCCGGTCTTGTAATGCTCACAACACTACGATTACTTCGTCGGCGAATTAACTTTGATAATTTCATTTTAATAAGCTTTATTTGGTTCATGTCGACCGCTACTCCACTTTTTTTCAAATAAGACTTAAACCAATTAATATATACAGCTTTTCTATCTAATTTACTCTTTGAATCCACCTTTTCTGCTTCACTTAAAAAAACATCAACCTCCGCTCCGCTTTTATATTTTTTTGACCCTCTTGCTTTTCGTATTACAGGACATACCCTTATCCGAAACCTGTACTGACTTCCTTTAGGAAAAGTATCTGGCATTAATTTGGATTCAAACTTATCCCAATTTATCATTTCACTTAATTTTTTATTTTCTTTTTTTGCAATTTCCTTAAGGTCACTTGCATTAGAATTACTATAAGCAAAAACATTAATTTCGTTTTTTACCTCTTTATCCACTGAAAATGTAGAAGGAGCCTTATCTCTGAACAATTCCCCAAACATACAATGGAGCAAATAACACAAATCAGTACTTTTCGAACTTAAATATGACCTTTCAGCTATTTTAAAAAGTTGAGGCATCTTTACCGGCACCCGCAACATAAACAGCGAAGAACCTTTATCTATTTGATTCATATTTAACTCTCCCCTTATAAATTATCCTTTCCCCGCAATGAACCTGATTATCCCAATCTCTTTCATCAGTTATAGTAGCAGTTAATGAATTCACCTCAGATTTCTTGCCTTCCCATTGAGCATAAAACCAACCATCTGTCTTTATCTGTGACGGATATGTTTTCAGCGCTTTTAAGGGTGTTTCTTCTTCTATTATTCCATCGAACACCCTTCCGGAAGGAATACAACACTTTCGTCCTATAAATAAGGGGCGAACAGGATTAATAATTGCTTCTTTTAACTCACCTACACCGGGTGATTCATCTTCAGGTTCAAGTCCTACAAAAACAGTCACCATCCCATCAGCAATATAATGACGGTAACGTATATGAGTCCCCTTTTTTGACGCACCTTTTCTCGTATCAACACTTCCGTATGTAGTCCATCCACCTTTGTCTTGCATATATTTCTTTCCTAGATCTGCCGTCTGATAATCGATTATTTTTTCCCCACGTTTTTCCTGTCTAGATGCAATCTTCAACCGTCCTTGCAATCTCTGAAGTTTTTCACTATCTGAATGATGATATCCTAACGCATTTCCAATTAGTCCGGTAATCATTGACTTTGGAGGAAAGTTAGCTGTCTTCCCATGTTCATCAATAATGGGAGCACCGAATGCCATTATTGGTGCGCTGAACTTTAATACCAGAATTTTCATCCTCAATTACTCCTAATCCAGTCTCTTAGCCAATTAGACATTTCTTCAATGCTTTCAACCCTATCAGCAGGAAATTCTTCATCCACATCAAAAATTGAAACAATTTTTCTTTCTTCTTTCTTTTTATACATACGATCAAGCCTTTGGAGATGTTCTTTTAGAGCACTAATAGAATTTCTTTCTGAATCCGAAGCAGATACCGGATTTAAAAAAGCATTAGCTAAAGTTCTAGGCTGTGAACTTCCTACTTCTGCAATTAAAACATTTGCTCTTGAATACGGAGCTGTTGAACCTAATTTAGCGCCCGGTGAAACTGTTGCTATAGTATGCACTAAGTTACGAATTACTTTAGATGTTAAATCAGTATCTACACTATTCCAATGTTCCCTAGACACACCCTCTAAATTGGATATTAACTGAGGAACATCAATGACTACATAACCGTAATAAAGACCACTTGCAAGCTCTGTTTCGTTTAAGTGACCACTTCCAAGTTCTCCTGCTTCCTGAGCCAAATCATCGACAGCAGTAAAATAATCAGTTTCGGTTTCTTCACCATGCACAGTAAAAGCATGAGCTACATGAATAGCTGCATCTCCTCTTGCAAGTATGTCACTAGTAACCATCCTTCCAAAGAGAGCAGCATCCAAACCGGAGGCATAATCTAAAGCCTTTAAATTTTTTTTCATCTCTTTATCTTTAACTATCTTTTTACTTTTTTTCTTTGCACTATTTACTGAATCTGATTCATCTACAATTTTGCGTACAAGATTTTTCAAGTAATTGATTTCGGGGCGTCCTAGGATTATAAGCTGGTTAGTTTCTATCTCAATATCTTCATTTTCCGTTTTTGATTTCTTGTCAATATTAACTCCCAACACCTTATCCGCAATCTGCTCAATTGCAGTATATACAATTTCCCTATTATGACCTTCCTCTATTAAAGGATCAGCAATCTCTGTTTTGAATATTCTTCTTGACCGAACTGACATTTCTAACTGATCTATCTCATCTGTTATACTATTTAACGAATATTCTCCCTCATAAGTACGCCAGTGTCTTTTCAAACACTGCGATGATACCCTTATTCTACTTTTCCCACCAAACGGAATCCTTTTTGCCAAACCCACATCATCTCTGTTCAACAATGATGCATGATAAGGGGTTAAAAAATGCAACTGAATAAAACTCACATCACTCATTCTCTTTTTCCTCCTTGATTTTTACTCCATAGTAATCTACCGCCACACGCTCTTTTATTTTTTCTTTTTTATCGGGATCATTTACTAAAATCAAAGCAGCAAATTCAACCCAATTTACAACTTGTCTTTTTGCTGATAGGAAAATACTAATTCGCCTTACTGAATCTTCCAAAGTTTTCCCTGTAGATCTTAATAATCGCAAAAATCTTCCTTCAGCATAATTACTTTTAACTAAAGCTTGCCCCAAGGAAACTTCACTATTATGGTGAAAAGGAGCCATTCTAGCCATTCCAGATAGAATTACCCCCCATTTTTTTGTGTTTTTCAAATTCAACTCCCCTTCTTCCCATACGTACCTAAGCATTAACTTCCAGAACGAAGGTGGGTACCCTTCCCCCATATCTATTCTTTTAAGCTTCGCCAATTCTCCTTTGCTTATTCTGTTATCTGAAATGGCCTTAGCTATTGAGTTAATAATTTGCCCTAATGAACGTGATTTAACCTTTGTTAAATTCAATTTTTCACCTCCTTTATAAATTTATAAAATCCACCATAAAATCTGCGATTAGCCATTGCTGTCATTTTATACTTAAGGGCTGAATGGGTCGGTAAACCTTTTCGAGCTTTTTTAAATATTTTTTCAGCCATGGATTTTAAATTTTCCCTCCATTTAATGCGTTCTTTTTCAAACCATTTTTCATAATCATCATTATCAGAAAATGTTTCAATTGCTTCCCATAAACATTCAAAAAATCTTCTATCTACTTTAGAACTATACAGTTGCTGCCATTTATCCGTCCTATTATCTCTAAAATTCAGGTTGTCAATATCCCCTTGAAGAATACAAAGAAGAGAATTTCTTAAAATCTTACTCCCACTGGAAGCATCATCAACCCAACTTTTAGAAAGTTCCGCAATTTTTTGCTTTTTTCCTTTATCCATTAAAAAATTTTTTGCCTTTTTGGGAATATAAATAAGGCGCTCATGAAATCCTTCAGTTTTACCCTGTCCCCGTGCTATAGCAGAGCTATAAAGTAAATTTTCATCCTGCTCCGCCTTCATGCATATACTGAACTTATAATCGCCAGAAAAAAGGACACGTTCAAGTTTATCATATCTTAAACCAGCTTCTCCTATGGTAAAAACACTTCCTTTTTTTATATTAACGGGAGCCCAAGGATCACCTGTATTTCCTCCATTATTACTTACACCTACCTTAGGGCATTTTGTGTTTTTTTTCATAAGTTTTATCTTACCCTCATAATCTACTAATCTAAGTCTTCTACATATTTCTATGTAGTAAGGATCAAGTTCATTTACGGATACTGATTCTTTTCCATCCCATGGTTGTATCCATAACAATTTTTCACCTCGGTTTCTTTTATAATGGCTATATTTCTTAAGTATATCTTCTCTTTTGTCTAGGAGAATGTTAATATCTCTTTGAAATCGCGAATTCCAGTTAAAATCAGAAATAAAACTAAAGAATGGCCGACTGCCATATCCACTATTCATTCTACTTATCCCATAATTTTCTCTGCCAGAAAAACCTTCCATAGTCTGTACTGTAATCATAGAAAAAATCCAATTCTCTATTTCAGGCTTAATTATTTTTCCTTTCTTTATATCATGATTTTTTGCAAGTGAAAGCAAGTCTATTGTTGAATCTTCATCCGGTCTCGAAAAAGAACTAAAACCTTCAAGCGAACATTCCGGTACAGGCGGTTGAAAGAAAGCTGGTTTATTCAAATCAGACACTATAATATGCCATGGGGACTCATCTGGATATTCTTTCACCATATTTTGTAGTATTTCTCTCCATTTCTCTTTTGAATTTGGAAAAGTATTCATTTTCGCCGTATCTAAAGCCATCGCAGCTAGCTGGACTAAAAATGAAAACCAAGCCTGCTTCTGATGAACCAAAAGCTTGCTGAAAGAAACGATTTTTTCATCATTTCCAGAAAGACATTTAAATAAACCCGGAAGAGAGTGTTTCTTTTTTCTCCCGGACTCTGTTTTAATCTGAAAAAGTTCTTCCTCGAGTAAATTATATTTCATTTTTCCCTCTTATGATACTAAACTCAACCCTACTCTGTTATATTTAAATTTACGGTCGCCGGATTTGAAATAAATATTCCCATTCTTACAACTTAAAACCTTAGCTCTTGCTTTACCATCTTTCTCATATTCCATATTTTCAGGAAACATCCAGCCAGGAATATTTAAAGTTGTAATTTTATTTCCAAAAGGCGTCCTTATATATTCTCTATCAAAAAAAACTATTCGATCATCTATTCCAAGTCGAGTATTAATTTTTTCCTCTAACTTTGAAGGAAACCTACATTCACTTTCTCCAAAAGACATTTCTAAAGGGATAAACTTAAGTTTCGCATTTCCTGCATAAGCATATTTTTTCCCTATCAAATTATTATTATGATTCTTCCATTTACTTCTTTTGACATTATCATCTAAAGAGTTAATAAAACCACTGTACATTTCGCTATTAACTGTCTTTTCTATCAGTTCCCTGTTCATCTCCGGGATTTTAATGTTCTCTAGGTTTGCTAACTCTTTTTTAGTCAATTCAAGAATCAACATGTTTTCATAAACTTTTCCTAAACCAATAGGGGTTTTTGACACAACTTCACCATTCTCTTTTAAAAAACAACTTAAATCCTCTATTGTAGGAATTATTACTTTTACTCTAGGGCGAACCGAACTTTTGGGTCTTTTAAGGTTATGCCTATGCAATCTGCCTACTCGCTGTAAAAGTACATCCATGGGACATAAATCTGTAATCATAAAGTCAAAATCGACATCCAAACTCTGTTCCACCGTTTGAGTTGTGACTATAACACAAGGTTTCCTATTTCCTTCAGGACCAAAATTACTTACAACTTCTCTATCAAGAGTTTTACGATCTTCATTACTAAATCTTCCATGATGTAACGTAACAATATCTTTACATTTAAATAAAAGTGATTCTTTCTTATTATTTTTAGCAAGCTTTTCTAAAGTTAATTGAGTGTTAACTGCATCTTTTACAGTGTTTTTTAATATGATAACTTTCGCACCTTCTCCCGCTTTTTCTAAAGCTACCTCTAGAACGTTTTCTTTTCTAACACCTTCATTCCAAAGTGAAATCGAAATTTGTTTCTCTTTTAAGTTCGAATTAAATTTAATAAGTTCCCCTTTATCTGTTGTACAAGCAGGATAAGGAAAGTTTTTTGCTTCTTCAATAGATTTTGTTTCAACTCCATTGTCTGGATTAAGCAAGTTTTGGCGGACTTCTGACCCAAGAGTAGCGGACATCATTAAACTATGCCCCCCACTTCCATAATGATTTTTTATTACCTCTTTTAAAATTGTTTTCATATATTCATCACTCGAATGCACCTCATCAACTACAATAAAATGTCTCAATAAAGAGGAAAACCTAAGATGAGCATAATTTACCATCAAAGTAGAAAGAAAAATTTGATCTATTGTTCCAACAATAACGGGAGCAGACATATATCTTTTTGAATGTTCTGCAGCCCACCCTCGATATTTATACCTATCTTCTTCATCTTCAGGCCACAACACATCAAAAGATGACAAAGTCCCTTTCTTTCCTTCAACATCATCTACCTTAATATACCCAGGAACAGCAAGGACTACAGGAGGAGGATTCTCAGGAAATGTATTTTTAGTATAACGAACAATTCTTTCAAAAATTTGCACGGCAGCACTTCTAGTAGGTAAGGCAAAATACATCCCTTCTACTTTTTTATTTTTAAAAAGCCTTAAAAAATGCATAAAAGCGGCCTCAGTTTTTCCGGACCCTGTTTCAGCCTCCAAACAAGTGATACTACCTCCTGAACTTGGAATTTCTACTTCCCTAATTTTTTTCTGCAATTCCCTAGGCGACCAAGGTTTGCCCGTTATTTTGCTTATTTCTGGAACAATTCTATTTAACTTGGATAAATTATTTAAAGTACTTATCCCCATTTCATTAAATACTTCATCTATCCTTTCATTAAGAAATGAGAATCGATCATCAATTAAAGTTTCTGAAAAAGGGAAGAATTTTTCGTTGGAAGCTATCCAATCTGCTAATTGAATCAAGCCGCAAAAAACATGTTGAAACTTTGGACATGAAGGAAGCAACCCACTATTTCTCTCATCAAAAGCACCACTGAAACATTCTAAAAGACAATTAACCAATGTCTCAATTCCTTGAACAGGATCAGAACCTTCCTTCTTTTCCCATATTTCTCTTTCCAAAATTTTTGAAGATTCCTCTATTGGTCTCCCATGATGAGAAAAAACAACACAAAGATACTGAAACATTGTTTCTTCATCTTTAAACCAGTTTGAAAGACTAGCCAACTGTAGAACATTTTCAAATTTTTTTCTTAACTTACTGTCACCAAAGGCAAGAATTACAGGAACTATATGTCCTTTTTCACTGAATTTACATTTATTTTTAAATATTTTTTTTTGAAAACCATGATTAAATTTACCGATATCATGAATTCCTGCTAGAAAAGCTAAACGTTCCATGTTTTTTTCACTTAGATTTTTTAATTTGCCCGTATTTGCAAAATTCCTATGCAAAACAGGCATTTTTTGAAGTATTTTTTTAAAACATAAAGCAACATCTAAACAATGATGATTAAGAGGATGCCAAAAGCAAGATTTTAAATCAGTTTCTTTCCTGAATTTCCCCCACCATTGCCCTGATTCTGGTAATCCTATCATTATTTTAAACGGTTATTCAATTTTTTTCCTTAAAGTTCTGTATAAAAAAAACATCATTGAAAATAAAATTATGACTTATTCCTTATAAGTAGACTATCAAAAGAAAAAGTAATTTTCAAAACCTTAAAGAAAAATATTTATAGAGAAATGTTTGAGTCAATCCCAAATGTTCCGTAAAATTTACAAACCCATTTCACCTATTTTTTTTCTCTTTCATTCAACAAATCACTCTCTCATACCCATTATTACCCCCACCGCATACTTATATGTACGTTTTGGGTTATCTGCAGCTTTTTTTCCGACAATATCAAAGGCTTCTTTGATAAGGTCTTTCCCGTACTCCTCTGTCAGTATCATGATCTCTTCAATTATAGAAATATTATTCTCATCAAAAACAATTTCCGCATAGGCCCGGGCCTGCTCAAAACTTTCTTTTCCGTATTTTTTAACAAGTTCTTCAATTTCGTTTTCCTGCTCCCGGGAACAATAAAGGTCCAGTACAGTATATATTGAAGGCAGGCGCTTATCATAGCCTTCTTCAATAGAGGAGTATTCGACATCTATAAGATTAAGACGATTAAGTTTCCTCATTCCCTTGGATACCGTATACTCGTGGAGTCCAAATTTATCACCTATCCGCGGACGGGATAAAGACCAGGACAGATTGCCCGTGTACATAGCCATGTACAGATTTATCATATAACAAAACTTGGCGCTTAAGGGCAGCTTACGGTCCCAGCCGTAAATAAAATAATTATCAGGCAGCAGAAAATAGTTTTCTTCAGGATGACTGTAGAATTCTTGTTTGTTTTTGAGGTCCAGAAGTTCCACTTCTGCATTTTGGCCGTGTTGAAAACGTACGTTTAGGAGGTTATAGGTGTCCTGTAGTTTCCTAAGACTCTTTATAATCTGTCTTCTGTAGGCATTTGGAGTCATTGTTTCATCAATTGAAAGTCCCCGTGCGTAAAGATCAAAGTCAAAATCAATTGTTTTTCCTTCTTCATATTCATTTAAAAGAAGCAGATATAAATCAAA
>PWEK01000139.1 GCA_003553445.1 Elusimicrobiota bacterium
GGACAGAAACAGCTGCTTGAGACTGATTACAGCTGTTTTAAAAGAGATCCATGAAGACTTGATAAGCGGAAGAAGATATTTAAGGATGACGGAAGAGGTTTCGGAAACACAAAAAGAAGATGCAATTGATTTTAAATTGCCTTCTGAAATGGCGTTGGTTTAAAGGTTAACAATGGAAAAATTACAGAAAAAACTTGACACAACCGAAATACTTGGGGGTAAATTATACAGGCATACCTTGCTGCCTACAGTATTTATTATCACGTATTCTCGTGATATACTTGAAAAATAAGGGCAATAGTACTATACTTTCATAATCAAATTTACGATTCTGCGAAAGAGAATCATAAAATTAATACCGTAGCTGAAAGAAAAAATTTATTTCTTGGGAAAATACAATATGAACAAAATAACAGAGGTTCTTAATATTCTTAAAGAATTAGAGTTGAAGATCGCGGAACTTTATTCTTCCTGCTCTGGGCATTTCCCGAAACTGAAAGAATTTTGGTCTGAATTGGAGAGAGAAGAGAAAAAGCATGCCAAGTACATTCAGAACATGCTCGAAGTTTATCTGCAGAATCCAGCAGATTTCATCGAAGCGCGTCCTTTTAATATAATCGCCGTTAAGACTGTAATTAAAGGTGTTGAAGAGAATATCGTTAACATTGAAAATAACAAAATAGATCAGTTGAGGGCGCTTAATATTGCCTTGGATATTGAAAAATCTCTATTAGAAGCAAAATTCATGGAATATCTTAAAACAGATGATGCCAGGTACAATAATTACATGAAAGGTATAGCCGGGGAAACTTTCCAGCACAGAAAAAAAATTGAGAGTAAAATACTGCAACTGTAGACATACAGGGAGAACCTTGGCGGCCTTAAGAAAAAATCCAGCTCTGCTGTATCATCTGCGAGCAGCATAAATCCGATTGTATGGTTCAGAAAATGCTTGTTGCCGTAATCCAATCCATAGAGACAGGACCTATGGTAAATAATAAGCCGGAGTTTCCTGACCTTCTTAAAGATCCCGAGTAATAGAAAGCTTCTGGACTTGATTTACTCCATGTACAACGACAATTAAAATGGATTTAAAGAAATCTATTATTGGACCAGCTCTAGATCTGCGGAAGTAGACTTTATTGTTTCTTTTAATGAACAGATCTACCCGTTTGAAGTAAAATCCGGCACCAGCTTACAAAGTAAGAGCCTTAAAGTATATGGAGAAAAATTTAGTCTTTTCCAACGCAAGATGAGCCTGAAATAAAAACCCTAAAGATCTTTAAAAATTAGCCAGTAAAAGCCATAATGGAAACATTATGAATATCAAAATGAGAGATTCAAATTTAAAGGACATCAAAGAGGTAAAAGAGTTTTTGGAAAATTCCAACGGGATGGAATTCGAAAAACTTAACAGAGCGGCGGCCTATTCCTGGACAGAAGAAACGATGAGAAAGTTGACTGTTTTGAATTAACCAAAAAGGAGAAAGGGATAATAAAAAATTATGTAGAGAAAATCACCGGCAATTCAAGGGCCCAGGTGGCAAGGTTAATTAAAAAGTATCAGGATAGTGGAGAAGTTAATGTAACTGAATATGAGCGCCATAAATTCAAGAAGAAATACACCAGTGATGATATTCGGCTTTTAGCACATATGACGGAGCTGCGGTAAAGAAAAATCTTAAAAGGATGGCGGAAGTTTACGGGTAGGAAAAATATAAAAATATCTCGGAAATGTCCGTTTCACATATCTACAACCTGCGAAAAACGGATGTTTTTCGCTGGACAGTTACATATTATCAGGGACAAAGAAAAGTAAGGCCGTTGGCATAGGAAAAAGAGAAAAACCGCAGCCTGAAGGAAAGCCGGACTATCTCCGGGTGGAAAAGATAGAACAGGGTTAAACCAGATCCGGTGGGGGTGTGTATCACATAGATACTGTCGATGAGGAAACGCAATGGCAGGTGGTGGGTTCGGTTCCTTATCTCACAAGAGAGCATATGGTGCCTCTGTTGAAAAAAATAATAAAAGATTATCCGTTCAGGATAATAAATTTCCACGCTGATAATGGGAGCGAATACATAAATCAGTATGTAGCAAAATTGTTGAATGATCTGTTGATAGAGTTAACCAAGAGTCGGCCGAGGCATACTAATGACAATGCCCTGGCGGAGACAAAACATACTATCATCAGGAAATGGATAAGGTATAGTTGAAATGCACATACAACGAGATGGCGGATAAAGTAAAGAAGGAAAGAAGCAGGCTGTTTGACAGAATAAAGAAGGTAGCATAATATGGGAGGTGAAATAGGAAAGAGGAACCCTGGGGTGTTTGGAAGCAAAAAAGCATAAAGTTGCTTTTTAGAGAAAAAAACGAAGGTAAATTATGGCTCAGGCATTACAGGGAAATCTTCGGATTGGAAAAGACTTATTTTTGACATTATATAGCTATTGTTGTTAAATTTTCTATAAAATGGAGAAATAGATATAATAACAAGTTAGCCATGGGAAAGGAGGCTCGGAATGAGTGACATTGATCTAAAACAGTTTGCCGACAAGACAACAGAGGAACTCAAGGATATTTGGCGCAACCAAAACGATTATGTTGCAGAGATGGTCGCCGCTGTTCAATCTGAATTGTCACGACGCGGTGTTGACGTTGCAGACCCGCCTCCGAAAAAAAAGGATACTGAAAAAAAGGTTATTGATATAAAAAAAGAGCTCATTTCCTGGGGCTATGGGCTTATAATAATTGGTATTATTAGCATTGTGCTGGCTGATTTCCTAGATCCAATCTGGGGAGGAATTCTCATAGTCCTTGGTATTTTGACCTTAATTATTCAACAGCGTGGTATGTTTATTGTGATTGGAATAGGATTGTTACTGGCTGGCATTATGAACATTATCGGCGGAGAATTTGGAGGTTGGACGGTATTTGGTTTTTTTCAGCTTTATTGGGGAGCACAGGAGATTAGTAAGTTTTGGAAATATGCTTCAATATAAGGGGAAGCGGAGGTCAATGCGAAAACTGAGGAACGGAACGGAGTTGAAGATGACAACTCAGGAGAAATACCCAGAAACAACGAATCTGTGCTTAGAAAACATGGTGCCCGGAGGAGAAAGTATATGGAGACTGCATAGTTGACCTTGATGTTTGTTTCATTATATATTTATGTTTCAACAAACGTTAAAACAGGGTTTTATGGGGAAATTATGAATGACCAAAAAATAAAAAAAGCAGCATTTTCTTAATTATTATTAAGCAATTAAAATAATTTACTTCTCTTCAATCACAACTATTCCAAGATCCCCGTCTATGTGAATATTTGTTCCGGTCTGAATGAAATCTGCAGCCCCTCTTATTCCTGTGACGCAGGGTATCTTGTACTCTCTGGCAATTATTGCTCCGTGAATAAGCATGCCTCCTCTTCTTTCAATTACTCCGGCGGCTGCAGGTATTATGAAGGTCATATTAGGATCTATTGAATCACAGATAATTATCTCTCCGGCCTTCATCTGAAATATATCTTTTTCTGAATGAATAACACGGGCTTTTCCGGAAGCGGCTCCAGAGGAGGCAGGCTGTCCGATGAGCTGCCTTAAATATATATTCGCAGGTTTTTTTTCTTTGGGAGAGTATTCAACTGAACTCATACTCTCTTTTCGGTGTTTTTCTTTTATGTGTTGAAATCTCTTTTTATCATCAGTATTTAAGGTTTCTGAGAGGGAGTCAAGCTTCTTTATGGCTTTGATAAGAGGACTCTCCAGCTTTCCCATAAGTATATTGTCGTCGTCCCTGATTCTGTATGAGTTCTTTGCAAGCTCGAGCAGGCGTTTCGCTTTTTCCTTTTCCGAAGGTTTGTAAGAGTTTAAAAAATTCTCTTCTAAAGATTTCACATCTGTGATTATATTTTTCCTTGTTCCTTTGTTATCTGTGTACTTTTTAATAATGCTCAGTAAATCTTCAGGTTTAATAGATGTTCCAACTGTTGAGCTCTTTTGAAATAACTTAAGTAAAGTATGGATTTTTGGGTAGTAATCAGTCCGGACGATTTTGTTTTTTTCTGAAAGCAGTTTATAGAAATCCTTATCTTCCCGGGCCAGGTTAGCTAATTTATCTATTTCTCTGTTGCGCTTAACGCTCAGCATATTTTCCGAAGCGAGAATATTAATATATTCGTGCGGGTCTTTCGGGCTTAATTGTTCGTTGTAAATATCGCCGAAAACTCTGAAGCCGTGAGCAAAAGGTATTAGGTAATCCCAGTATTCTTTCTTCCATTCCAAGTACTTATCAAGCGTTTTGCCGGCATATTCTAAAAGAGTTCTTGTATCATTAATGCTTAATAATTCCATTTCAGCGTTCTCTGCATCTTTTATTAATAGGGGAAGTATCCTGTCTTTAATTTCTTTTTGTAGATTAAACAGCTTGACTATACCAGGTTTGAGGAATTTATCTTTTCCAAGTTCTTCATTTCTGTTCTCACCATTAATACTGGTTATGGGTCTCGCCTGAAGGAAAAAATAATTATTACCGTCATGAGTCCACTCTATATCCTGCGGAAAGTCTGCTAACTCTTCAATCTTCATAGCTTTTTTAAACAGAGTAACGATATCTTTTGTGTCAAGAGTGGGCATATTTCCTTTTTTTTCTTTGATGCTATCCTTAAAAGGATCTGTAAGAGCCATATTTTTCTGAGGTCTTACAAACTCAGTTACTTTAAAGCTGCTTCTGTCAATTTTCCAACTGAAAGGCTCAATTATACCGTCCACTAATCCCTTGTTGTATCCCCAGACAGATTCGATTTTCCCTTTTTCTTTTTCAAAGGGGTCAAGCGTGAAAACTAATCCGGACTTTTTGCTTGATACAAGCTTCTGTAGAATAACGGCCATACTAGAGTTTTCTACCCATTTTTTATCGTTTTTTCTATATATAAGTGATGCGGTAGAGTAAAGAGAGCTCCACACAAGTTTAATATGTTTGATTATATTATCAGTCCCTCTAACTTTTATATATGATTCGTGCAACCCCGCGAAAGATAAGTTTTTACTGTCCTCTAAAGGGGAAGAAGATCTCACTGCGGTATAATCAGATTTGAAGAATTTAGATATGATACGCGACAAATCAGAATACAGGTCCGGCGGAATAGGGGAAGAGTTGAAAAGGGATTTAATTCTTATATGTGTATCCCATATCTCCTCCCATCTCATACTCTCTATATCTTTTCTTTTTACTTCTCTTATTATCTGCTTATCAAGAGATGTTTCCTTAATGAAAGATCTGAAGGCTTCAGTGGTAATTGATATCCCTGCAGGAACCGAGAACCCAGTTTTGTTAAGTTTTGAAAGTGCTACAGCTTTTGGGCCGGAAATATCTTTGTCATCATCCTTAAGGTCGCTTAAGTTTTTATAAAGAGGCATCAAAAAGTAAGTTCTAAAACTTCCTGAAACTTATTTACAAGGATATATTTAGAAATATTCACTTTTATCATCCGGCTATTTTCTGATGCAGCAAAGTCAGTTAATTCGGGATGTTTATTTTTATAGCTATCAAATATTTTCGGTGGTATCTTTTTTAATACCTCTGCTTTCCCCATAATAGTGATTGCAGTTATAAGGTATGTTTTTTCCGGAAACATATGCCTGTTGTCTATTAGTACAGAGACCAGATTGTTATGCTCTATATTTGAAAACTTACGGGTTTTATCTGATGTTATAAAAAAAAGTTTTTTAAGATCATCGCTCAGTATAAATCCTATGAGGCATGTATATGGAGACTTTAACCAAATAGTTGCCAGAACTCCAAATCTGACATCTTTGTAAACATCTATAATAGCTTTTTTTATATTTTTTTCCTTAATCATTACAGGTATTATACAAATTTTATGCTAAATTTGTATGAATATTCTTTAGTTCTTTTAATTTTAGTATCTCAGAATAATAAATTGGGTCTAGAACTATCTGCAAAACAGGAAAATATGAAATAGAGAAATATCCCCATAAATGAGGTAATAAATAGGGTAATCACAGCTATAAACTTTCTTCCGGATATTTTAGGGAGGAATTAATTCCAGCATTAAGGTTGGCTATGCTACGCCCGAGCCGGCAGAAGCTTGAGAAATAAGAAGAGGGGGGAGAATTTAAAGCCCGGGTCATTTCACCCTTACCCTTGACAAACTTGACAAATAAGAATAATTACTATATAAGAATTACATGAATAAATTAAATAGCACACAAGCAATAGAGTCCTTCATACAGAAATGCCGGGAGGAAGGCTTTAGGGTTACTCCTCAGCGTTTAGTTATTTATAAAGAGTTATTGAAGGCTACAGACCACCCTACTATTGAAGGTATCTTAAAAAAGGAAAGAGTCACTTTCCCTAATGTTTCATTTGATACGGTATACAGGACGGTCCTTTCTTTTGTTGATAAAGGGATAATACATATGGTTGAAGGCTATGGCGGCTCAAAGCGTTTTGACCCAGACACCAGGCAGCACCATCATTTCAGATGCGCCAGGTGTCAAAAGATAGAAGATTTCAACAATGAAAGCTTTGATAATATCAAAATACCCGAAGAGATAAGCAAACAGTTTAACATAACGCAGAAAAGAGTTGTATTGGAGGGGGTTTGTGCGGAGTGCAGTAAGGAGGAGTAGTTTATTATAAATGCTAATAATTCTATTTGGCAGTTATGGATTAAAAGGAGGTGAGTTAAAGGAATAATGTGAAGTATTTTACAGTAGGTATAGGCATATAACAAGATTAAGGTAAAAAATATAATTTAAAGGAGAAAAATATTATGGCAAACGATAAGTACACATCAATAGTAAAACTTGATTTTCAGTACGCGCACAGGTTTATGAACTGGCCGAGAGAGGCAAAGCATCTTCACGGGCACTCAGGTCTTGTTGAGATTGAACTGGAAGATGTAGTGGATCCGGTAACCGGATTTGCGCACGCTTGTAAAGATGGAATGAAAAAAGCGTGGGAAGTCTGTGACAATTTCCATCATGCAACAATATTGCAGGAAGGCGACCCATTGATTGATGCGGTTCTTGATGTATACAAAAAGGAAGGGATTACCAACGACCCTGAAAATTGTGTGCCACTTAAGAAGTTAGATCACCCACTTATTTGGTCCTATCCTGAATATAGGATATGTGTTTCCAAAAAAGTAACTACTTGTGAAAATTGGTGCGAAATATTGTACGGGCTTCTTAAAGAGAAGATGCCTATCAAAAAGATTACTTTCCGCTCATCTTCGATAAATGCGGCATCAAAAGTATTTAAGTAAAAAAGCCCATATCAGTAAATACCCACCGGTTTAACCGGTGGGTGTTTGCTATTCGGACGTTCCTTACCCTCAAAGCTATAATAAATTCCATAGCAAACGCCGGAGAAAATCCCACCCGAAAAATCCGTCCCATTTGCCCCACCCAGAAAGTATCGCTTCGCACTCATAGGGCACAAGCGATCATTTATTTCGTCAATAAAGGCTTTCGCTTTAAGCTGTCATCTTTCCCAAATATTCGTCCCCGTATTTCTCAGTCTGCTCGATGTGATGGCGAGCAGACTTGCAAAAATCATTCTTCATTTATGCGGGGCCCTGGCCCTGCACATTTTTCCCTTTTTAATAGGAAATGGCCACAAGATTTTTGCCGGTAAAAAGCAGATGAAACAGAATGCCGAAGCTAAATCTATCTCTTTTTACTGAGCTTGGCTTGATAAATAATGAAAATATGTTATATATTTCGTGAAGTTGTTATAAGTAGCAACATGGTGAAATATATGAAGTATTTAGAGCTAAAAGAAAATTTAAAGGAATTCATAGTCTTTTCCTTAAATGATATAAGGAAGATAGAGAAAAACTTTTACAGAAGACGGTTGATTGAATGGCAGGAAAAGGGGTATATAAAGAAGATAGTAAGAGGGTATTATATATTTGCGGATACAGAAATTAATGACATTACTCTCTATCATATAGCCAATAAAATATATGCTCCTTCATATATCTCTCTTGAAATAGCACTGTCGTATTACAATCTTATTCCGGAAACTGTTTATACAGTAACATCGGTATCTACAAAGAGAACTTACAGATTCACCACTCCTGTTGGGGAATTCTTCTATCGGAGCATGAAGCCGGAGCTGTTTTTCGGCTACAAAATAGTCAAGAATAATAATATCACTTATATGATAGCTGAACCGGAAAAGGCTTTCCTGGATTATATGTACTTAAATCCGCGATATAATACATTAAAGGATTATAAGGAATTAAGGATAAATGAAGAAATATTCCGGAAAAACATAAATCAGGGAAAGCTGATTTCATATTTAGAAAGGTTCAGCCAAAAGAAGCTTGAAGGGAGAATAAATAAACTAGTGAGGTACTTAAACAGATGATAGATATAGAACATCTAAGCAGTTTTTATCCCGATAATATAAAACCGTTCAAGAAAAATATTCTGAGGGAATATCTGCAATATAAGATCCTTGATATTGTCTTCAATTCAAAATACAGCAGTAAGCTTGTGTTTATGGGAGGAACAGCTATAAGGATAATCTATAATAGCACAAGATTTTCGGAAGCCCTGGATTTTGATAACAGGGGAATATCCGAAGATGAATTTATAGAGCTGACAGAACATATAAAGAAGAAACTGGAATTGGAAGGGTATAAACTGGAAACCAGAGTAAAAATAATTGAAGGGTTTAAATGCCATTTTAAGTTTCTTGATATTCTTCCTAAAACAGGATTATCAGGGCATCTTGAAGCAAAATTAATGATCCAGTTTGATACGCAACCACAGGATTATGACTATACAGCTGATAAAAAATTGATAAATAAGTTCGAGGTATTTACAAATATATTTGTTGTTCCAGTAGACCTATTATTAGCACAAAAAATATGCGCAGTATTTACAAGGCCTCGTGCGATGGGCAGGGATTTCTTTGATATAGTTTTCTTACATGCTCAAGCTCAGCCTGATATGAAATATCTTGATGAGAAGCTGGATATAAAAGATGAGCAGGCTTTAAAGAGACGGTTGTCTGAAAAATGTGAAGCCCTTGATTTCAGGCAGCTTGCAAAAGACATAGAAGCATTTATTTTTAATACTAATGACTCAAAGAAAGTAGAGATGTTTCCTGAATACCTCGAAGCGAAATTTTAAAGATAAATGTTGTGCCGGGAATATAAATGAGAATATTATACGCAACCGACCTGCATGGGGACCGCCGAAAATATGAGCGCATGTTTAATATATCAAAATCACAGGGAATTGATATAACAATAAACGGCGGAGACATGTTCCCGAAGAGGGGGAATCTATTCAGGCAAAATGAATTCATAGAAAAAACGGAAAAATAAACATCATGGAAAAGGGGCATTAAGTAACAAATTATGAAAGGTGCGGACGGATCTCACTTCTTAAATTTGTTAAATAAAGTAAGAAATAGTTTATTGGAAATTAAAAATATGATTGTAACTAATAGTCCTAATAAGACCCAATGCAAATTGAATAAATTTGCAATGTATGTTCCTAAAGATCCTCCAATTGCACCTGCAAATAATGCAGACCAAAATGCATTTAAGTTTTTTTTAGCTTTTTTCATCATGTCAGTCTCCCGTTTTTTCCTGTAACCCCTTCTGGTGTCGGTTTCTTTTTTCCTCCGGAAAATCGGTCTACTCCTTTAAGGTTA
>PWEK01000070.1 GCA_003553445.1 Elusimicrobiota bacterium
AGTGATGGGGGATATTATAAAAAAATTGCGTATGCCTTATTTTTAGCAGACGTACGAAGATGCTGTGGATGACTTGACAAATACCCGAAATAAGACTACCATTAATAAAAACAATTTAGTAAAAGTAGAACTATTATGAAATATATACACAGAGATAAATTTAATGAAATCATAAAGTGGCTTGACCGTAGAGAGATAATTGCAGTAAAAGGTCCACGGCAATCGGGTAAAACTACCCTTATGGAAATGCTTGAGAAATATCTTGTCCAGGATAAAAAGGTCAATGAGAATAATATTTTTTATATAAATTTTGAAGACAGGGATGAAAGTGAGAAATTTGAAAAAAATCCCCTTGAGTATATAAAAAATTTTAAAGCAGGAAATAATAAAAAATCCTATTTCCTTATTGATGAGTTTCAGTATGTCCGAAATGGCGGACAGAAATTAAAACTTTTATATGATGCTTATAAAGATGTTAAGTTTATAATCACCGGGTCTTCATCCCTGGAGTTGACCCAGCATACTGCATCGTATATGGTGGGCAGGATGTTTTCGTTTGACCTGTTTCCGTTCAGTTTCGGGGAATATTTACAAGTCCATTCTACAGATATATTGAATAACTATAAGGAAAAATCTTTCTCTATTCAGGAATTATTAAGATCTGAAGACCTTACATTCAACTTTAATGAAGATATATATTTAAAGGACATGAAAAGATATTTTGAAGAATACATTTTATTCGGCGGGTATCCCGAGGTGATAAAGGCAGCGGATATAGAAACAAGAATAATGATTTTAAAAAACATCTATAATACTTATATAACAAGGGATATAATTGAGCTTCTTAAAAAAACCGATATGGATACATTCAGAAATCTCGTCAGGCATATTGCCGTAAATATGGGTGATCTGGTTAACTATACATCTCTGGCAGCAGATGTAAACAGTTATTTTCAGGAAATTAAAAATTATATTTCGATATTAAATGAGACATATATATTAAAATCCATAAAACCGTATCATAAAAATTTAACCACGGAACTAAAGAAAAACCCTAAGATATATTTTATCGATACAGGATTGAGGAATTATACTATAAATAATTTTAATGAGCTGAAATTAAGAGCAGATTGCGGCAGGCTTGTTGAATCTACCGTACTTACTTCCCTGCTGAGGGAAGAAGAGGATGTTAAATACTGGAGGACAAAGTCCGGCTCCGAAATTGATTTTATTATCTTAAAAGGAGATAAAATTATTCCGCTGGAGGTTAAGTATTCGGCGGCGTTTCCCGTAAAATTAAGCAGGGGTTTTAAAAATTTCCTGTCAGAATACAATCCTCCGAAGGCTCTTGTTCTAACCGGGGGATACGGAGGCATTGAGAAAATAAATAACACCAGGGTGGTATTTATCCCGGTATGGTATTTTAAGTGACAATTCAGTGATATAGGACATTTAAAAAATTCAGGAAAAGTAGAATATCTTTTTCGTACGATACCATGGAAAACATAGCAATAGTTTAATAAATATATTAAAAAAATGCCCCGAAAGGGGGGGCGATAGAGTGTGCCGTTTTAGAGGGTGCCGCCAAAGTCAGGCAAAGTTTCCGTATGAAAATAAAAAGAGAAATATATTTTTTTCCTCTCAAGGTTAATCCGTAAAAATTATTAGAGAATCATAAAGCATGCGGCTGCGCGCCGCCGCATGCTATGGACCGCTTTTCTATTTGCAGTTAAGCTTTCTTTCCCTGTCTCCGGCTCGACTTCCCGTTTCGTCGCGATGCCAGCCGTTGCCTCTTCCGTCTCCTTTACGGTATTCTCCTTCTCCTGCTCCCTGTCCGGCCTGGTCTCCGCGTCCGTCCCGGGCCTGTACCTGATGGCCGCTTCTTTCTCCCGCCTGGCGTCCCTGCGCTGCTGCCGAGACGTCAACACCGGCTAAGAAAAGAGCAACAGCTCCCGCGGTAGCCAGTACCATTAATTTCTTCTTCACTTCTCACCTCCTTCGGTTCGTTTTTTTCTTCCAGTTGTTAGACATCCGGTAGAGTGGGAAAGTTTCAAAATAGCCGGTATATTACGAAACTTTTCGCCCATGAACATAAACTTAAAAGACGGTATGGCTGTGTATTCTACTTTTTTTAAATAAAGCAAAAACAGCCGTACATATAGTTGGAGATCTAAACAAGCTCTTAAAATTTCTCCTATGGGGGGGGTATGATGTCTTTTTCTATTCCCAGAGCATAAATAAAATAGAAAAGAATTTTACAAAGGTAAAGAGTTAATATGCATTACTCATAGTGCGTAACGCAATATGCGTAATGGAGGAAAAACAATTCACACAGAATTCACATAGTTTTCACCGTAATTTCGTTTATATATGGTATATTCAATATAACAAAAACGATTAAACCTGCTTTATTAGGAGATTATTATGAAAAATATAAAAATGATGAAAAAAGCGGTGTTATTTAGCGCGTTCTGCTTAATGATGGTAAATATAAGTTGGGCCTCGCGCAGCATTAGGGGTTCCAGCAGAAATCCACTCATAAATGGAGGTAGGATAGACAGATCAAGTGACAATACCTGGAGAAGTCCGTCTGTGGTTAGTGAAATAGACGGATTAAACAGTGAGGAGGCCCTGGCAGATATTTCCAAACAGATAGAAGAGGGTGATGTTAATGCCTCAACACTGCAAGCTGCAATAAATCTTCAGAGCCAGTTGAGCGATCATCATGGTGAAAATCATGAAATATCTCAGCAGGCAGCGGAAGCCAGGGAAACCGTACAGGGCCTTATTCATAGTACTGTTGAAGCGGATGAAGCTTTGGAGGCTTTGGGGGATTTGAAAGAGTTGCTGAATGAATACAATAGACCTGATGCTTCCGAAATAAACAATATAAATCCTGACAGCGCAGCTGAGTATCTTTTAAAAATATCCCCCGAAGCAGCTGCCTCTATTCTTGCAGAAATGGATTCGGATGTTTCCGCTCGGATTTTAGAAGCAATGGATAATGAATCTGCAGCTTCCATAGTAAATGAGATAGATGGTGAGAAGGCTGCTTATATTTTTACTAAAATGAATTTCTTAGAAGATGCGGCTGCAATATTGAGTAATATGGAAGAGAAACAGGCAGCTGCGATACTGGAAGCCAAAGAGGTGAGCGGGTTCTGGCGGAATAGAAGAACCGAGGGTATAATATCTTCTGAAAGAGCAAGCGCGATATTCTCAAGGATGGATGCTGACGATGCTGCTTCAATTTTAAATCATACTGAGATTGAAACGGCGGCCGGTATAACTGCAAATAATCAAATGAGCTTAAATGATGCGGCTGAAATATTGAGTAATATGGAAGAGAAACAGGCAGCTGCGATACTGGAAGCCACAGAGGTGAGCGGGTTCTGGTGGAACAGAAGAACCGAGGATATTATATCTTCTGAAAGGGCAAGCGAAATACTCTCAAGGATGGACGCTGACGATGCTGCTTCAATTTTAAATCATACTGAGATTGAAACGGCAGCCGGTATAATTAGAAATAATCAAATGAGCTTAAATGAGGGGGCTGAAATATTAGGTGGTATGGAAGAGAAACAGGCAGCTGCGATACTGGAAGCCACAGAGGTGAGCGGGTTCTGGTGGAATAAAAGAACCGGGAATATAATATCTTCTGAAAGGGCAAGCGCGATATTCTCAAGGATGGACGCTGACGATGCTGCTTCCATATTAAATGAGATGGATACAGACAGAGTTGTCGATTTGATGAATGAGTTGAGTTTGAATTCACCTGAGAACACTGCCGAGATTCTAAATTATATGAATTTGGAGACAGCGATAGAGATATTATCTTTAATGGATACCCAAAGTGCGGGAAAAATAATAGTTGAGTGGAATATGAGTGGGCGGGATTCAATAATAAGGAGAGCTGATATATTTTCTGATATGGATACGGATATTGCGGCCGATATATTAAGTTCTATACCTCCTCATAGAGCCTATTCTATTTTGTCACAAATACGCGCCCATATAAGAAAGGAAACAGCAGTTGCGATACTGTCTGCAATGGATGATGAAGATGCGGTAAGGATATATTTCTTGACCATAGATAGCTCATTTATACCAGTATTAATGGATTTTTTGTCTGATATGGATCCTGAAGATGTTGCTGATTTCGTGACAAATATTGATGTTAGGTATGCCTACTATATTCTTACTACTGCAATCGACTATAATATGGATGAGGAAACAGTGTCTGCGGTAAAGTCCGCTATAAATGTCAGTGAAAGGATTTTCGAAGAATATGGGGTTTTTCTGGTAGGTAATTATAATGAAAGAAATGAACAGACTGTGAATGCAGTGCTGGAATCCATTCTGCCTGCAATGCAACCCCCAGGGATTTTTTTTGATCATAATATAGACGATTTTGGTTTATATATCCCTTCCGTATCCGCAGTAGCAATTAGATCTAATATGTTTAACCTTAATACTATAAGAGTTCTTTATCATGAAATAGGGCATTATGTTGATTATGAACTTTTTGATGAGGGGATGATAACAATGAGGGAGGGAGTCCCATCCCGGAACTCGGAGTGGTCCCGCCTATGGGATGAATCATCCGAATCAGAGGATTATGCGCGCATGTACGGGGAGGTAAATGCCCGGGAAGATTTTGCCACAATGTTTGAAGCATATACTATTAATACTCGATATTTTATTATACAGACAATGGAAAATACGAGGAATTCCGGCCGTGATGTGCGGTTGAGAAAGTTTGAATATATTACGGATCTCTTTGCTCATGAGCATACACTTGAAGACGGTACGGTTGTCCAGGCTACCTATGTGTATGAATTTAATTTTAGAGAGATAATACGCAGGACTGTAGCCCTGGCTGAGACGGAAATAAACGGAGAGACTTACCTCCTTCCGGATTTTAACGCAGTATATGATACTCAGCATTTCTGAATGGATGTGTATCGCCGCTATCTACTGCAATCTTTGCCAGCTTATTTATCAACAGACGGAGACTGGTTTTTCTTAATAAAATAAACAGAGGTCTCGACTGATGTTTCCGGAGAAGAAGATGGCAAGCATGTGGCAAAATCTACTCATTTTGAGCCGGGAACCATTGAACATTTGAAGGCTATCGCCTCGGAAAGTCACACTTTCGGTTATATTTCCTTAAGAGAATAGTTTTGCTTAAAACAATTCACACAGAATTCACATAGTTTTCACTGCTTTTTCAAAAAAAACAGTCGAAATATATAATCTGTCATAGCTGTCCGGCTAAAATCAATATTGAAACCCCCGCGGAGTAATTATTTAACACCACTTGCAAACCAAGCCGAAAGAGAAAAATCATGGTAGATAACCAGATAACCGCCGTAAGGCCTTTTACTTTAGCAATATGGATATAAGGCGTAAGTTTTTCTTGTTGTTGACTTTCCCCGGGGATTATTGTATAAGAAAAACATAGTTTTGGAAAAGAAAGGATAGTGAATAAAATCTTGGTACCGATTAAACTTATAAGCGCAAAAATTGCAATAGCCCTAAAACTAATTATAATGAATCATACCATATTAGAAACAATTCAATTAGGAAAAAGAAACTCAGTTCAGGAAAACGGAGGTTTACTATGAAAAGAACACTTCTATCAGCGTTGTTTATTTTTACAATAATTACAACTGCGCAGGCACAGTACGCGGAATTTTATCTTTCAAGAACAGATTTAAGAATATCTTCTTTGAGACTGGCCGGTATCAATCCGATGCTGCTTGGCGTTATTTCAGATGAATATACCGATTATATGGCTATAAACACAGCCAACATCCTGGATGTGGATGGATACCGTGTATATCCCCAGGTAAGTGATCTAGGAATGGATGGGAACGAGATGATGCTCGGAGGGCTTGCACCCTTGGGATTCGGGAAAGCCGGCGCATTCGCTGCCTATAACCGCAACCGCGGTAATCGACTGATATTTCACACCACATTCTATGAATATGGAAATCCTGGTTCAATTGAACCCGCAATAAGAGCCGCCGGAACTGAAATGATAAAAACATATAATATGTTAACTGCTGATAATATCAAGCGAGGAGAGTATCACTATGCGGATTCGGATAAAAGCTCTGACATGTATGAAAGTGAAAGAGGAGACTCCACATATTCCGGGGATACGGTGAGTCTGGATGCTCTTGCAGGACTGGATGTGCTGGATTTCGCCGACTTCGGCATTAAAATAAGTTACTATAAAGAGACCGACACAGTTGATAATGAATATTTATATAATATTAGAAGCACTGAAGACACGGATGATTACAGAAAAGAGTCCACTTTATATGAAGAAAGCAACAGAGAATCAATATTATCAATAGCTCCTTCCATAAGAAACATAGAACAACTTGGAATAGATTTGGGGGCAACATTGAACATCTCCCTTTATGATATCTCCGTTGAGAAATCAAATGATACCTCTTTTGGTTTCGGGCAGAATTTTTCGGATTTTCCTTTTCCGGAATTTACAGATGATTACAGCCGTGAATACACCTTACAGGAGGATATCGATATGACGGGAACTGAGTTCCATCTAAAGCTGGATGGGGCCTATCCCCTTAGCGATACGTTAAACATAAAAGGGGTTGCGGCTGCAGGTACTATTCGGAAATCCGGAGACATTAAGAGAGCTGAGTCTGACAGCATCACTGCTGATGGCGGCCTCGATATTATCACAGAGGATTTCTTAAGCGAAACCAAAGGAGACAAAGAGAGCAAAACAAACAGCTTTGCATTTTTGCTGGGCCTGGAGAAACATCTGTCTGAGTCTCTTCTTATTGGGGCCGGTCTCGGTTTAGGCCATACACTCAATGAAGAGGAGAAAGACGAAGCCCGCGCAAAAATCGTTGAGGACGGAGAAGAAAAGTTCGGTGATACTGAAACAGAAGAGATTAATTCGTATGTTAATTCCGTAATAACCCTTCCTTTGGGAATTGAATGGAAAGCATCAGATTGGATCAGCGCAAGATTCGGCGCCTCTTATTCAATGTCTCATACAGAAGAAAAAAACAGGCTATATGAGACAAGATTTGAGGACGATACAGAGTCCGCCGAAATCTCCGGGAGAAAGCGTATAAGTGATAATTCCAGTGTCTATGAAAATATATATGTTGATTATTTTGCCGGATTCGGATTTAACTTTACTGAAAATATTACTGTGGATACTACTGTCCAAACATTAGGTAATAGGTTAAATCTCTCCAGAGTTGATATGTCTGCCACACTCAAATTCTAATAATATAAATTCTAACCCCCGGATGAGAGGGTGTGATATTGTAAGTTGTTTTATAACTACCTGGATGATAGTTTGTACTGGAGATTCAAGTTTATATAAATAAGGTGTTTAAGGAAATATAAGCTGCCGAAGAGTTTCGGGTAGATTAAATTTCTTGGTTCTGTCAGATTTCGCATAGGGTTATTACCCCACCCATATTAGAACTTATGCATATTTAAGAAGCATTAGCGCAAAAAAACATACCATAAGTCCCCCAATATTTTTAGCCAAAATGAATTCATAGAAATTTCTGCTAAAGAATCATGGAAAACTTGAAATAGGTTTTGATTTCGATTATTTATTTATAAAAGCTTTAAAAGCTAAAGTTTATAAAAATTTATAAATGGAATTTTGGGTTGTTCTGTCGAAGTATCGAATGATAAAAGATGGGTTGGAAGAGCGGGTATTTAGAGGATAGCGTAATTAATTATAAATGTAATATACTATTTAAATTAAATCTTAAATCAGCAGCATTAATAATCCTGCTGATTATGTTTAAAACCCTTCCGGATTTTTCAGAAAACAAAATACAGCCAACCGCTGCATCTGGCGATATTAGGGAAGTTCATGAATTATCAGCATCCGATTTTAAAACCTCCAGTTATGACTCCAAAGAAAGTGTAAAAGGGTCAGTTAATGTTTTAGATGTTTACTCATCACCCCGAACCGGTGAGGATTGGATAGTCAGGTTCAGGACCCGCGGCAAGGCCGACCTAAACATAACCCTTAAGGAAGAAGATGGCCGTGTATCCGAAATAAATGAGTTTAATTCTTTAACTGCCGGTGGTGATATAAAAAGCCCTGAAGTTTCGGAAACCGGGATACATTATTCCGATTGGAAGTATGACGGAAAAGCTGCGGTTTCTTTTGCCACGGATAAGGCCCGGAAAAGAACATTGAAATTCGAGTTTGGCGGTCAGACCGCCTATGCCTATAACAACTCCGGGGTCATTGCCTCCAGATCCGAGCCGGATGAGCTTTCAGGTCAGGACTGGCTGGGAGAGGGTCAGTATTTTGAGGCGGAGAATGTTGCTGTCGATAACGGTGATTTGGTGATGGGAGAAGATTTTGCGTTAACCTTCTTCAACACCTCTACCGGGCGGGAGGGGCAAATACAGACATGGACTGTTCCTGAAACCGGCACCTACCGGATAACTGCATATGGTGCATCCGGAGGGGTTTTGGAAGAAAGCAATGAGCCGCATGGGCTGGGTGCCAGGATGTCCGGAGAATTCAACCTGGATGCCGGGGATACTTTAAGAATACTTGTAGGTCAGCAGGGGGGAACTAACACTACTTCCGGAGGCCAGGGCGGCGGAGGAGGGACTTTTGTGGTTATATCAACCGGGTCATCGAATTATCAGATGTATGATAGTACTTTTGTTAAGCCGCTTATAGTAGCGGGAGGAGGGGCAGGCTCCCCCAATAGCAGCGACGATCAGGATCCCCACGGAAGAATTGATTCCAGGGGGCACGATCACCAGTCCGCGGGTAATAGTAATAATTCAGGTGCCGGCGGCGGCGGAAGTTTTTCCGTTCATGGCGGGGGACACGAGGATCATAGGGGATACAGTTTCTTAAGCGGCGGACTGGGGGGCGGGGGTTCCTGGGCATACGGAGGTTTTGGAGGCGGCGGAAGTAAAGGAGGTAGCTATAACGATGGCGCCGGCGGCGGCGGTTTTGACGGCGGAGATCACAGCTATGAGGAAGATCTGGGCGGCGGAGGTTCCTACAATTCCGGAGATGAACAGGATAATGAATCCGGAGTAAATGAGGGTCATGGTTTGGTTATTATAGGGTCATCATATCGTATTTCAGAACCTTTGCCTTTAAGCGATATAGATATTGCTGCGAATTCTCATATAAGTTGGACAGCCAGTACTACCGCAGTAACGAGTGTTAATGTTTATACTGCTATTACAGATTCAGATTCAGATGTTCCTGATGAATGGCAGATGGCAGAAAATAACAGTTCTATTTCAGGGTATGATAATCGCGAAAATTTGTCGAATAAATATCTCTGGGTCAAACAGGAACTATATACTACTGACAGTCAGGAAAACCCGAGTTTAGAAAACCTATCCTATGAGATAGAAGGCAAGGTTCTTTTTGAAATTGACACTTTGGAAAAACTCCAGCAGGTCGGTTCCGGAAATGAGGGATGGAACTTAGACTCTTATTATATCCTGACCCAGGACATAGATGCCTCAGGCACCGCCGAGTGGAACGGCGGCGAGGGTTTTGAGCCGATCGGGGATAATGAGAGTCGCTTCGTAGGTGTCTTAGACGGAGATGGATATACAATAACCGGTATTCATATAGACCGGCCGGAGGAGGACTACCAGGGTCTATTCGGAGTGATTGGCG
>PWEK01000002.1 GCA_003553445.1 Elusimicrobiota bacterium
AATGTTCTGTGATCTCCTGCCCAGACCTAAAAGCTCAGCCGCCTCCTTTATTTTTCTTCCCCCTATATCAAGCCCAAGACTATAAAAATAAACATTACAGGACTCGGCAACGGCATCCAGCATATTTATTTCACCGTGCTCTCGTTCTTCCCAGCATCTGAAAATTCTTTCATCGCGCCCCACTTCTATAAACCCCTTACAATCATAACGGGTCTCTTCTGTTAAACCTGCATATTCCACAGCCGCTGCGGCAACCGCGGGTTTCATTAGAGAACCCGGGGGATACTGCCCCTGAAGTATCCTGTTAAAAAAAGGAAGCCGCTCATCTTCAAAGATTTCTCTTACCTCTTCAGTGGTTTTCGGCTTTAAAAACAAATCAGGATCATAACCCGGTTTAGAGAGCCAAACAAGTATCTCCCCTGTATTTGGATCCATGGCAACTACGCTCCCCGCTCTTGAACCCATTACTTCGGCTGCTGTATTCTGTAAATTCCAGTCAATCGTAAGAAGAAGATCATTCCCCCTCTCCGGGTCTTTAGTGCTGAGAACTTCCCGATGTTCCCCGGCAGGACCTGTTTCTATCTCCTGAAATCCGTCAATGCCTCTCAATAAACTGTCATACGCTTTTTCTATTCCTGTTTTCCCTATCCGATCCCTTATTGTATATCCCAATTGCCTCAGTCTTATGTACTCTTCCCTGGCCATAGCACCGGTATATCCAAGCAGATGAGATGTTTTATTTCCGTAATTATATTTTCTGACAGGGTTAGTCTGTATGAAAACCTGAGGAATATAATGCAGGTTTTCCATAATCTGAATAATTTCCTCCTTTGTCAAATAAGAGGCAATGCTTATCACTCCGAAAGGTTCTCTTCTTTCGGAATACAACCTTGTCATTATTTCTTTTTCAGAATGCCCGGTTATTTTTCCAATTATATTCGAAATGTTTTCTTTTTCTCGCCTTGATAAATGTTCGGGTGAAACAACGACAGAATATGCAGGGGTTGTTCCCGCAAGTTCTATACCGTTTCTGTCAAAAATACGGCCTCTGGGAGCAGAAATCCTGAAATATCTGACCCGGTTCTGTTCAGCCAGTTTCCAGTAGTAGTCTCCCTTTAGTAACTGAAGCTCAACGAGCCTTAAGAAAAAAATGGAAAATATGACCACAATAAAAATCCTGATTCCGTCATATTTTCGACGCCCCCTCTTTCTCCAGAAATAATATTTTTTACCCGGCATTTGTTTTTTTCACAGCTGTATATATCAGGGGAGCAACAACCCCGTTTACAGCAGCAGTTATAAGTATATTTTTATGTGATATTACGGGATATCTGAATAAGGTTCTTACAGCTAAGATAAAAGCCGCCTGTAAAATTACGGAAATAAAGACAAGCATAAACTGCAACAAGAAACTGTGAGCCTTAAATTTATCTCCAATCCATCCCGCGGCATATCCCAAAAGCAGCCTTATTATGGTTCTTTCTCCTATAACACCGAAGAAAAACATATCTTCTATTATGCCTCCTATAAAACCAAAGAGGCCTCCCCTGTCGCCCCCCTTTACCAAAGCAACCTCGATTGTAAGTATCAGCATAACATTAACCCCGATACCCTGATATGAAAAATACCTGAAAGATAAGAGCTGCAGCAGAAAACCCAGAATGATTGTTATTATTAATTGCATATTATATACACGACTTCGGCATTTTGAGGATACACGGCTGGCATGACTTCAGCTACCTGCCCCTTTGAAAAATCAAGCACGTCGACATCTATAACCGTGCCAATTAAAAGATTACCGGGAATAACCCCGCCCGTCTTTGAGGTATAAACCCTATCGCCTTTATCCACCCTGGCATCTGGAGAAATATAGTTCATATTTAAAAGCCACCCGTTTCGCCCTTCTATAACCCCTCTGTCTCCGGATTCCAGCCTTGCTCCGCATCTAAATGCATGCGAGGTAATCAGGATAACTGAACTGTAATTTTCATAAACCCTGCCCACCCTTCCAGCAAGCACCCAATCGTATTCGTTAAAATATACAACCGCGTCGTCCTTTGAAACACCATCATTCTCCCCCCTTGTTACTGTAAATTGTGTAAAATAATTCTCCGGCGCATGAAACATTACTCTTGCAGGCATTAATGACGGAGCGGCCTCTCTTTCATATCCAAGAATGCCTTTATAGTAATCCAGTCTTTTCTTTATAAGCTCATAATCCTTATATTCTTCTTTGTACTTATTCATCTTGTTTTTTAATTTCATGTTTTCCTTGTATATATTTCTTATAGAAGCTATTCTTTCTGATATATTTTTATAACCGTACTCCGGATAGTACGCGAGCCTGGCTACAGGAAAGACTATACTCATATATATGTTTTTAAATATATTTACAGCGGGTATAAGATTTGTAAACAAAAGCAGTATTGCTATTGCAGTTAATATTAAAAATTTCCGAAAAGAAACCTCTTTCATTTTATTTTCCCGGAAGGGTTATGGTTTGCGGCTATATTATGCGTTTATTCTTTGCAGAATTAATAGTTTAAAGCCTGTCTCTGCGCTTTTTTGAGACGGGCCATCTGTTCTATGTACCTCCCCGTACCCATAACAACACAGTTCATCGGCTCTTCTGCTATATGCACAGGAAGCTCTGTTTCTTCCCTGATTAATTCTGCTATGCCCCCTAATAGAGCTCCGCCTCCGTTTAAGACAATCCCCCTGTCAACCAGATCCGCGGATAGTTCTGCGGGAGTCTGGTTTAAAGTATCTTTTATAACTTTTATAAGCTCTCTCATCGGTTCTGCCAATGATTCTCTTATATCGTCAGTAGAAATCATTACTGTTTTTGGGAGTCCGCTTACCATGTCCCTGCCTTTAATTTCCATCTTTTTTGATTTCGAACCGGAATAAACCGACCCGATTTTTATTTTTGCCTCTTCAGCTGTTCTTTCCCCGATTATCAGATTTTCTTTTTCTTTAAAATATTCAATTATTGAATTATCAAAATCATCACCAGCTATCCTTATAGCATTTGTCATGACCATGCCGCCAAGGGAAATAACCGCAACCTCAGTAGTTCCGCCTCCAATATCGACTACCATATTTCCCGCCGGCTCATGAACGGGAAGTTCCGCGCCTATTGCTGCAGCCATTGGCTCTTCAATCACAAAAACTTCTCTGGCCCCCGCCCTTTCCGCTGATTCTCGAACCGCTCTGTGTTCAACTTCTGTACATGCTGACGGAATGCTTATAACTATTCTCGGATGCAACAGATTTTTTCTTCCGGCATGTACTTTCCTTATGAAATATTTTATCATCCGTTCAGTTGTTTCAAAGTCCGCTATCACACCATTTTTGAGAGGCCTGACCGCAGTTATATTTGCGGGTGTTCTTCCCAGCATTCTTTTTGCGTCAATTCCGACTGCAAGTATTTTATTAGTGTCTTTGTTTATGGCGACTACCGAAGGCTCCCTAAGAACTATTCCTCTTCCTTTTACATATACTAATACGTTTGCTGTTCCAAGGTCAATCCCCATATCATTTGAAAACAAACCGAAAAATGAATTAAACATCTATTATTTCCAGAACACAGTCTTCTCTTGAGTCACCCTGCCTTTTTCCCAGCCTTAGTATTCTGGTATATCCTCCTTCCCTGTCTTTATTCGCAGGGCCTATCTTTTCAAACAAAATTTTTACTGCATCTGCAGGCACGTATTTTGCTGCATATCTTCTGTTTTTTACTTTGTCGCTTTTCGCTTTCGTTATCAATCTCTCAACTTTCTTTTTTACCTCTTTTGCCTTTCCTACAGAAGTTTTTACCCTGCCGTGTTTTATTACCTGGTATGTTGTATTTTTTACTGTTTTACTTTTTCTTGAGTTCAAAGTTAACGCCTCTTTCTTTATTCATCTCTTCTATTTTATCCTTTATTTCCGACAGTGATTTTTCACCGACCTTATCTATTTTCAATATGGATTCCACGTTTCTTTCAACAAGATCACCTATTTTGGTTATTCCGTCTCTTTTGAGAGAATTCTCAATCCTGGTAGATATTTTTAAATCTTCCAGAGGAAGTTCCTTGACTTTATCATCTTCGCTTTCTTTCGGCTCTTCTTCATCCTCTTCTTTTTCTTTGAACTGGATTTCTTCAACTTTCTCTTCTTCGAATATTTCAATTGTTTTCTTAAGAATTTTTGCTGAATATGTAATCGCTTCAGAGACATTTACGCTTCCATCTGTCCATATCTCCATTAAAAGCCGGTCGTAATCTGTTGCCTGTCCTACTCTCGCGTTCTCCACCTCATAATTCACCTTTTTTACAGGAGCAAAATCCGCATCTAAAGGAATGATGCCGGGCTTTTCAAGATCGCCATATCTTTCTGAAGCCGGCATATAACCTCTTCCTCTTTCTACAGTGGCTTCAATTTCCAGCTTTGCATTCTCATCAAGGGTAGCGATACTTTTTTCAGGATTCATAAGCTCTACAGATTCATTTAGTTTAAAATCCCCGCCCTTTATGTTTTTACTGCCGGAAGCCTCCAATTTTATTGTCTGGCTTTCTTCTGTGAACAATTTAAACCTAAGCTGTTTAAGATTTAATATTATTTCTAGCACATCTTCTTTTATTCCTTCTATTACAGCATATTCATGAGGCACATTGTTGATTTTTATTGAAGTTATTACCGCGCCTTCAAGTGATGCTAAGAGAATCCTCCTTAAAGAATTACCTATTGTATGCCCATAGCCTCTTTCAAACGGCTCGCATGTAAATTTTCCGTAATTCTTCTTTTCTTCTATCCATTCTAATTTTTGGGGAAGTTGAAAATCCCTGAATTTCATGTCTTTACCTCTCTCCTTTTATCTTTATTTTTCGGTTATAAGTATAAAAGTATAACCCCGACTTCCTACTTACTATAAAGCTCTACTATCAGATTTTCCTTTATATCTCCGCCGCCTATAGTTATCTCTTCTCTTGAAGGTTTCCGCTTTATCTTTCCCTTCAAAACCGATGAATCCCTCTCAATCCATTCCGGGGGTTCAGTTTTTCCACTTTTTTCTAAGGATTCCTTTATTTTTTCAATATCTTTGCTCTTTTCATTTACAGTCACTTCGTCGGCTTCTTTAACAATATATGAAGGTATATTCATTCTTTTTCCATTTACTTTTATATGCCCGTGCAAAACACGCTGACGCGCCTGAAGAATAGACTCAGCATACCCAAGCTGCCTGACAACGTTGTCCAGTCTGCATTCGAGGTTAATCAACAGGTTTGCTCCGGTTGGGCCTTCTTCTTTATCTGAAATGTTAAAGAAACGCCGGAACTGTTTTTCGCTCATAAAACATGATCTTTTTACCCTCTGTTTCTCCCTGAGCTGCAATCCGTATTCAGTCACCCTGGTTCTTGCGTTTCCATGCAATCCCGGGGGATAGCTTCTTTTTTCAACCGAGCATTTTGCAGTCATGCATTTTTCTCCCTTTAAAAAGAGCTTTTTTCTTTCTCTTCTGCACAGTTTACATACCGCTCCTCTATATACTGACATTTTTAAACCCTCCTTGGTTTAGGCGCACGGCATCCGTTATGTGGAATTGGTGTTATGTCCTCAATTGTCAGGACTTCCAATCCGGCTGACTCAAGACTTCTTATTGCAGTTTCCCTTGATGAGCCGGGACCTTTTACTTTTACGTCCACTCTTCTTACTCCACAATCCCTCATTGCCTTTTTTGCAGCCTCCTGGGCTGCCAACCCCCCGGCATATGCAGTTCCCTTTCTGGAGCCTTTCATTCCGACATCTCCCGTGGATGCCGAAGTCAGCACGTTTCCATTTTCATCTGTAATAGATACTATTGTATTGTTAAACGTGCTTTTAATATATACTTTTGCCTTCTCTACCTTTATTTTTCTTTTTTTCTTTCTTTTTTTTACTTTTCTTTTCTTTGCCATTTATTACTTTTTCCTTCCTTTTCTGGTTCTTGCATTTGTTCTCGTTTTTTGCCCCCTTACAGGCAGACCTCTTCTATGCCTTAAACCTCTGTATGTTCCTGTTGTCCTCAATCTGGCTATATCTTCACGCCTGGCCCTTCTAAGCTCTCCTTCTATTCTGTATTCCTGAACTTCATGCTGCAGTTTGTTTACTTCTTCGTCCGTAAGGTCTTTCGTTAGCTTCTCCGGGTCAACCTTTACCTTTTTTAATACTTTTGCGGCTGTTGTTTTTCCTATGCCGTATATATAAGTTAGTGAAACCTTTATCTTTTTTTGTGCCGGTAAATTTACTCCTGCTATCCTTGCCATATTTTACTCCGTTCTCTTATCCCTGTCTCTGTTTATGTCGCGGGTCAGTACATATAACACGTACTACTCCCTTTCTTCTTATAACCTTGCAGTTAGAACATATTGGTTTTACTGACGCTTTTATTTTCATTTTTTCTCCCTTTTTTCCTGATTTTTATCTAATCTGTATGTTATCCTTCCGCGTCCCGGATCATATTTTGATATTTCAATTCTCACCCTGTCGCCCGGAAGAACCCTTATATATTTTACTCTCATTTTACCCGACAGATGTGCAAGTATCTCCCCGTCCCCGTCGAGCTTAACCTTAAACATTGCATTCGGCAATGCCTGAATCACATCACCTTCTACTTCTAACTTGTCTTTTTCCATAAATATTCTGTTAACACTTTCGGCCCGTTCTTAGTAATCGCAACCGTTTTTTCAAAGTGACTTGAAAATTTTTCATCTTCAGTAACAACAGTCCATCCGTCATCTCTGTATTTAATTCTGTGTGTTCCCATATTAAGCATCGGTTCCAGTGCTAATACTACCCCGTTTTTTAATTTCATCCCTGTTCCCTTTTTACCGTAATTAGGCACATTCGGATGCTCATGAAGTCTTCTTCCTATTCCGTGTCCCACCAATTCCCTTACGACATTATATCCATTATTTTCCGCTTCCTGCTGGATTGCCCACGAGATGTCATACAGCTGATTTCCCGCAATCATCATTTTTATTCCCGCTTCAAGGGCCTTTTCTGTAACACTTATAAGCTTTTTATGTTTTTTCTCGGGCTTCCCTACACGTACTGTAAATGCCATATCAACATAAAGCCCTTCCCATATTCCCCCTACATCAATACTTATAATATCCCCTTCTTTTAATCTTTTTCCCTCAGAAGGAATCCCATGCACAATTTCATGGTTTAAAGATGTGCATATAGATGCCGGAAACGGGGGGCTTCCGTAATTTAAAAAAGCCGGTTTCATTTTTTTTTTGTCAAAGAGTTTTCTTGCCGCTTCTTCCAAGTCCATTGTAGTTATTTCCGGCTTTACTTTCTCTCTCAGCCCGGCAGATATTTCTGATAACTTCATTCCCCCTTTTTGCATTGCTTTAATTTCTTCAGGGCTTTTTATGTTTATCATTTTTTAAAGAACTCTTATTTTAAATTTTATTTTCTATTTCTTTAAATACTTCCTCTATTGACCTGTTTCCGTTTATCTCTATTAATTTTCCTGATTCACGGTAATAATCAATCAGAGGTTCTGTTACTTCAACATACTTTTTTATTCTCTTTCTGGCGGTTTCCTCATTATCGTCTTCTCGTTTTTCATATTCACCGCCGCAGTTTTTGCATTTCCCTTTTGTGTTACCGGACAGATATATGTTATCTCCCGCGCCGCAGCTTTTACATTTCCTGCGTCCCGTCAATCTGGATACAGCCTCCCTGGAGTTTAGAGAAATATAAATTACATTATCAATTTCCTCAGACTTGTCAAATTCTTTTGCCTGATTAAGGGTTCTCGGAAACCCGTCAAGTATATATCCTTCTACAGCATCATCTCTCTTAAGTCTTTCCATTACAATGCTTATCACCAGTTCGTCAGGAACCAGATCCCCTCTTTTCATTATTTTTTCGGCTTTCATCCCGGTCTCAGTTTTATTCTTTACCGCTTCCCTGAATATATCTCCGGTCGAGATATGTACAATTCCACCCTTTTCAGCCATTTTTTTTGCCTGGGTTCCTTTCCCTGCCCCCGGAATTCCAAGCATTACATATTTTCCTTTTTTTACCATTTTATCTTCTTCTTGATCTTCCTCTCAAGCGCCCTTTTTGCATAAACCCTTCATACTGTCTCATTATCAAATGTGACTCCAGCTGCGCCATTGTATCTATGGCAACACCCACTACAATTAAAAGTGCCGTTCCTCCAAAATAAAACGGGGCATTAAAAAGCTCTCCGAAATAAGTCGGCATAATTGCAATTATCACCACAAATATTGCTCCCGCCAGAGTTGTCCTTGTCAGTATTTTATTTATATAATCCGCTGTCGGCTTACCCGGTCTTATGCCCGGTATAAATCCGCCCCATTTTTTCATGTTCTCTGCAATATCGTTTGGGTTAAATGTCATTGCAGTGTAAAAATAACAGAAGAATATGATTAATGCCGCGTATATTATCGTGTGAGTCATTGTTCCCGGTGTCATATATGCTCCGACAGTAGACCATATCCTTGAATCCGGTAAAAACATTGAAATCTGTCCCGGAACAAGCAGTACAGCCATCGCTAAAATAACGGCTATCACTCCGGATTGATCAATCTTTATCGGCAGGTGTGTGCCCTGCCCCCCGTACATTTTTCTCCCGACAACTCTCTTTGCATACTGCACCCTGATTCTTCTCTGCCCCTGTTCAACATAAACAACCGCCGCTGTTATGGCTATTACTATAGCAAGCAGAAATAAAGCACCCAGAATACTCATTTCCTCTACCCTGATGAGCCTTATTACATTGTTTATTCCAGCCGGCATTCTTGCCACAATGTTTGCAAAAATTATCAGTGATATTCCGTTTCCGATTCCGTTTTCCGTAATCTGCTCTCCGAGCCACATCACGAATATCGAACCTGCAAGCAGTGTCACGACAGTTATCAGCTGAAAACGCATTCCGGGGTTTACAACCACATTTACACCCCCGACCTCCATTGTCTGCATCCAGAATGTAAGCCCGAGTCCCTGTATTAACGCTATGACAACTGCAGCATACCTTGTAATCTGATTAAGTTTTTTTCTTCCTGCTTCCCCTTCTTTCTGCAGCTTTTCAAGGTAAGGTATTGATTTTCTAACAAGAGACATTATAATTGAGGCATTTATGTACGGCATTATTCCAAGTGCAAATATAGACAATCTGCCCAGTGCTCCCCCCGAAAACATATCTAAAAACCCGAAAAGCGTTCCCTCCTGGGCTTCAAAAAAAGCCCTCAACGCTGCAATATCAATTCCCGGAACCGGTATTGCATTTCCAAGCTGCAGCACCGCAAGGATTCCAAGTGTAAATAATATTTTTTTCTTAAGATCCTGTATCTTGAATATGTCTCCGAGTCCTCTGACCATTTCTATTTGATCTCCCCTCCGGCCTTCTTAATCTTTTCTTCAGCCGCAGCAGACATAAGACATCCAGACACTTTAACTTTTTTCTTAATCTCTCCCTTGCCTAATATTTTAACATTTTTCTTTCCCTTTATTATATTTTTTTCCCTGAGTTTCTTTGGAGAGACCAACTCGCCGCTTTTGAACCTCTCCTGTATTTGACTTATGTTTACTTCTTCAATTTCTTCTGCAAACTGTTTATTGCTAAAACCCCTTTTGGGAACCCTTCTTACAAGCGGCATTTGTCCACCTTCAAAAAAATACTTTTTTGAGTTTCCTGCGCGATGTCCGCTTCCGCCTTTTCCTCTGGTGCAGCTTCTTCCTTTTCCCGAAGACGCGCCACGACCTTTTCTTATTTTCTTTTTTTTCCCTCTTACAGAAGAATATACTTCTTCAATTGTTACTGTCTTTTTGGAATTCATAATTCCTCAACCTTTTTTTCCCTGCTCTCCGCGATCTCTTCAATTCTTTTCATTCTTTTCAAGCCGTTTATAGTGGCATATACAACATTTATCGGATTTCTTGACCGTAAGCATTTAGTAAGGATATTTTTTATTCCGACCGCCTCTATAACGGCTCTTGCAGGACCTCCTGCTATAACGCCTGTTCCCGGTCCCGCCGGTTTAAGAAGAATTTCTCCGGCGCCGCATTTTCCAATTATTGAATGCGGTATTGTGTAATCATCAGTTAATGAAACTTCAATCATTTCATCCTTAGCTTTCGATATCCCTTTTTCTATTGATGTTCTTACATCATTCGCCTTTCCTATTGCAACCCCAACCTTACCTTCTTTATTTCCTGTTACTACCAGCGTTGAAAACCCAAACCGTTTACCGCCTTTTACAACTTTTGCCACACGGTTTATATTTACAACCTTCTCTAATATCTCGTTTTTCTCTGCACCATTTTTTTTATTTTTTTTATCAGTCATCAAAAGTCAAGTCCCCCTTCCCGGGCCCCTTCTGCTATTTCCTTTACCTTACCGTGGTATTTAAATTTACCTTTGTCAAAAACAACCTTTTTTATTTTTCTTTTAAGCGCTTGTTCCGCAGCAACCTTTCCTATCTCCCTTGAAACTTTTTTAGATTCCTTCAGGGCCTTTTTCTTTATCTGGGGTGAAAGGGATGAGATTCCAAATAGAACTTTTTCCTCCCTGTCATTTATTAACTGGGCATATATATGCTTATTAGACCTGTACACTGCCAGCCTTGGCCTTTCGTTGTTTCCTTTTATTTTCTTCATTGTCCCGCTCCTGTAAATCCGCCGCCTACAGCAGCTTTTCCGGCCTTTTTCCTTATATGCTCTCCGTGATACCTTATGCCCGAACCCTTATAAGGCTCCGGCGGCTGAATATCCCTTATTTCCGCAGCCGTTTCTCCGACTTTCTGCTTATCCACACCCGATATTTCAATTATGTTCTTTTGAATATTTACTTCTATGCCTTCCGGGATATTATATTCATATGGATGGGATAATCCAATCTCCAGGATGAGCTTTTTTCCCTGAACCTTTGCTCTTTTTCCTCTACCTACCAGCTCCAGTTTTTTCATAAACCCATTCGTGACACCCTCAACCATATTACTTACAAGTGTTCTTGCCAATCCCTGAAGTGCTCTGCTTTTTCGCGATTCCTCTTTTCTTTCAACCTTTATTTCGCCGTCTTTCTTTTTTATTCCAATTTTTTCAGGAATCCTATATGTAAGCTCTTTTTTGTCTTTGCTTATTTTTATTATCCCTTTTTCAATATCTACTTTTACTTTTTCCGGTATTTTCACCGGTACTTTTCCTATTCTACTCATTTTTCTCACCAAACATGAAGTAATACTTCACCGCCTAAACGGTTTTTCCTGCACCCTTTATCAGTCATAAGTCCTTTTGATGTTGATATTACAGCTCTTCCAAGCCCTTCCATAACCCTTGGAATTTCCTCTTTGTTTACATATTGTCTTCTGCCCGGACTTGAGACCCTTTCCATGTCACGTATAACCGACTCCCCGCTCTTTGTATACTTCAGGAATATTCTTAATATTCCCTGCTTGTTATCTTCAATTGTTTTGTAATTTGCTATATATCCTTCTTCCTTTAAAATTCTTGCTATTTCCACCTTAAGTTTTGAAGAAGGCATATCCACATGCGGCTTTTCCCTTTCCAAAGAATTTTTAGTTCTTGCTATCATATCAGCTATTGTATCTGTTACTACCATGACGATTTTACTACTCCCGGGATCTTCCCCTCATTTGCAAGCCTTCTGAAACAAATCCTGCACAATCCGAAATCTCTCATATATCCATGTCTTCTGTGACATATATTGCACCGGTTGTATTTTCTCACCCTGTATTTAGGTTCCTTTTTCTGTTTTTCTACTAATGCTTTTCGAGCCATATTTACTCCTATTCTTTATTTAAACGGAAACCCCAGCAACTCAAACATCTTCTCTGATTTATCCCTGTCATGCTTATCAGTCACTATTGTTATTCCCATTCCTTTTATATGCTTTACTGTATCAGGGTTTATTTCAGGGAATATTGATTCATCCTCCAGCCCTATTGTAAGGTTTCCGAAGCGATCCAGGCTCTTTTTAATTCCACCGAAGTCCCTTATACGCGGAAGAACCACTCTCAACAACCTCTCAAGAAAGGAATTCATCATTTCCCCCCTGAGTGTAACCATACACCCTATAGGGGTTCCCTTTTTTATTCCAAAGTTTGATATCGCCTTTCTTGCCTTTGTCACTACCGGCTTTTGTCCTGTAATCTGAGCCAGGTGTTTTTTTGCTTCTTCCATCACAGTCGAATCATCTTTTGCCTTGTTTAAACCCATGTTAATCACTACTTTCTCAATTTTAGGGCATTCCATTTTGTTCTTTAATTTATATGTTTTTTTAATTTCAGGGATAACATCTTTTCTGTATTTTTTTTCTATACTTGTTTCAAGCTTTTTAGTTGTCATACAATCATCTCCCCGCATTTCTTGCATATTCTAACCTTTTCACCATCTTGAAGTCTGTCAAATTTTACTTTTGTCGGCTGATCACATTTAGTGCATATTAACTGAAGATTTGCGAGACTTACAGGCAGTTCAACATCAAGAACCCCTCCCTGAGACTGGCCTGTCGGACGGGAATGCTTCTTCGCAACATTAAGTTTTGAAACCACAGCTTTTCCGGATGAGGGCCTGATTTTAAGAACCTCTCCCGTTTTTCCCTTATCTTTACCTTTTTTTATTATTACTTTATCTTTTTTCTTTATCTTAAGCATTTTACACAACCTCCGGTGCCAATGATATGATTTTTGTGAAGTTTTTATCTCTGAGTTCTAAAGCTATAGGACCGAATACCCTTGTTCCCATAGGCTGCATGTTTTTATCTATTAATACAGCACTGTTATCATCAAACCTTACAACGGTTCCGTCTTCCCTTTTTACCGGCGCCTTTGTTCTTACTATCACCGCTTTTACTATTTCCCCCTTAGTCATTTCTGTTGAAGGAATAGCATCTTTAACAGTGCCTACTACTATATCACCCACTCCGGCGTATTTTCTTCCCGTGCCTCCAAGCACCCTTATACATAGTATTTTTTTTGCGCCAGAGTTATCAGCTACATTTAATATACTTTCTGTCTGTATCATCTTTTTTTCTCAACAATTCTCCATCTTTTCATACGACTCATAGGCCTGCATTCTTCTATTAAAACCCTGTCACCGCTTTTTGTGCTATTCTCTTCATCATGAACGTAATATTTTTTACTTTTTCTTAGTACCTTTTTATACAAAGGATGCCTGAAACTTCTTTTTACGTTCACTACACGTGTTTTATCCTGGTTATCCGCGGTTATTATGCCTGTCATCCTTCTGCGCTTTTTTTCTTTATTCTTCATTGTTTTTCTCTTTTATTATTGTCATTATCCTTGCAATCTCGCGTCTTTTTTTCCGTATCTGCAATGGATTGTTAAGCGCTCCGGTTTTATTTTGAAACCTGAGCTCCATATATTTCTTTTTTTCATCCGCAAGCCTGCTCTGCAGTTCTTTTACCGTTTCATTTCTCAATTCTTTTGTCTTCACTGGTACTGTCCTCTTTTTACAAACCTGCATTTCATTGGCATCTTTGCTGCAGCTCTTTTCATGGCAACTTTGGCATTTTCTTCTTCAAGCCCTTCCAGTTCAAACATTATTCTTCCCGGCTTTACTATTGCAACATACTGCTCTACATCTCCTTTTCCCTTACCCATTCTTGTCTCTGCCGGCTGTTTTGTAACCGGATGGTCCGGAAAAATTCTTATCCATACCTTTCCGCCTCTTTTCATGTATCGGGTAATTGTTACCCGCGCTGCTTCTATCTGCCTTTCTGTAACCCACTGCGGCTCCATTGCTTTTAATCCATATTCTCCAAAATTTATTTTACTTCCCCGCATGGATTTACCCTTTCTGCGGCCTCTGTGCTTCTTTCTGTATTTTACTTTTCTAGGTCTCATTTTCTTTTTTTTCCTCCAAACCTAAAAGTTCTCCATGGTAAATCCAAACCTTGATCCCTATATTCCCGTAAGTTGTTTTAGCTTCACAAAACCCGTAATCTATATCAGCCCTTATTGTCTGAAGCGGTATTCTTCCTTCCTTTGTCCATTCTGTGCGCGCAATTTCCGAACCGTTAAGTCTGCCGCTTACTGATATCTTAACCCCTTTGGCTCCATCCTGGATTGTTCTGTCTAAAGCTCTTTTCATAACACTTCTGAACCTTATTTTCTTTTCAAGAGCCTTTGCTATTCCGTCTGCCACAAGGTATGCATCCAGCTGGGGCTTTTTTACCTGTTCAATATTTATTGTGGTTCTGTACCCTGTCATGTCTTCTATCTCGGTTTTTAAATTTTCTACTTCTCCCCCACCCTTACCTATTATCACACCAGGTTTGTCCGTATATATTGACCCCCTTATGTTCTCCCCCATTCTTTCTATGTCAATCCTTGAAATACCAGTGTTATCTACCCTGTTTCTGAGAAATCTCCTGATTTTCTCATCCTGCGCAATAAACTCCGGCATTTTTTTTAGGTTAAACCACCTTGAACGCCAGTTTTTATTTATTCCTAACCTGAAAACTGTTGGATGAACTTTTTGACCCATTTTTAACCTACTTCTATTTCAATGTGAGAAGTCGGCCTCTTGTATATATCCGCTCTTCCCATCGCCCTGGGCCTTAGCCTTTTCATTGCCGGACCCTTTCCAACCCACACTCTCTTGACCTTTACTCTTTCGGGTATATCCGATGCGCCGGCGTTTGCAACTGCCGACTTGAGTGTCTTTTCCACAGTTTTTGCCGCTCTTTTATCCATAAATTTCAGTTCCTTATACGCTTCAGTTACATTCAACCCTTTTATTTTATCCAGAACAATTCTTACCTTTCTTGGACTCATTCTGACATATTTTGTTTTTGCTATCGCATTCATTTTGTGATTTCCGCTTCTATTTCCTTCGAGTGAGCAGCGCCGTGGCCTCTAAAGAATCTTGTTGGCGCAAACTCTCCCAGCCTGTGGCCTACCATATTTTCTGTTATATATACATCTACAAACCTTTTTCCATTGTGAACAGGAATTGTTAACCCCACAAAACTTGGAATTATCATTGAGCTTCTTGCCCATGTCCTGTCCGTCTTTTTACTTCCACTCTTTTTTGCTCTGTTAACTTTCTTCATTAGTGATTCAGCAACAAAAGGCCCTTTTTTTGCCGATCTTGACATTATTTTTTCCTCCGTACTATGAATTTTTCCGATGATTTTCTTTTTTTCCTTGTTTTCACACCCTTTTCTATTTTTCCCCATGGTGTCGAAGGAATATTGTCCCCCTTGCTTCTTCCCCGTCCTCCCCCGTGCGGATGATCAAACGCATTCATTGCCGTTCCTCTTACTCTTTGCCTTCTTCCCCTGTGCCTTGTGGCTCCGGCAAAGCCGAGTTTTTCTTTTTCGTGGTCCATATTGCCCAGTTTTCCAATTGTTGCCCTGCATTTTTTATTGACAAACCTGACCTCTCCTGATGGACATTTTATCTGCACCATATTTCCTTCTTTTGCAGTTATAGTTGCTTCTCCACCTGCGCTTCTTACCATTACTCCGCCTTTTCCGGGTGTCATTTCAATGTTGTGTATTACCGTGCCTTCCGGAATATTTTCAAGCATTCTTACGTTTCCCGGTTTCAATGGGGCATTTTCCGAACTTTCCACCTTGTCGCCGACTTTTAACCCCATTGGATGTAAAATATAGGCTTTTTCCCCGTCAGGGTATATTATTAACGCTATGTTTGCCGACCTGTTGGGATCATATTCTATTGCATGTACTTTCGCCGGATTAGTTTTGTTTCTTTTAAAATCAATTTTTCTGTATTTTCGCTTACTTCCTCCACCCCTGTGTCTTGCGGTTATTCTTCCATTGCTGTTTCTTCCGCCTTTTTTTCTTTTTACAACTGTAAGTGACTTTTCGGGTTTTTTCTTCGTTATTTCTTCCCTTTTAACTCGCGAGCTGAACCTTTTTGCCGGTGATAATGCTTTATATCTTCTTATTGCCATTTTACGGACCTTCCATTAACTTTATTCTTTCGCCCTGGGCCAGTTTCACAACAGCCTTTTTTTTCACGGGTGATCTTCCTTCAAATCTTCCCATCCTTTTCGGTTTTGATTGTATTTTTAGTGTATTTACAGACAGAACCTTCGTTTTGAAAAGCTCTTCTACCGCTTCCTTTATCTGAACCTTATTAGCTCTTTTATCAACAATAAATGAATATTTATTATCTTCCATCCTGTCAGTCGTTGACTTTTCCGTTATTACCGGTCCTTTTATTATGTCATATGCTGTTTTTGCACTCATTCTTTTATTCCTCTTGATTCCTTAAAATTTTTCCATGCGTTTTTTGTAAATATTATATTTTCATTTTTTATTATGTTGTATGCGCTCAGCCTGTTCTGATTTATTATTTCAATATTTTTTAGATTTCTGTAGGCCTTTATGTTTTCACTATCTTCTTTGTCCAATACAAGCAAAACTCCACTTTCTTTTTTTCCCAATGATTTTTCAAGCTGCAGTTTTGCATTTCTTGTTTTGTTTTCCTTTACTTCAATTTTATCTGCTATTTTAAGGTTTCCCTCTTTTATTCTTTGCATTACAGCCTGCCTTAATGCTTTTTTCTTTTTTCTTTTTGTCAAATTCTTCGAAAAGTCCCTGTTTTTGTCAGGCCCGAAAGTTACTCCGCCGCCTCTCCATATAGGAGATGTTCTGCTTCCTGCGCGTGCCCTTCCGGTTCCTTTTTGCCTGTACGGCTTCCTTCCGCCCCCGGAGACCTCACGCCTTGTTTTCGCATGCGCTGTCATCTGTCTCATATTTGCGCGCTCTGACTCGATAATTTCATGCATTAATTTTAGGTTTATTTTTTCCTTTTCTGCCGATTTTTTTATTTTTGGTGATGATAAATTCATCTTACGTTTGCCCTCTTGCTTTTTCTTATGAATATTAATCCTTTATTCGGTCCCGGAACCGCCCCTTTAACTGCAATAATATTTTCCTTCTCATCCACATTTACGATCTCAAGATTCATTTCTGTAACTTTTTCGCCGCCGCTCCGCCCGGCCATTTTCTTTCCCGGGAATACACGGCTCGGATCTGCAGACTGACCTATTGAACCCGTGCTTCGATGCATTGTGGAACCGTGTGTTGCTCTTCCGCCGTTGAAACCCCATCTTTTTACCACACCCGTAAAGCCCTTTCCTTTTGATTTACCCTGAATGTCAACCATGTCAGTTTCTTTAAAAACCTCGGCTCCTATTCTTTCTCCCTTTTCAGGCATTTTGTCTTCACTTCCGGACCATTTAACTTCTTTTAAATACTTCAATGAGGGAACATCCTGCTTTTTAAAATACCCGGCCTCAGGTTTTTTTACATCTTTCTCTTTCATTTTTTCAAACCCCAGCTGTATATTTTTTCCATTTTTATTTACAACATAGCATGGCCCGCATTTAAGAAGGGTTACTGGCACAGTCTTTCCCTCACTGTCAAACCATCTGCTCATTTTTATTTTTTTTCCGAGTATTCCCTGTATCATTTTTACGCTTTTATCTCCACATCTATTCCTGCCGGGAGTTCAAGCTTTCCCAGCTCATCAACCGTAACCGGTGTAGGTTCATGTATGTAAATCAGCCTTTTATGAATCCGCATTTCAAACTGGTCCATTCCCCTTTTATCTACATGAGGCGATTTTACAACTGTATATTTTTTAACCTTTGTCGGCAACAATATCGGCCCGGAAATTTCCGAACCGGTTCTTCTTATTGTCGAAGCTATTTTCTCTACCGATTTATCGAGCATACGGTGATCGTACGCTTTCAACTTTATTCTTATTTTATTTTCGTTAGCCATTTACTCTATTATTTCCGTTACGACACCCGCTCCAACGGTGTGTCCGCCTTCTCTTATCGCAAACCTCAGCCCCTTTTCCATCGCTATAGGCTGTATCAGTTCTCCCTCTAAATCAACATTGTCTCCGGGCATAACCATCTCGCGCCCTTCAGGAAGCTTCGCCACACCGGTAACATCCGTTGTGCGAAAGTAAAACTGGGGACGATAACCGGAAAAGAAAGGTGTATGGCGACCGCCCTCTTCTTTGCTCAGGGCGTATATCTGACCCTTGAACTTCGTATGCGGCGTTATAGAACCGGGCTTTGCTATAACCTGGCCCCTCTCTATATCATCCTTCTCAACCCCCCTCAGCAAAACCCCTATGTTGTCTCCAGCCTGAGCCTCTTCCATCTCCTTGCGGAACATCTCCACACCGGTCACAACTGTCTCCCTGCTTTCAGGGGTCAATCCAACTATCTCAACCTTGTCGCCAACCTTTATCTTCCCTCTTTCAACTCTTCCCGTCGCTACCGTTCCGCGCCCGGTTATTGTAAACACATCCTCAACACTCATCAAAAACGGCTTATCTATATCCCTCTCAGGGTCGCTTATATACGAATCCAGCGAATTAACCAGCTCATCTATCGGCTTGTATTCTTCACTCGAGGCATCTCCGCTCTCAAGCGCCTTCAGCGCCGAACCTTTTATTACCGGTATCTCATCACCGGGAAACTCATACTTGCTCAAAAGTTCTCTCACCTCTAGCTCCACCAGCTCCAGAAGCTCTTCATCATCCACCTGGTCGGTCTTGTTTAAAAATACCACTATCTCCGGCACACCCACCTGCCGCGCAAGAAGAATATGCTCCCTCGTCTGGGGCATAGGCCCGTCAGCTGCCGATACAACAAGTATCGCTCCGTCCATCTGCGCCGCACCCGTTATCATATTCTTTACATAATCTGCATGCCCGGGACAGTCTACATGCGCATAATGCCTATTGTCTGTCTCATACTCCACATGCGCCGTCGCTATCGTTATCCCTCTTTCCTTCTCTTCTGGCGCATTATCTATATCCGAAACATTTTTCACCTGAGCATACCCCTTGGATGTCAAATACTCAAGCATCGCCGCCGTCAGCGTCGTCTTTCCGTGGTCCACATGCCCTATCGTCCCTACGTTTAAATGCGGTTTTGTCCTCTGAAATTTCTCTTTTGCCATCTCTCTTTCCTCCTTTTAACCCAGCATCTTATCTGCAATCTGTTTTGGCACCTGCTCAAAATGCGAAGGCTCCATAAAATATGTTGCCCTTCCCTGGCTTACCGATCTTATTGCTGTTGCATATCCAAACATCTCAGAAAGGGGTGAAAACCCCCTGATTATATGATATTCATTCTTGCTTACAAGCTCCTGAACATTACCTCTTCTGGAGTTAAAATCAGATAATACATCTCCAAGATATTCACTTGGCACCGTTATTTCAAGCCTCATAATCGGTTCAAGAAAAACCGGCCTGCCTTTTTTTAAACCTGTTTTTGTTGCGCGGCTTGCTGCTATTTTAAATGACATTTTTGAGGAATCAACCTCATGATACGAGCCATCCCGCAGCACCGCTTTAACATCTGTTACTTCAAAACCACCAAGGGTTCCGTCAGTCATTGCCCCCCTGACACCATCTTCGACTGCTGATATAAACTCCTTCGGTATTCTTCCTTCTCTTATTTTATCCTCAAACAGAATACCTTCCCCTGCTTCAAGGGGCACAAAATCAATCTTTACATGTCCATACTGACCTCTTCCCCCTGTCTGCTTAACATATTTTTCCTCAACCTTGGCTTCTCTTGTTATTGTTTCCTTGTAAGTTACCACAGGTTCCGAAACGCGGCATTTTATGTTAAAATCTTCTCTGAGACGGGTAATCACCACCTCAAGATGCAGCTCCCCCATTCCCTTTAATATTATCTGACCGCTTTCCTCATCAACCCCGATAACCAGCGTCGGGTCTTCTGATTTTAATTTATCCAGCGCAATTGTCAACCTTTCTTCTTCAATTTTATTTTCAGCTTCCAGAGCAACTGATATGACAGGCTCGGGAAAATGTATTTCTTCAAGCAGTATCGGATGTTTTCTGTCGCAAATAGTATCTCCCGTAGAGGTGTTTTTGGGTCCTACCAGCGCAGCTATCTCCCCGGCTGAAAATTCGTTTCTGTCTTCTCTTGATTCAGCATGCATCTGAAGAATCCTGGAAATTCTTTCCTTTCCGTCTATATTTAGATTATATACAGTTTCCCCTTTTTTTATCTTTCCCGAATATATCCGGCAGAAAGCAAGGCGGCCGACATGGGGATCTGTCATAACCTTAAAAACCAGCGCCGAAAGGGGCCCTTCCGGATCGGCTTCCCTGGTTTCGGCCTCTTCTGTTTCCGGGTTTATGCCCTTTACGGGCGGAACTTCAAGTGGCGATGGCAGATAATCCACAACCGCATTCAAAAGAAGCTGTATACCCCTGTTTTTCAGGGCCGAACCGCACAAAACAGGCACTATATCAAGGTTTACTGTAGCCCTTCTGATGGCTTTCTTCAGGGTTTTTGCAGATATTTTTTTCTCATTCAGATACAGCTCCATTATTTCATCGTCTACCTCTGCAATACTTTCAAGCATTCTTCCCCGCATCTTCACGGCCTTTTCGAGCATATCCTCAGGAATATCTTCTTCCTTTACCTTCATCCCCATTTTTCCCGCCTGCACTTTGGCTTTCATATCAATTAAATCTATTATTCCACGGAAACTATCTTCTTTCCCCAGGGGTATCTGAAGCGGGCATGGATTTGCTTTCAGGCGCTCTCGAATCTCTTCAGTAACCCTGAAAAAATCTGCACCCACCCTGTCCATTTTGTTTATAAAAGTTATTCTCGGCACGCTATATCTGTCCGCCTGCCTCCATACTGTCTCCGACTGGGGCTCAACCCCGCCTACTCCGCAGAAAACAACAACGCTTCCATCCAGTATTCTCAGCGACCTTTCAACCTCTACCGTGAAATCAACATGCCCGGGGGTATCAATAATATTTATTATTCCGTCACCCCACTTACACGTGGTAGATGCCGATGATATTGTTATTCCTCTTTCCTGCTCCTGCTTCATCCAGTCCATGACAGCAGTTCCCTCATGAACTTCACCTAACTTATAGGTTTTTCCCGAATAAAACAATATTCGCTCGGTAACTGTTGTTTTACCCGCATCAATATGCGCTACTATCCCTATATCTCTTAAATTTTTCAATTTCATTTTTTTATTTTCTTTTATCTTTTCCAATTTTCTTTCTTTAATTACTGCTTCTTCTACCATCTGTAATGAGCAAACGCCTTGTTTGCTTCTGCCATTTTATGTGTTGCTTCTTTCTTGCGCACTGCTGCACCTTCATTGCGGGCAGCCATAACCAGCTCTTCTGCCAGAAAATCAGCGGTTGACCTTCCGGTTTTGGATCTAGTGATTTCAGTCATCCATCTTACTGCGAGAACAATCCCCCTTCTTTCCGATACTTCAACCGGGACCTGGTATGTAGCTCCTCCGACTCTTCTGGATTTCACTTCAAGAAGAGGTTTTACGTTGTTTATAGCTTTTTCAAGCGCCTCCAGAGGCTCACATTTAAGCTTTTCTGAAGCCTTTTCCATTGCTCCGTATACGATTTTTCTGGCCTTTGTTTTCTTTCCATCCTGCATTATTTTATTTATAAACATATATACTATCCGGCTGTTATACTTAAAATCGGTTTTATTCATCTTATCGTTTGTCATGATTTTTTCCTGCCGTACTTTGACCTACCCTGCTGCCTTCCTTCAACCCCGGCGGCATCCAATGCCCCTCTTATAACGTGATACCTGACACCCGGCAAATCCTTTACCCTTCCGCCTCTCAGCAGCACGATCGAATGTTCCTGAAGATTATGGCCTTCGCCGGGTATATATGCAGCCACATCCATTCCGTTTGTTAACTTCACCCTTGCAACTTTTCTTAGTGCAGAATTCGGTTTTTTCGGCGTGCTTGTAAACACCCTTACACATACACCCCTTTTCTGCGGGCACCCCTGCAAAGCGGGTGTTTTATATTTTTTCTTTATTTGTTTTCTACCTTTATTTATCAGTTGATTTGTAGTAGGCATTTTTTAAAGCTCCTGTTTTACTTCTATTTCTTTCTTTTCTGATTCATTTTTGCCGGCGAATAGTCCCGTTCCCACCGGAATTAGCTTTCCTATGATAACATTTTCCTTTAAGCCTTTCAAATTATCCACCTGCCCCGAAACCGCGGCTTCAGTCAATATCCTTGTTGTTTCCTGAAAAGATGCCGCCGATATGAAACTTTCCCCTGAAAGCGACGCCTTGGATATACCTAATAGTTTAGGGACATATTTTGCAGGTTTCTTACCCTGTTCTTCAATCATTCTGTTTTTCTTATCAGCAACATTCTTCTTTACAATTTCCTTTTCAAGAAGCGTGGTATCCCCGCTGTCATATATTTGAACATAGGACAGCATCTGCTTGATTATAATTTCAATATGCTTGTCGTTTATATTTACTCCCTGAAGCCTGTATACTCCCTGAATTTCATTTACAAGGTATTCCTGGACCTCCTTGTCCCCCTTCACCTGCAGCATATCGTGCGGGTTTATCGGCCCGTCAGTCAGCGGTTCACCAGCATACACCCTGTCTCCTTCATACACAACAAGATGCTTGCCAGGAGGAACCACATATGTTTTTGACTCGGCTTTTTCGCTCTCAATTGTTACCTTGAAAGCGCCTTTTTCTATGGAGCCAAGCCTTACTATGCCGTCAATTTCAGTGATTACTGCGCTGTTTTTCGGCTTTCTTGCCTCAAACAATTCCGTGACCCTTGGAAGACCCCCTGTAATATCCCTTGTTTTTATTACTTCCTGAGGGATTTTCGCCAGCACATCTCCGATTTCCACTTCATCGCCTTCGTTTACAACAAGATGGGTATCTACCGGAAGAGGATACATTTTTTTATCTCCGGATTTTGTTGTAATCTCTACCTGTGGATGTAGTTTGGGAGACTTATACGGAATTATAACCCTTTCTTCCCTGCCTGTGGCCTGGTTTACTTCAATCTTTGCCGTTATACCTTCTTTAATGTCTTTTAACTTTACTTTTCCTTTCTTCTCAGTAATAAGAGGAAGTGTAAAAGGGTCCCACTCAACTATAACATCGCCTCTTTCGACATGCTTTGGCTTTTCAGACGGCTTTATGTGAAAAAGAGCTCCGTATCTTATATCAAACTCTTCAACTTTTTTTCCTTTTTTTCTAATTACTGCCTTTGCCTTTCTTGCAACATTTATCAAATCACCGTTTCTGTTCTTAATAAGTTTTTCTCCCATAAACTCGACCTCACCCTTATAGTGAGATACCAGCGCGGAACGCTGTGCCACTTTTGACGCCGAACCGCCTATATGAAATGTTCTTAAAGTAAGCTGTGTTCCCGGTTCCCCAATTGATTGAGCCGCTATAATTCCTACTGCCAGCCCCGGCCTTGCAAGCTTACCGGTTGAAAGATCCGAACCGTAACACTTGCTGCAAATTCCGTACTGCGTTTCACAGGTAAGCGGCGAACGTATTCTTATATTTATAATCTCGCTTTTTTCAATCTTCTTTGCAGCCTCGCTTGAAATAACCTCACCATCCTGCGCAATTTTTTCATCTGTCAGGGGGTCAACTATTGTCTGAAGGCTCACCCTTCCTTCAATCCTCTCTGCGAAAGGTTCAATAATTTCATTTCCTTCCTTTAAAGGCCCTACCCTTATGCCGTTTACGGTATTACAGTCTTCCTCGGTTATTACAATATTATGCGAGGTGTCGATAAGGCGCCTTGTTAAATACCCAGCGTCGGCCGTTTTTAAAGCTGTATCTGCAAGGCCCTTTCTTCCCCCGTGCGTCGAAATAAAATACTCCAGCACATCAAGCCCCTCGCGGAAATTTGACTTTATTGGCGACTCAATAATCTCACCCGTTCCTCCGGTTACTGATTTATGGGGTCTGCTCATAAGCCCCCTCATCCCGGCCAGCTGTCTTATCTGGTCCGAAGATCCACGCGCTCCCGAAGATGCCATAAGCTGAATGGGATTAAACTTTGGCCCTTCACCGCTATAATTCTTTTTATCATCTTCAGTTATTTCTTTCATCATACAGTTTGCAATAACATCCGTTGCATGGCTCCACACATCAATTATGGTGTTATACCGTTCTATATTTGTTATAAATCCCCTCTGGTAGTTCTGCTCGGCTTTTTTTACTTTCTTTTCAGCCTTACTGATAGTTTCTTCTTTTACTGACGGAACATGCATGTCATCTATAGAAAGAGATATGTCGCTGACTGTGGCATATTTGTAACCAAGATTTTTTAAGGTGTCAAGAAGCCTGACGGTTTCATATTTTCCCACTTCCCAATAGCAAATATCCACTAGGTTCCTTAGGGTTTTCTTCGTCATCTCCTCGTTTATATATCCGATTTCGCCAGGAAGATGACCGTTGAAAACAACCCTTCCTACTGTTGTGTAATCCTCCCAGTTGTCGGGATTTTTCAATTCTTTTACTGACCATTTTTCATCTTCCTTTATTATGTTGAGACCAGCCACCTTTATTCGGGCATTTAAATCCACTTTATTCTGCTCATTTGCAGATTCAACCTCTTCCTTAGAAGAAAAAATCATCCCGTCTCCCTTGACCCCCTTTTTCTCCCTGGTTAGATAATTACAACCCATTACTATATCCTGTGTGGGGGTGGCTATGGGTTTCCCGTTGGATGGGGAAATAAGGTTGTTTGTAGCCATTACTATAGATTTTACCTCAATACATGCCTCAGGTGAGAGGGGAACATGAACAGCCATTTGATCACCGTCAAAATCAGCGTTAAAAGCTGTGCATACCAGCGGGTGAAGCTGTATAGCCTTTCCTTCTATTAATACCGGCTCGAACCCCTGAATTCCCAGCCTGTGCAGCGTCGGAGCCCTGTTTAACATTACAGGGTGGTCCTTTATTATTTCTTCTAATATATCGAAAACAATAGGACTTTTTTCTTCAAGGTAAGGCCTTGCCGACTTTATGTTGGCAGCCACCCCTTTTTTAATTAAGTCTCTCAATATATATGGCTTAAATAACTCTATAGCCATCTCCTTTGGAAGACCGCACTGGTTCATTTTAAGATGAGGGCCTATAACAATCACAGAACGCCCGGAATAATCAACCCTTTTTCCAAGCAGGTTTCTTCTGAATCTACCCTGCTTTCCTTTTATTGTATCAGAAAGAGATTTAAGCGGACGGTTGCCCATTCCGGTTATTTCCCTTCCCCGCGCGCCGTTTTCAATTAAGGCATCGACAGATTCCTGCAGGAGGCGCTTTTCATTATGCAGCATTACACTGGGCGCGCCCATTTCAGTTATCTGCTTTAGCCTGTTGTTTCTGTTAATTATTCTTCTGTATAGGTCATTTAAATCAGATGAGGCAAATTTTCCGCCTTTCAGCGGCACCAGCGGCCGTAAATCCGGAGGTATTACCGGAACTGTTTTCAGAAGCATATGTCTCGGCTCATTTCCGGAGAGCAAAAGATCTTCCACTACCTTTAATCTTCTCCTCCAGCGCCTTCTTTTACCTTTACCCCCTTTTTCGGATGAAAGCTTTTCTCTTAAATCTTCCGCTATTTTTTTCAGGTTTATATCATTTAGCAGTTTTTCCAGCGCTTCTCCGCCTATAAGCGCCTCAAACTCCGATCCATATTCATCTTTTAGAACCTGATAATCCTCTATCGATATGAGCTGCCCCACCTCCAACCGCCGGCTGCCGAGCATTATGCTTTCATCTTCCACTTTTGTCACTATATAAGCAGCGTAATATGCAATTCTTTCTACATCAGAACGTTTAAGATTCAACAGCATCCCTATCCTTGAGGGAGGTTTATGTATATACCATATGTGGGCTACAGGCACCGCCAGTTCAATATGCCCCATTCTCTCTCTTCTTACCTCTTTCTCGGTAACCTCCACTCCGCATCTTTCGCACTCAACACCTTTGTGGCGTGGATATTTATACCGCCCGCAGTTGCATTCGTAATCCCTCATCGGACCGAATATGCATTCACAGAAAAGCCCATCTCTTTCCGCTTTAAAGGTTCTGTAGTTTATGGTTTCAGGCTTTTTTACTTCGCCATATGACCATGAACGCACATCCTCTGGAGAGGCCATCATTAATCTCACTGAATTAAACTTATTATAATCTAACTGTTCAGGCATAATTATTCTTTATTTTCCTTATTTTTCTCCAACAATACTTTTAACCCCAGAGCCTGCAGCTCCTTAACAAGAACCCTGAATGATTCGGGAACACTAGGTTCCTTTATTTCGTTACCCTTTATTATTGACTCGTGCATCTCGGTCCTGGCTTTAACGTCATCACTCTTGTAGGTCAGAAACTCCTGAAGGGTATATGCAGCGCCGTAGCCCTCCATTGCCCAAACCTCCATCTCCCCGAACCTCTGTCCTCCGAACATTGCCTTTCCTCCAAGCGGCTGTCTTGTTATTAGAGAATAAGGGCCGGTTGCCCTTGCGTGAACCTTGTCTTCAGCCATATGCTCAAGTTTCATTATGTACATATATCCGGTTGTGATATTATTTCCAAGGACCTCTCCGGTTCTTCCATCATAAAGTTTTAACCTTCCGGATTCCGGCATATTGGAATCCTTTAGCATTTCTTTTACATCTTCTTCTTTGGCGCCGTCAAAAACCGGTGTGTATACCCTTACATTTTTGGCATTTGCAGCCAAACCGATATGAGTTTCCAGTATCTGACCCACATTCATCCTTGAAGGGACACCGAGCGGGTTGAGCAGTATATCCACCGGCGTTCCGTCTTCGGTGTAGGGCATGTCTTCTTCCGGCATTATCCTTGATATAACCCCCTTGTTTCCGTGTCTCCCGGCAACCTTATCACCGGGCGCAATTTTTCTGTTTGAAGCTATATACACCTTTACTTTTTTAGATACCATTACCGGTATCTCGTCGCCCTTATCCAGAGAAGCTATTTCCCTATCTTTTTCAATTTCTTTTTTTTCTATCATTGACTGAATAAGGAGCCTGTTTTTCTCTTTTATTTCATCATATTTTTCCTGTGTCAGATCTCCTTCCTTCAACCTGTTTCGCATCCGGCTGTTTTTCGAATTTCTTTCTTTTCTAAGGTCTTCTATTTTTTCATTATATTTTTTTTCTATCTCTTTTATCTTATTTCTTTTTTCTTTCGAGGTTAATGTTCCTTTCCTGTCAAATACCTCAACCCTTATGACTTTTCCTTCCAGCCCCGGCGGAACCTTAAGTGATGTGTCTTTTACATCTTCCGCTTTTTTTCCGAATATTGTCTTTAAAAGCCTCACTTCCGGGGTATATCGGGTTTTTCCCTTCGGGGTAACTTTACCTACAAGTATATCCCCGGGCTGCACGTAAGATCCTGATGTGATAATACCATTTTCATCGAGATTTCTCAGCTTTCGCTCACTGACATTGGGTATATCCCTTGTTATCTCTTCACTGCCGATTTTCAGATCCCTGGCCTCAACCTCTTCTTCATGTATGTGTATTGTTGTGAAAGCGTCTTCTTTCACAAGCCTCTCGGATATAAGGACTGCGTCTTCAAAATTATACCCTTCCCAAGACATAAAAGCCGCAAGCAGGTTTCTTCCAAGAGCCAGTTCTCCTTTTGCCGTTCCCGGGCCGTCTGCTATTACCTGCCCGGCCTTGACACGGTCGCCTTTCTTAACCACCGGGATCTGGTTGTAATTTGTATCCTGATTGCTTCTTATATATTTTTTCAAATCATAAACATCAACGTCCGAGGTAGTTTTTTTCTTTTTTTCCGATCCGTGTAAAATCACTATTCTTTTTCCGTCAGAATAAATAACTTCGCCGCTTCTTTCCGCCTTTACAATTGCTCCTGAATTTTCAGCAACAACAGATTCCATTCCCGTGCTCACAATAGGGGGTTCGGTAATTAACAGCGGCAGCGCCTGTCTTTGCATATTAGAACCCATTAATGCCCTGTTTGCATCATTATGCTCAAGAAAGGGCACAAGCCCCGCGCCCGCGCTAACCATCTGTTTGGGGGATATGTCCATGTAGTCAATTTCATCTCTCGAAACCAGAGGGAATGTTCCCTTTTGCCTGGCTATAATTAGCCCTTCCGGGAGATACCCCTTTTCATCAAGCCTTACGCTTCCCGGAGCAATTATTTTTTCATCTTCTATATCCGCCGTAATATATTCCACTTTATCTGTGGCCCGGCCGTTTTCAACTTTTCTATATGGTGTTTCTATTAATCCGTATTCATTTATTCTCGCATAAATCGAGAGCGACGTTCTCAAACCTATATTTGCTCCCTCAGGTGTTTCGATAGGACATATTCTTCCATAGTGAGTATGGTGAACGTCCCTGACCTCAAACCCCGCTCTTTTTCTGTTTAAACCTCCCGGGCCAAGAGCCGAAGTTCTTCTTTTGTGAGTCAATTCGGAAAGAGGATTTGTCTGAGCCATAAACTGCGATAGCTCTCCTGTGCCAAAAAACTTGTTTATTGAAGCGGCAACGGGGGCAGGATTTATCAGTGTTGACGGAGTTGCCTCTTCCGGTGGCTGCATATTCATTTTGCTCCGTATTAACCTTGCAAGATGGGTTACCCCACGCCTCATTTGATTTTCCAATTGCTCTCCAACAGTTCTTACTCTACGGTTGCCGAGGTGATCAATATCGTCAATCTGACCTCCGGTACCGTTGTTGAGATTTATAATATATCTTGTTGCACATATTACATCCGACGGAGTCAGGTTTCTTCTGTCAAGTCCGGGCATTGGAAGACTGAATTCCTTATAAATATCCTTTAGTTTTTTATTTATCTTGTATCTGCCGACTTTTGTCAAATCATATTTTCGTGTTCCTTTAAAAAAAAGTGTATCAAAATATTCCTGAGCAGCCTCCGGTGTTATATGCTGCTGCGCTCTGAGAATTTTAAAAATTTCATATATGGCATCCATTTTCGTTTCTAGATTGTCCTTATTCAGAGTCAGGTGTATAGTCTGGTCATTTATTGTTTTTTCTTCCTCAAAATTATTAAAATCTGCAAGCTCTGCTTTTTTTATTCCAAGCTTTCTCCATTTATCCCCCAGCGCCTTATTTACAATCTGATTTGCCCGCCCGATAAATTCTCCGTCCGGCGCCTCATCGCTGCCAGGCAGAGAAACAAGAACTTTACCAATGAACTTATCGCTGCGTGTGCCTTTTATGTTAAATGTTTTAGTTTTGTAAAAAAGCCTCAGAATATCTTCATCCTTTTCCCAGCCCATAGCCCTTAGTAGAATTGTAAGCGGAAATTTTCTTTTCCTGTTTATCCTTACATAAAGCTCGTTTCTGTTATTATATTCATACTCAATCCATGAGCCCCTGTAAGGAATTATCCTGCCGCTATACAGTTTTTTTCCAAGGTTTGAAACGCCTTTCTTTACATCCTCCTCATAATTCACCCCCGGTGAACGGTGAAGCTGATTTACGATTACACGCTCAACCCCATTTATTGCAAATGTACCTGTTGGCGTCATTTTCGGCACATCAAACAAGTATATCTCTTCTTCTCTTATTTCCGGCTTCTTGCGTCCCTCCTGATACACTTCCAGTGAAAATCTCACCTTTATCGGAAGAGAATATGTTGCATCCCTTCTTGATGCTTCTTCAAGTGTATATTTCGGCTCCTGAATTATATAATCCTTGAAATTCAGTTTAATTGAACCATCAATATTTTCTACCGGAAAAACATCTTCAAAGACCCCTTGAAGACCCTGGGGTATCCTTTCCGAAGGACTCTTATCCAGCTGAAGAAAATCATTATAAGATTTCTCCTGAATCTGAATTAAGTCAGGGAGCTCAAGCGATGCTCTTTTTTTCGAAAAATCGATTACTTTTTCTGGGATCTTGTTATAAAGCATTACTTAATTTCTACAGATGCTCCACGTTCCTCAAGCTTTTCCTTTAACTCCTCTGCAGCTTCTTTTTCTACTGCTTCTTTTACAGGCTTAGGCGCTCCGTCTACAAGAGCCTTAGCTTCCTTAAGCCCTAATCCGGTAATTTCTCTAACTGCTTTTATGACCTGTATTTTTTTATCTCCTGCTGACTGTAAAACCACGTCAAATTCAGTTTTTTCTTCTTCTGCTGCTTGACCGGCTCCTCCCTGCGCTCCAGCTGCTACCGCTGCTACAGGCGCCTGCGCGGATACACCGAATTTTTCTTCCATTTCAGAGACTAATTCTGAAAGCTCTAAAACTGTAAGACTGGAAATTTCTTCCAGTATGTTATCTACACTACTTTTTTTCTGGGCCACCATCTTCTCCCTCCTGTTTTTTTCCTTCAATACTTTCTTTATTTTTAACCTTTTTATCCGATTTTCCCTCTTTTTTTTCTCTTTTTACTTTATTTTCCGATTTTTTCCCTTTACCTTCTTTGTTTTTATCTGTGCCTTTGTTGCCTTTGTTTTTTTCTGCGCCTTCGTCTTTTTCAGTATCTTTGTCTTTTACGCTGGCTTCGCCTTTTCCTGCAGCTGCGCCTTTGTCTTTTAAGTTGTCTTTTCCTTTTTCTGCGCCAGCGCCTTTATCTTTTTCTGCGTTCTTGTCTTTTACTTTATCTTCACCTTTTCCTGCGCCTGCGCCTTTATCTTTTAAGTTGTCTTTTCCTTTTTCTGCGCCCGCGTCTTTTTCAGTATTTTTGTCTTTTACGCTGGCTTCGCCTTTTTCTGCTGCTGCGTCTTTTCCTTTTTCAGCGTCCTTGTCTTTTACGCTGGCTTCGCCTTTTTCTGCTGCTGCGTCTTTTCCTTTTTCTGCGCCAGCCCCTTTGTCTTTTATGTTTTCCCCCGGAGAACTTAGTTCCCCGCTTTCCTTCTTCTCTTTCATGCTGTTTAACGCATACATTAATCTTTTAATTATTCCTGAAAATGTGTACTGCAAATTCTGAATCGGCGAATTGAGCGCAATAGCTGTCTGCGCAATAAGTTCTTCTTTTGAGGGCAGCTCCGCTATCTTCTCTACCTGTTCCCCCGTAAAAATGTTTTCATTTATAATTCCGCCCTTAAACTTCATGTATTCATTTTCTTTAGCGTATTCTTTAAATATCTTTATTGACTCCGATTGATCTCCGTCTCCCAGCAGTACAGATGTGGGGCCGGAAAAATAATCCTTCAGGTCTTCATAACCCTTATTTTTTAATGAATCAATTGACCTTTTTGCCAACCTGTTTTTCACTACCTTCATCCTGCAACCGTGTTTTTTTAAACGGCTTCTCAATTCATTTATACTGTTTACATCTAGCCCCTGATATCCGGCTACTATCATATTCTCATGGTTCTTTATGTCTTCTTTCAGCTCTTTTGTAAACTTTTTTTTCTCTTCAAGTTGCATTATTTATCTCCATTATTCTTTCTAAAATGCATAATATACTGTTATTCAGCCTTTTCCCGGCTGAACTGGTTTTTTCTGAAAATTTTTAATTGGTATAAATTTTATAAATTAATTTTGCTTTGTCAAGGGCTATAGACTTACCGAAACAGAAGGCCCCATTGTTGACGAAACTGTAATCTTCCTTAAAAATTTTCCTTTTGCAGCCGGGGGCCGGTTTTTTTTAAGCTCGTCCAAAAACTTTAACGCATTGTCTGTTATGTTTTTTTCTGAAAAAGAAACTTTTCCGACAATTCCGTTAATCACTCCGTTTTTATCCATTTTAAACTCAACCTGACCCTTTTTTACATTATTTACAGCTTCCGCCACATCCTTCACCACCGTTCCCGATTTAGGTGAGGGCATAAGGCCCTTTGGTCCAAGCACCCTTCCAAGCTTCCCCAAATCTTTCATGCATTGAGGTGTTGAGAGCAGTACATCAAAATCCAAATTATTGTTATTTATCATTTTGAATATTTTGTCTTTATCCGTAATATCCGCTCCCGCTTTTTTTGCCTCTTCGGCATCTTTTTTCTCTGCCACAACTGCTACCTTTACAGTTTTTCCGGTGCCGTGCGGCAGCACAAGATTTCCCCTTACCATTTGATCCGACTGCTTTGGATCAACACCAAGCACAACTGAGACTTCAACTGATTCGTCAAATTTCGCAGTTGCGTTTTCTTTTACAATTTTTACAGCTTCTTCTAAGCTGTAGTTTTTATCTTCGATGTTTTTTCTTATCTCTTTATATCTTCTGCTTCTTTGCATCTGTATTTTTTCCTCTATCCCTCGCCTTCCTTTTCCTCTATAACCAAACCCATACTTCTTGCTGTGCCCTTTACAATATTAATTGCGGCATCTACTTCATCTGTGTTTAAATCCGGTATTTTCTGCTCGGCGATTTCTCTTACCTGCTTTTTTGTTACTTTTCCGGCTTTTTCCCTGTTCGGCTCTCCGCTTCCAACCGCAATTCCGGCCGCTCTCTTTAGAAGCGAGGAGACCGGTGCTATTTTTGTTTCAAATGTAAAACTTTTGTTTTTATAGACGGTTATTTCAACCGGAACCAGTATGCCGCTTTCCCTGTTTTTGGTCTGTTCGTTAAAAGCCCTGCAGAACTCCATTATATTCACACCGTGCTGACCGAGCGCCGGCCCCACCGGCGGCGCAGGGGTCGCCCCACCTGCCGGAATCTGAAGTTTAATTTTTGTTTCTATCGGTTTTTTTGCCATTTTATAAATTTCCCTTTACAATTTTTCCACCTGCAGATAATCCAGCTCCACAGGTGTTGTTCTCCCAAATATTGTTACCATAACCTTCACCTTTTGCTTGGCATCGTCAGATCCTTCAACGATGCCCATAAAATTATCAAAAGGACCATCCACTATGCGTATTCTGTCTCCTTCCTTAAAGGACACAGCAGGTTTTGGGTCCTGCTCTTCTTTTTTCCTTATCATATTCTGAATTTTATTAAGCTCACTTTTCTGAAGCGGAACCGGGTTTTCTTTTCCAAGAAAATCCGTAACTCCGGGTATGTTTTTTATCAGCCAGTATGTTTGATTATCAACTACCATATTTACTAATATATATCCAGGGAAAAATTCCTTTTCTACAATCTTTTTTTTGCCCTTTCTTAGTGTTACGACCTCTTTTCTCGGAATCATAATATCGATTATTTTACTTTTTATCCCCTGTTTTTCCCGGGCTTTTTCTATATGTTTTTTTATCTTTTCTTCATGTCCGGTATATGTATTTACAACATACCACCTTGCAGACTTTTGATTAGTGTTATCCATCACATTATCACTTCCATTATCCTGGAAAGCAGAAAATCAACCATAGCAATATAGAACGCCACAAAAAGGACCAACACAACAACCACTATTGTCGATCCAATCAGCTCTTGTTTACTTGGCCAAGTTGCTTTCTTAACTTCAGATACTACTTCTCTTAAAAACTCTATTGCTTTTTTCATACTGTCTATATTTTCACTTGGCAGGCCTGGCAGGACTCGAACCTGCAACCGCTGGTTTTGGAGACCAGTGCTCTAGCCAAATTGAGCTACAGGCCTATTTTTCATCCTTTCACTGTTTTATGCACCATATGTTTTCTGCAGAACCTGCAGTGCTTCTTGAGCTTCAGCTTATCTTGCTTATGTGTCTTGTTTCTTCTTTTCGTGTAATTTTTTCTTCCGCAGCCGGTACACTCAAGCCTTTGTATTATTCTGTCCTTTTTAGCCATTTACTCTATTATTTCCGTTACGACACCCGCTCCCACAGTGTGTCCGCCTTCTCTTATCGCAAACCTCAGCCCCTTTTCCATCGCTATAGGCTGTATCAGTTCTCCCTCTAAATCAACATTGTCTCCGGGCATAACCATCTCGCGCCCT
>PWEK01000032.1 GCA_003553445.1 Elusimicrobiota bacterium
CCAATATTTAATTGCTCCTCAACCATCAATGTGTTCGCAGGAATATTTTGTTTATCTCTTTTACGATAATCTTCTCCAATTACACCTTTTTTTACTCTCAATACATCCTGCCTGGGCATAACTGAGGTCAAGTCAACCGACCTCGTTTCAGCCCAAACAAACATACTGCATACTATTATAATAGATCCACATAAAACACCTGATTTTTTTAACATTTTTCCTCCTCTGCATGTTTTACATACACATTATAATAGTAACATGAAAAGTTTAAAGTTACAACCAATTCTTCGCAAAGCAGCTTTAGTAAAATGATTTTTAGATTTTTTTTTGCGAATTAATATTTGAAACTAAAACTTTTATCAGTTACTATAATAAAACAGATAAAGTTTCATGTTTATTTAAATATCCATTATGAATATTAACTAATTGGATTTTTATCGATAAGAAAAATTGTTGTATTAAAATTTTTGGAGGTAAATTATTATGAAGATGCTGACTCTCTTTTTGATGGTTCTTGTTCTTTCCGGCTGTGGCTCTATCTTATCCACCCCTTCTCTTAGTCTTTCTCCCACCATTGATATTTCCCCTGACAGAGCTGAAAAAACACCGGCGGGTGAGCCTGCTGACCCAAGCGCATATGCCGGGCAGATGGCACAGCCGATGTTTGCTTACATGTTTTCTCCGGGAGGAATGTGGCTCTGGCAAAAAGATTTTAAAGAGGGGCAGTGGTCTTCATGGAATCTGACAACTAAAACACATGAAAGAATAAAGACTGAGGTTGCTCTTTTGAAAGAGGCAGAAGAAGACCGTAAATGGTGGCGTCTTAAATATGAAGAATCCGATACCAGAATAACATATGAAGGCCTGCTTTGCATGGAAACATTTTCTCTCCGACGTCTCCGCGTAAAAACAAACGACGAGGAAGCATTCGAGGTTCCGGTGACGGAAGAAACCCTGGGGTATCACGGCCGGCCTTCGCGCATAACCCCTGAATCACTGGAGGCGGCAATAGTTGAAACCCGGGACATTACGGTTCCGGCCGGTAGTTTTACCGCACAAATGGCGGAGTTCGGTGTAACTGCGGGCGGACAGCTCCAGATATGGCTAAATGATGACGTACCGGGAGGGGTTGTACAATACAGATTAATTGAAGATGGCGACGAAATAGTTCGCAGTGAGCTTGAAGACTACGGAGAGGGCGCTGAAACAGAACTGGATTCTTATTAAATCAATCTATTAAAGAAGATTAAAGTATGCTTTTTTAACGGAAATTAAAAGCCAAATGAAGTTAAAATAAGAAGATACAGCTGAAATAGCAAATATATAAAACAGTTCTAAAAGGCTATTTAATCGCATTCAATAAGATAACCCCTCCAATTTACAAATCTGACCGTAAAATGTATATTAAAATATACATAGAAATGAGAAAGATAACCGAAAAGATAAGGGCATCCGTAAAATTTTCACCCAGGTTCAGGTCAGTAAGGGCTGTTGTGAAAAATACAGCTCTCAAATCCGTATGGGAAAAAACCAGCAGACTACTGAATTTCTCCAGGGGCTCAATCACCACACTCAAGAACTTCACCCGAAAGGCGGCAGAATACTGGGAAAAAGGAGATAAGAAAGCGGCTCATAAAACAGTATCATTAATGCTGGCATATCCAGGAAAAGATGCCCCGGGCCCTCCCTCAGAATATACTGAAACCCTTTTATCGCTTCTTGGCGCATTCTTGAAAGGGGAATACAGGGAAAACAGGCAGGCATTTATAAATCAGACAGAAAACCTTCCTCCCGGAACCCTTTCTCATGAAGGCTGGATAAGGCTTTATTCCATATTCTTAATTTACGGCTTTATGTCTGAGGCTTTCATTGTCCGAAATAAAGCCCTGGGCAGGGCCTATGAGAAGGCCCGCAAGGAGAGAGCCTCAGAAAAAGAGCTCTCCCTGGGGTTTAAGGCATACATGGATTCCGGCGATACCGATTCGGCAAAAAAAACCCTAAGCAGGCTGGAAAAAACAGACTTAAAAAGTTCTTTTATACGGGAAATGCGCGCCTATTATTTCCTCCACCTCGGAAATACTGAAAAGGCGGCATCTATACGGAGAAGAAGTTTTAGCTCTCCCGACCGCAGCTTCCTTAAATACCTCGAAGGAAAAAGAGTCGCAATAGTGGGTCCCGCCGCATCCGATGAACACTTTGGAGAAGAGATTGATTCTTATGATATAGTGGTAAGGCCGGCTTACAGGGGAAAAGAAAATATGCTCAATCCCGATATATACGGGTCAAAAACCCATGTATCCTATTACAACATTAAAAGAGCCCGGGCTATGAAGGATGCCGCAGATCTTTCCTATCTCCAGGACCTTGATTTCGCTGTTTTCAGAAACAGAAAACACGGGTTTCAGGAAGAAATGATAAAAGCCCAAAAAGCCCGCCATATAATCGAAAACAATATGCTTTTCAATGGCGTCTTCAATATGATTCCGTATGCTGTTTATGACCTTCTTCACTTTTCCCCCTCTGAAATAAAGGTCTACCATGTGAACTTTTTCTCTTCCAAAAAAGCGTATGCCGAGAACTATTATTCAAAAAAACGCGACTGTTTTAGAAATTACAGGATGTTTGCTTTTCACGATTGTCTCACACAGCTCAATTTTACAAGGAATATCCTGAAAGCCGGATTAATAGATGTTGACAATAATTGCGCTTCAGTGCTTCGCATGAAAAATGAAGACTACATGAAGCGCCTTGAGGAAATATACAAATGGATTTACCTTCAAAATGAACGAAAATAATGAAAGAATAAGGCTTTTCAGAAAAGTGATGCAAACACTCGGGGAAATGGAGATAAAAGCATGGCTGGACCAGGGCACTTTACTGGGCGTTGTCCGTGAAGGAAGGTTTCTTCCCTGGGACAACGATGTGGACATAGGCCTCTGGGACAGTGACATCAAATCCCGTGAAAAAGAGTTTTTTGAAAAACTTTCCGAATCAGCCCGGGTGACGGTAAGAAAAAGAATGATTTTTGTAAACCCCCACTCCCGGCAGGGGCCTTTACCCGTAAGCATAGCCCGCTATATCCGCAGGGGAAATAAAGCGGTTAAGTACATGCAGAAATTCTCGGAAAACAGGCTTCTTCATGCTATAGGGGCCCCCGCAGGCCGATCTTTAATGAGAGACAGGGGCTTCAGCCTTGCTTCAAGGAAAAACAAAAAGAAAAATATTTTAACTAAACTCTACAGCCTTTCAGGCAGGGCGATACTGAAAACAAGAGCTAAACTTCTTGATTGGTTTTCAAAGGATATCAGATGCGAGGTGCCGTCTTTTTTCTTTGACAGTCTCAAAAGAGAACAGGTATACGGCACTGTCGTATTTATGCCGAAGGAGCCGGAAAAATACCTTGCCCTGAAGTACGGAGAAGACTGGAAAACCCCGAAAAAAGACTGGCAGTGGTGGAAAGAAGACGGGGCGCTATCTAAATGAAATATAAAAAAAAGATTCTTTTTTCAATAATCTCAATAGAAGGGGGAGGAGCGGAGCGCCAGCTCAGAGAAATATTAAAGAGATTAAACAGGGACAGGTATGAACTGTATCTTGTATTCTTTAAAAAACACCCTGCGCCGGAAAGGCTCATCCCGCGGGATGTGAATACCTTCTGCTTTGACATATACGGCAAACCCGGAACCTCTCTTTACGGCTTTATCCGTTATCTTTTTCTCATAAAAAAAATTGATCCCGACATTATAGTGTCATTTCTTCTGAAAACAAATCTTTTATCCCTTATTGCGGGCAGACTGATCTTTAAAAAAATTACAATCATATCCGAAAGGATTTACACCCCCTGCATGATAAAGAAAAAACGCCTGTCTTCTTTATGGAAGCTTCTGATAAGGGTTTTTTATCCACTTGCGGATAAGATTTCCGCAGTGTCATATGATGTAAAGGAAGGACTGGTTAAGTTTTTCTCCGTTCAGGAAAACAAAATCAGGGTAATACAAAACGGTATAGATGTGAAAAAGATTGAGGAGTATTCCGGAAAATACCTGCCGGATGAAAACAGTTTTTTTCTCGCCTGCGGGCGCCTTGAAAAACAGAAAGGGTTTGAAACAGTTATAGATGCCCTGGCCGGCTCTTCTTACAGCCTCCTTATACTGGGGGAGGGAAGCGGCAGAAAGGAGCTCCTTGAAAGGGCTGAAAAAAAGAAGGTGAAACTTATTCTACCCGGATACGTATCAAACCCTTACCCATACTTTAAAAAGGCGGATATTTTCATACTCTCCTCCAGCTACGAGGGTTTCCCCAATGTGGTTCTTGAGGCGATGGCATGCAAAACTCCGGTTATCGCATCATCCTGCCCGGGAGGTGTAAATGAGTTGATAAAGGACGGGGTAAACGGCCTGCTGGTAGAACCCTCCGACCCGGCCCAGCTTCGTAAAGCTATAAAAACCCTGAAGGGAGATAAGGTCATAGCCGAAGAGTTTAAAAAGAGGGCATACAGGAAAGTCCTGGAGTATGACATGGATAAAGTGACGCAAAGATATGAAGAGCTTTTTTCGTAGAAATGTTTAAGGAAAACAGGGCATTAAAAAGAATATATGAGAATGCGCCCCCCGGGCTGCAGTCTCTTGCACTTTCCTGCATAGGCCTGAAGATACGCTTGCAGCGCTACGGAAAGCTGTTTCGCAAGCATACCCGCAACCTTTTGACAAACCAGTACAATACCGCCGCTCAATGGGAAAGAATGCAGTATGAAAAGCTGTGCGCTATTATCAAATACGCCCGAAAGGAGGTACCTTATTACTCATTTTTAAATGATATCTCTTTCAAGGGGGCCTCCGTTCATGACGTACTTGACCGGATTCCCATACTCGAAAAAAAGACCCTCCGGGATAAGTACTCCCGGTTAAAGGCAAAAGGCCTTAAAAAAATGAAGGTCATTGAGTTAAAGACAAGCGGCACCACCGGGATGCCCCTTAAGACACTGCATGACATAAATTCACACTCCCTGTACTGGGCTGCCATACACCGGATGTGGATCTGGGCGGGATGCTCCTACGGAGATCGCCGCCTTTCTTTCACCGGAAACAAGATAGTGCCGCTGGATAGAAAAAACACCTCCTACGGAAGAGTGGATAAATCCAACAACAGGATGTTTATGTCTTCATATCACCTCGGCCCTGAGACCGTGGACAGATACCTGGAGGAAATAATATGGTTCAAGCCTGTCTTTATAGACGGCTATCCCTCTTCAGCCAGGTACTGCGCAGCCCGCGCCCTGGATAGGGGAATGGACCTCGGCATCCGGGCCTGTTTCCCAACTGCCGAGATGCTCCTCCAACATGACCGGGAGATAATAGAAAAAGGTTTCGGCACAAAGGTCTTCAATCAGTACGGATCGGCAGAAAGCGCCGCCCTTATTACAGAGTGCCCAGCCGGCCGGATGCATATAAACCCGGAAATAGGCATAGTAGAGGTGCTGAATGAAAAAGGCAAAAGAGCGGCCCCCGGCGAAGCAGGAATCATTACCGTTACCGCCCTTAACAACAGGGCAATGCCTTTGATTCGCTACAGCACCGGAGACCTCGCTGAGGGCAGCCCCGTTTACAGAAAGTGCGAATGCTCAAGAGAAATGCCTTATGTTGAGAAGGTAATCGGCAGGCAGGATGAGTCCGTCTTAACATCAGACGGTCGCCGTATACCCATGCTGAGCTACAATGTCATCAAGTGGACTGATGGCATAATTGAATCTCAGATAATTCAAAACAGCATAAACGACTTTGAGCTCAAAATTGTGCCTCACAGGGAAAAATACAACCCCTCACAGGCGGACAAAGCCGTAGAAAAACTGAAAGAGTATGTGGGCCCTGATATCAATGTAAGAATAGAGGTATTAGATAAAATCCCCAGAAGTTCCCGCTCCAAGTTCCGCGCTGTGATAAGCCGGGTTTAATATCCTTTAATCGCAGAGTCTATAAATCTCCAGCTCTTCGTTCTCTACAGAATAGTAGTATATACTTGCCTCAAAAACAGCATGTATGGAGGATGTCAAAATAGAATTTGACATTTTTATCTATTACTCTATAATATAAGTACAAGTATAAAATAGATTAGTCTAAAATGTAAGGACACTAAAAGAAAAAATGTACAGAGAAAGAAAATTAGAAAAAATATTGTTAAAAAGCCTGGATAGAAGAGAGATAACCGTGATCCTGGGAGCAAGGCAGACAGGAAAAACTACACTCTTAAAAAAGATTTATAGTGATACGAATAAGCAAAAGTGTTTTATTGATCTGGATATATTTGAGAACCAGTCAATTTTCAAGTCCTATTCAGAAGTGATGAGGTATCTGAAATTTGAAGGATATGAAAAAAACCGGGAATTTACTTTATTCATAGACGAATTCCATAAGGTAAAGGATATAGGAAAAATATTAAAAAATATTTATGACAATAATCCTGAAATTAAAATATTCGCGACCGGGTCATCATCCATAGAAATTATAAGCAGGATGAAAGAATCTTTAGCGGGTCGGAAGAGAATATACAACCTTTATCCTTTAAGTTTTAAAGAGTTATTATTATTCAGGGACGAAAGTTTACATAAAAAGTTTATTCACTCTGACACCTATACTATTCCAACGTCGGCAGAGAAAAAACTATATGAAATGATAAAAGAATACTGTGTTTTTGGCGGGTATCCCGAAGTGGCTCTTGAGCGTAAAAGAGATGAAAAAAAGAATATAATAAGAGACATATTCGATCTGTTTGTAGAAAAAGATCTTATAAATTTTTTAAAAACTAAAAACCCTCAGGCTGCGCACAATATATTAAAATACGTAGCAATAAACAGCGGGCAGATTATAAACCATACGGATATCAGCAATACCTGCAGTGTAGATATTAATACTCTGAAAAAATATTTAAATATATTGGAAAAAACCTTTATAATCAAAAATATACCACCTTTTTTTACCAATAAGAAAAAAGAGATAGTCAAGGCTCCGAAGATATATTTTTATGACCCGGGGATAAGAAATTATTTTCTTAAGAACTTTGCTTTTTTTGAAGACAGAAGTGACACTTCTTTCCTGCTTGAAAATTATTTTTTCTCTCAATTTATTAAAAAAGCAGCCTGGGATGAAGACATAAAATACTGGAGAGACAAAAACGGAAGGGAAGTTGATTTTATAACTCAGAAAAACAACAGAATAAAGGCTTATGAAATAAAAAACAAGAACGTTATAAAAAAAAGGGATATATCCAATTTACTCTTTTTCAGGAAAACTTATCCGGAAACCGAGCTTTTCCTTTTAAATTTTAATGCCGTAGAATTAAGTAGTGAAAAAATAAACCTACTGAAGTATTATGAAATTTGATGGGATAAAATGTTTTCAGGCAGCAGAAAAAGTGAAAAATTCAGCCAAGGAGCCGAAAGGGTCATTAACCGAAAAAAGCTTTAATATCCAGTGATAAGCCGGGTTTAATATCCTTTAATCGCAGAGTCCATGAGACCCCTCTTATAAACCCCCGGCTCTTCTTTTTCCAGTGAATAGTAGTATATACTTGCCTCAAAAACAGCATGTATGGAGGATGTCAAAATAGCAAGAAAAACCCCGTATACATAAAACACCCCCATAAAAAAAGGCTCCATCTGGTCCATGGTAAATATTTCGCCTGCTTTTAAAAAAAAGGCAATAACAGTCACTACTGCTATCATCGCAAGAGTGGCAGCAAAAACAAATACCCCTATACCCATATTTCCGGATATATTCTCCCCCCAGCTGGCCCGGAACAACCCTGTGGCTCTCTTTACGGTGCCCTTTAAACCCACATCTTCAAATAATATAACCGGCAAAACCATAATAGTTAAAATCTTCCATATCCCGGATAGAGCAAATGTGGAGAACCTGTTTCTGCCTCTTCGTGATTTACCTAAAAACAGCCCCACAGTCCCGTCAACAAACGACCAGCATAAAATCCCGAACCACTTACCCGCGGCCTGCCTGAAACTTGAACTCCAGTTCACTCTCCTGCCCTTAAAGGAATTAAAGGTAAAAGACAGAATCATGGCCTGAAAAAACATGTAAATAAAAACAGCCCCGAAATAAAAAATGATAACACCTATTATCAGAATAAACGCAGGGGTTTCTTCTCCGAAGAAAAAATCCTCCATAAAATAAACCGGCAGAAGTATAGCTGCAGTCCAGAATATAAGCGCCAAGTCAGCCATCAAATCAATAAGCAGAATAGTTTTATTATTTTTTATAAACCTCAGACTGTCAATTGCAATGCCAATACCGTTTCTTATAACAGAAAACATTTTGCCTCCTTTTAATGTTTAAAAATTAATCCCAACAGAAGGATTATCTTTTTCATATAAATCTGATATTCCAACTTCCTCATCTCCTCCCAAATCTTCAAGAGCCTTTCCTACAGTATATATAATTTCTTTATCTCTGCAGTATCTTATCTTTTCATTATCAAAGGGATCCTCAGGAACCTCGGATAAGTAATCCGGAACAAGCCTATCCAGACTCTCCGGAAGCTCACCCTCATCGATATGATGTTTTCTTAAAGCCAAAAGCACTCTAGTGGCCCTATTTAGAAAATCCTCCATATATGTAATTTCCAAAAGCAATGCATGCTCAATGTAACTATTATAATAAATTTTACCTAATATATTCTCTGTTAAAAAAACCTTAAAATACTCTTCATTATCCATGATACTTTCCACATCTTCCACCTCGGGCAACTTGTCTTTTAGCTCAGCATAGCTTGATTCACTTATGTTATCCACAATTGTTCTTGTAGCTTCTATAATTAAATTAAGGGCTTGATCAAATTTACTCCAATAAGTCCTCCATTTAAATCCATAATCTGCTAAATAGTCATAAAAAAAATTAATATCCCTTTTAAAGCTAATTTTAACAGCCTTTTTATATCCTTCCTTACTTGATTTTAAACTACTCAGTTTAGAAACATCCTCTTCAATACCATCCGGCAGGGGATCTGATTCGCTTATGATTTTCTGAATTCTTTTTAGTCCCTTTATTTTAAATAGTTTAACAGCATAATAATTCGCAACATACATTCTAGGGCTGCCCTGGACTATTTTACCCATTTTTATGCTTTTCATTATAAAATCCATGGAATCCTCTATTTTACCCTGCCGGAAAAGATAGTCTGATTTAAGCAAAATCAATCTTTGAACAACAAAGTAGTTTCTGTATTCCGCATCATAATCATAATCCCCATCTATGGGGTCTGGCATATCAGATATTTTAAAATCGGGGGGGTGAAAATAGCGCTTTTTAAGGGCTCTATCAAAAAGCTGAAAAACTTTTTTATTTTTCTCTATTATTTCCCTGGCCTTGCCGTCATTCCATTCTTCACCCC
>PWEK01000088.1 GCA_003553445.1 Elusimicrobiota bacterium
GGAGGCCTTTTTGGAGGCCCTTATGTAGCGGGCGTAATCGGGAGATACTCTTCCTATTGATACACCCACTCTTTGGGCCCAGCGCTTGAGGTAATCATAAAAGACCCCGGCTGAAAGCTCACCCTGCCTGTATAAAAAGTACTGGCTGCGGAACCTTCTCAAATCTGACGGATATACCTCATCTTCCATTTGCCTTATCACGGAGGTTATTCTTTCGAGGTATTTTACCGTCTCCTCTCTCTCCCCCAGGGACTCAAGGAGCATATTCAGGTTTGTATCGTAGAGATCCCTGCTTTCAATACCCACCAGGGGCACTTCCTGCCCGTTTAATACGCTGTATCCCTCAGGGCCCCTTACCATGCCCTCATCCATAAAGAAATCAAGCACATTCTTTTTTATCTCTTCATCTGGTATGGAGGACATTATGGAGGTGTCTATAATCTCACCGGCGGGGTCTCCCTCAAGGCCAATTTCGGATACGTCATGGGAGGCGGATATATCCTGAATTATGTGCTGTATATTTCTCTGTACGCCGGGGTTTGCGTGAAGGTCCTTTATCAGGACCAGCCCGGGGCCTTCTCCGTGGGGGTCGTAGCTTTCCACCACCTGTCCCAGGTTTACGGGCACGTTTATCTCCACCGGAGGGGGGGAAAGAAACTCACCCGCGTGGGCGTAGGTATCTATTACGGATGTGAAGAACATTGCGCCTGAGACTGCCCAGCAGATTATTTTTGTGTATATAGTATTTAGAATATTCACTTAATTATCCCGAAGAAAAGCCTCTTGCTGTTTTGTCAAGACAATACATCAAAACTTCTTCCGCAAAGTTCTTTGTTAGTACTGTATTTAAGGGTGAAATATTTAATATAAAAATTATCATTTTTAATTATTTATTCGGCGAAAATTCACAAGATAAAAAATATTTGCTTAAGCTGATTTAATTATAATTCTTTTAAAAAAGAATAATCCATAGTATATATACTTTATGTTTTTAAAAACTCTGCGAATTCCGGAAGAATTACTGTGAAATATATGTGAAATATATTAAAAATTAGCTTTCGAGCTGATTTCTTACTTCTTTAATTAAATTATTTATATTAAATTCACCTTCGACATACCTGTCTATTCCTGCAATCTCGCCTTCGGAGAGCCCTTCAAATACATATCCGGAAAATGCAATTATGGGAATACCGGAATACTCTTGAATTCCTTTCAATCGTCTTATTATTTCAAGCCCGTCACTATTTTGTAAAACAATATCCATTAAAATTATATCCGGCTTCTTCCTTTTCAAATTTTTAAAGAGATCTTCTTCTCCCTGCACACATAAAACATCAAACCCTATAATATTCAGTCTGCTTTCAATCAGCTCCAGTGTCTCCTGGTTGTCGTCAACTACCAGTATGGATTTCTTATCGGTAAACGCCCTTATTTTATCTGTCAGGTCATTAAAGTTAAACGGTTTTTTCACAAAAGCCGCGGCTCCCAGCTCCAGCCCCTTGTCTTTGTATCCCTCGGCTATGGAAAGAACTATTACCGGAATATCCTTCGTTATTTCATTTGCTTTCAATCTCCTTAATACGGTTATGCCGTCAAGCCCCGGCATCATCACATCCAGGGCAATTAAATCAGGTGAATGTGCTTCAGCCTTCCTTAAACCCTCGATTCCGGAATAAGCTACCACCACTTCATAACCCCTCACCTCAAGGTTATCTTTGACCATACTTGCTATCACCTCTTCATCTTCTACTATTAATATTTTTTTAGTCATTATTATTTCTCCTTTTTTTTATAAAAAAAAACCGCATTTTGTTTTATCAGTACAAAATGCGGGTTGTTTTCTCCATAAATGTAAAAACCCCAACGGATTTATATCAAGTTCATCGGCCCTGTTTTGCATCCAGATCTGCACAGGCGATAAAAATTGGACACACCACCCCTTATAATACCTTATGCGGCTTATATTAATTAACCTTCTCCTTCCTGTGCCGCTGCTCAAAAACCCCTTAATCCTTATCTTTTTGAGTAACACAATTGTAAAAAACAAGGCTCCGTTACCTGAAACCATCATTCCAACGACTGTAAACAAAATCTCAATCATGCCATTTTCTTCATTGTTTTCATCGCTTTCACTACAGTCATCTAAGTTTACGGCGCTGTTAATATCAATTTCTGCCCTGTCGAAAAAAGAAACTTTTTCCACTGCATCAGAGTCTACCGCCCCATCTATGGCGGGCACATTGAAAAAACCCGCAACAAAAGTCATCCCAACTGCTGCCGCTATTATAAAAGAAATCCTTTTTAATATTTTGTTTTTCTTTTTCATATTTTATTATTATACCATTCTTTAATAAAATTCATGCAAAAAATAGTTCCCGACAAGTGAAATTCCCGTGAAATATTTTCTTTTAAAGCGCATGTTTTATATTCTTCATCTCATTTAGAGTGGGCACTATATTAGAACCCGTATCACTGCGAAACATATTCAGTATCATTTCCATCATCACAACATCCCTTCTGCCGCTTAAAAACTCTACCGCCATCCGGCCTAAATCCTCTTCTCCGGACGCGTGCGCCCTCACCGATAGGACCGCAGGAGCAATAGGCGATTCAATAAGTTTTCTTCCTGCCTGTTCAACTACCCCGGCAAGCTCTCCTACTGGGCTTTCCGGCCTGTCCATGAACCCTCTATCATCAGGGGCCGACGCCGCCAGGCTCCGCACCGCCTGGAGAAGCCTTTCCTCCCCCATAAGCTCCTCATTTATCTCAACAAGCCGGACTTGTACTTTATGACTTTTGCGCTGTCCGTAACCTCCGAAACCATCTAAAATAAAACTTATCTCCAGAATCTCCCTCATAACATCTTCTTCCATTCCCATCACATCGGTAAAAAGAACCCTGTTGAAATAATACGGGAGAGCAACAGCATCAACCGCATCCATACCCGCACCCTTCAGCTCCGCCAGGTATTTTCTTCCAAGCTCTTCGGCAGATACATCCTCCGACTTATTCCTTTCATAAGCTGTAATAGTCCTTAGTATGTCAATCAGAATACTTGAAGGGTCTTCTTCTTCATCCCTTAAATACCCATCCAGCATTAATATCCTCATGTATGTTCGATTATCAAGAATCAGGGAGCCGTCTTTAAAACCCGTATGCGAACCCCTCTCTATTGATTTCACCTCTACAGCATCCGCCAGCTTTTCCATACGAAATGCTGAACCTTCCCTGAGAAAATCTTCTCTGAGCTCCTGTTGCTTCTGAAAAGACAGATTAGACAAAAGTCTTTTTAAATATCGCGCCTCATCAGGACTAAGCCCTAATTCATCAATATTTGCAGGAGGAGTCCCTTTCATTACTCTCTTCTGATGCGCCGCCTGGCACTCTTTCGATCCATCACCGAAATCACCAAAAAGATATAAAAAACATAAAGGACACACAGTTGTGGTATCCACCTCACCTTTTCCACTAATCTCATCACGATACCCAGCTACAATCGACTCATCATGAACAGCTCCAGGGGTATTGTGAGGACCGTGACATTCCATTACTTTCAAACCTTTTTGCGCTGCTCTTTCCCTAATTCCCCCATGCTCAGGTTTGTATAAACCACTAATCAGAAACTCATCCAATTTTCCATCTCCGGGGTGTGTTTGTCGACGTATAGCCTTGTCAATCCCCTCAGCCATATGAACGATCGCTTCCTCTCTGCTGTTATACGACTCACAGAAACCTATCATCCATACAACAAAATTAGGCCAGGGAAACCCTTTCTCAGAAAGTGTTTTTTTAATCTCGCTTTTTTTAATGTTTTTTCCCCATTGAATTTTGCCTTCTTTACTGCGAAAAACTGAAAAACCACGGATATTTTCTTCCAGCAACTTCAGCCCTTCATATAAATCCCTGAATCCGTCCGATATATGAGGAGAATCTCTGTAACCTTCTGCCGCTTCTAATATGAGTTCTGAAGAAATATAATATTCCTGCCCTGTCTGTTTTGCCGGAGCACCCTTTTTCTTTGAAATATTCTGAATTTTCCACCCCATGCTTTCCCTGATATCTCTGTCTACATATGCAATTAAATACGGGGACTTTTCCGGTTTTAAACCGGACTCTTCCAGCTGATTCAAAAATCTTTCAAATCCTCCCTCACCGTAAAATTCCTCCGCATTAAATCTTACTTCATTAAAAATCAACTTTCCATCTTCCACCTTTAAGCTCCTCAATGGAATAATTTCATCATATTTTAATTTTATAAGGCTCCATCCTAAATTTTTTCTTGTCTCCTCCGGCACAGCCGTAAAAATATTCTTTAAATTCTTAGCTTTCAGCCTTTCCTTCCCGAAAACCTGCTCGTAAAACCTTAACTGTCCGTCATTTCCGTTATACTCCTCTTTAAGCTCATCATTCCTCTTCTCGATCTGATCATTTAACACCATCGCTTCAACCCAATTCATCTGAATGCTCATGGGCTTCTCCAACCCCAAATTTTTTAGCACAGGGTAACACACACCATGGGGGGAAATACTGCTTCCCTTTGGCAAGCTCACTTCAATGTATCCCAGCAGATGGGCAAACTGCAAATCACGCGCCAGCTGTATAGTGCCTTCAAAAGCGTTATAGCTGCTCTTTATATCATTTAAATGAGACAACCTCGAGGGAAGACCCTCAATCTTTAAACCATTGTTTCTTGAAATATAATCAATTAAGTCATTTTTACTTTTAAAAGGAACGGTTGCCTCTGTTACTCTCTTATTCCTTTCTTTTTGTTTACGGCTTAGAAATTTTTCTATTTCTTCAATTCTTCCTGAACCCTGCGCCTTTTCGTATTCACTGAAAAAACCACCTACTGCTCCTTTTTTGACATCACCTGAGGTAACAGTTGCTGTAAAAGGAATAAAAGAAGCAGCTCCCCCCAGTAAAGACTCTTCCTGAAACATAAAATTAAAGTATTCCAACAACTGGCCTAACGCCTCCGAAAAGCTCTCCGGTGTAATACCCAGTATAGCAAAGGATAGCAACAACAATGAAAAAAAAGCCGCTCCAACCGCCGCATGAACCCCCGCATAACCCGCAGGAGCAGAGTCATCTCCCTCATCAGAAGGTCTTTCCGGCCTGAAAGAAAACAGGTTCTCATGAGGATCTTTGGGGTATTCTTCTCCCTCGCTGCCGGTAATGAAACTAAAGTCCTCGTCCCCCTCTCCCAATGACTTTAACCAGTCAGACTCTTCAATATCAGGCACATTATAAGAAGAGATTTTAATAAAAGGGATTTCTCTACTCTCTCCTCTTAAATATTTTAATAATTTAACAAATGATTTTTTCCCTATTCTTCTCTTAAATGCATCTGTAAGAATTTCCCGCGCTGCTGAAATTCTGTCCCCCAATGTTTCCTCAAAAACATCACTGTTTATTATATATTTCATCTCATCCGAAACTTCTTCTTCATCAAGCCTAAAACACAATGACAGCAATTCCCGCCAGGCTCTGAAAAACTCTTCTTTGTCTTTTCCCTCATAAATAATTTCTTTAAGTCTTTCCACTTCTTCATGTTTACTGAAATGCTCAAATTTAATGCTTTCTTTTAAAAAGAAAACATTAACAACATCCCTCAAATTGGATATGGCAACCATCCCATCTATACTCTTTTGGGAAACTTTATTTATCAGCCCCGAAACAATCCTATCCGAAATGTCTTCTAAATTATCCCATACAATTGACATATACAGATAGATCAAACTCTTCGGGCTTTCATTATTCATAACATAAATGAAAACATCAGATTGAGTAATCTTTTCACCTTCTTCAAAATAGTGCTCCTTAAATTCAAACTCCGAACGATAATATTCATATTTCAGCAGTATTTTGATAAGCTCAATTTTAAAGTATGCATTTTCATTTTTTGCTGAATAAACCTTAAGCTCATTGTAATCTGAAAGTAAAAGAGCAGCGATAGATTCAGCTAATTTATCTAAAAGCAAAAACTTATCAATTTCATCCGTTCTCTGAAAAACATCCCTTCCTATAAGCAGTTCAACTTTAGTTCCTTCTTTACGGATAACAGTTTTTTCTAAAGAACCATCTACAACAATTCTGTAATCAAAAACTCCGTGTATCTCTTTTATAGTCTTTTGACACATCCTCTGCATATTCTCTAAACAGGAATTTTTTATCTGAATGAATTCGATGGAATCCGTATCACCTGCATATTCAATCTTTCCAAACCCCCCGAAGAGATCAAAAACTAGCTCTTTAAGCTCTATTTCTTCTATAATATAACCGTAACGCTCATAAAGCATAGCATGCTTAGATGCATCTATTCCTGAAAACCCCCTAAAAGCCTCTTCGCTTATATCCATACCGGTTTCTTTTAAATAATCATTGAATTGCTCATATTTATCGCCATAAGCAACCTCGTATTTAGTCAAAACGTGCTTGTTAAACAGATTTAAAACATCCTCCGGAGAATATCCCCTGGGCGGCCCCCGCTTTTTCAGATCGTTAAGTAATTCTTCATATAGGTTGCTAATGGTTTTATTACCAAATAATTCCTTCCGGAGATCCTTATCTGCCTCCTCCACCAATTCAGCTATCTTTTTATTTATTTCTTCTATGTTATCTCTGGAAGTATTATAAAGATTAATAACTACATTAAGTATAAAATAATTCAGAGTCTCCTCATAGGAGGCTCCAAATTTCTTAAGTAAATATACCCTGAGCATAAGTTTATCAACCATTCTTTTAAACCTGGAAAATGCCTCGAAATCAGTTTTTATAAGTTCCTCCATTCTCTCCAGGGTTTCAATATCTCCGATGGCAGAAAGATATTCAAATATCATGTCAGAGCTATAAGGCCTTATTTCAACTTCCTTAAAATCCGCTCCTGGGTATTGTACATTTTCCAGGATATTTCGGACTTTGCTGAGAGCCGAAATATATTCATTTTTTATTTCTTTAATTCTGTTTTTGATTTTAAAAAGTTCCAGTTTTTCCGAATCTTCTCTTTCTAGTTTTTCGTGGTAATCCCGAGGACTCAAGTTTGTATTTTCTCTGAGAAACTTATACTGCTCCTTTTCATATTCAATAAGCAGGCCCAGAAAACTTTCAGGAGAATACCCTTCGGGAATAGCTCCCTCAAGGACCGCCTGAAAAAACAATTCATGTATAATAACCGTTTCTTTTCCCCATCCCCTCTCATATGTAACCAGACCATACACATCATCCTCAGGGAACACGAGAGAAGGATCCTGACGACTTACCTTAATTCTCACACCCGAGTTTTCTTCAACAGCTGCTTTTAACCATTTTTCTCTTTTAGTTAATTCATCATCTCCATGAATAAACTCCTCAAACTCTCCTCTTAAAAGCACAGCCAGAGGATTTCCTATATTTTTTTCTAATGATTCCCGCAGGAAACTTAAAGGGTGATTTTCATAAAGTTGCTCAATCGCTTGGGATATCAAAACGGGAATATTTTCTCCGTAGGCCTGCCCGGGATTAATTGCTTTGCTCATAAATTCACCAATTTTTCCCCTTTCTTCATAACTGGTATTCAAGGTATATAATCTCAACCTTGGTTTACCCTCTTTATCTTCCAGAAGTCTCCATTCAAAATAACCGCCATCCTTAAAAACCACTTTTAATCCATTATTTATATTCACTTGAGAGATTTCCCTGTCTATCTCTGACTTTGGCAATAATCTTCTTACACCATCCTTAACTTTCTCCGTATTTCTGCCCCAGCTCAGAATTCTGTTCTTTTGTTCATCGCTTATCAAAATATCTCCTGAAAAATCATAAAAAATATCATAAATAAACTCTTCCACATCCACCTCCTGATCAGTAGCATCTACCGGTACCAGCTGGTTGTTTTCATCTGTTGTCAAATAGCCAACCCTGTCGTTAGCCGCAAATATTATTGATAATAACCCATCGTATAATTCCCAGTGAAAATCTTCTGAATCTTGAGGAGTATGTCCAACAATCAACTTAGAATTAGATTGCTCTTCCCCCAGCAGTGTTTCTAAAAATCTATTTATATCTTCATCTCCGAAATTTTTCTCAGGCCGGCCTATCATCAGTTGATCTCTAAACATTCTTGTCAAAAGATCTTCTTCATGAATATTTACAATATCCCGGACATCAAATCCTTCTGCAATAATTACAGGACCTGCATGAGAAGCAGCAAAATTCCTACCTACCACAACCATAGGCAATGAATTTACATTTTTTTTATATTCTTCCACATATTCTATGCCGTATAGCTCTTGAATTGTTTTATAAAATAACTCGGTCTGGTCAACTCCTCCCTTCTTCGCACTAATTCCATCAGAACCATCGTGATTTCCTACAATGTAATGAACCCGATCATAAAATCGGATCTCCAGCGCATCAATTAAATTTTTCAGAAAAATAGAATCATCCATTTCTCTTAACCTGCTCTTTTCTTCAGAATGAACCGCATCTCCTAAAATTACCAGCACCGCATCTCCCGATATAATATCCTGCATATTTGTCCCATGCATCAATATTTTTACAAAATTTTCTATGCGTTCATGCGGATCCCCCACTATAATGGGCCTCACATATTTTTCTTTATCAGAATCTTTAGGTAAATAAATCAATCCCCCAGGTCTCCCCTCTTCATCCCTGGGCCTTATTTCTTCCGGTATTTCATGCCGAATTTCATTCAATTCACTTATTATTTTTAGCGGCATATCTCTCGAGAACTTCGCCAATTTTATAATAGCATCTATTTCCACTTCAGGGAATCCTGCATTCCTTAACTCTTCTTTAAATTTTTTTTCATCTTTTCTAACTAAAGGTCTTATTTCTACATCGACATAAAACAATTTAAATATTTTTGTTCTTATCTTTTCATCCGAGAGCCCCTGTGCTTTCATCTCATCTACAGCTTCTTTTAATTTTCTCACTCTTTCGCTTACATCCGGTTTTTTATTATTTAATTTATTTTTTGCCCCCATAAATGCGCCTAAAAACGCACCTAAAATATTTCCCCCGGATTGCGCGAGGGCAGGCAGCAGCAATACATCTTCCTTTTTATTCCATCCTGCCCTATCCGGATTTTTATATATTCCAGCGACTGCCTTTTTTATATGTTCTGTTATAACTCCAATTATCTCCGAGAAAGAATCCGCGGCTGCCGGCAACTCGTAACCTCGCCTTTCAACACCCGAATCTTCTTTCTCCTCTGCCGGCTTTTTATATGTTTCCCTATATCTCTTAAGAACCTCGCTTGATACTTTAGAAGATATTTCTTTATATGTATCCGGAAGATCCTCGCTTACAGTAATTCCGGCATTTTCCCCCGTCACAACCTTTATTCCC
>PWEK01000028.1 GCA_003553445.1 Elusimicrobiota bacterium
GTAAGTTAAGTTTATGCGTGATTTAAGTAATGAGCAAAAAAGGAAGTTGTTGAAAATTGCCAGGAAGGCAATAATTCATTACTTAAAAAATAAAGAGCTGATGGAGGTAAGAGAAAAAGACAGGCGTCTGAATGAACCTAGAGGAGTTTTTGTTACTCTAAAACTTAATGGTTTATTGAGAGGATGTATAGGAAACATAATGCCCAGAGAAAAACTATTTTTGGCTGTGAGAAATATGGCTGTTGAATCTGCCTTTAAAGATCCACGGTTTCCGCCTCTGGATGAAAAAGAACTGAATAAATTAGAAATAGAGATTTCAGTTCTTTCTTTACCTGAAAAAATAGATTCGGCAGATGATATTGAATTGGGCGAGCATGGAGTTATAGTAAAAAGCGGTTTTAGGCAGGGGGTTTTTCTTCCGCAGGTGGCAGAAGAAGCCGGATGGAACAAAGAGGAGTTTTTAGGCAATTTGTGTTGCTCAAAAGCGGCTTTGTCTTATGATGCCTGGAAAGACCCGGATACAGAATTGTATGTGTTTAAAACGCAGGTGTTTAATGAGAAAGGAGATAATTAAAATGAATATAATGAAGTTTTTTACGGTTTTGGTTTTTGTATATGCTTTAAGCGGATGCAGAAGGGGGCCAAGGAGAGATTTATCCAATATAGAAGGGGTAACCGCTGCATATTTTAATGTTGAAAAGGAAAGGGTAAACAAGCTTTCTGAAAGAGAGTTTTCACATACAGAGATTATCAAGATTCTTATGATAACGCAGGCAACTCATATGCAAGAAAAAGATGTTTTAGAGAGACTGGAAGATGGAGAATCACTTGACAATATTGCTGAAGATGCCGGATATGAGGTTGAAGAATTCAATAGGCAGGTTGAGAGTATAGAAGAGAATATATCATCATATTAAATATTTAGTGTGATGATTCCGGATAAGGATAAAATACCCAGTGCAGGGAGAATATTTACAATTCCGGTAATTGGAATAAAGAATATTATTACCGCGCCGGCCATTGCGCAGCCTGCAAAAAGCGGGAAAATGCATCTGTCTTCTGAAATTTTGAAACATTCGGACAATATTCCTCCGAAAAAACCCCCGCAAAGCAAAGAGAATAAAAGAGATAGATAAATCGGCAGAGGGCTTGAAGAAAATTCCCATACAGGGGTGATGATTATAAAAAACAACCCGGAAATAAAAAGCAGGAGCCTGACTCGGGTAATTGATTTTTCTATCCTTGATTTTTTCAGAATATAAACTATAAAGGCTCCTCCAATTATAAAGGAAGCAATAAGAGAAGAAACATACCTGTATATTTGTCCGTTGTAGGAAAACATAGATAGGGCCTGGCTGTATAGTATAATCGAAAATATTATCCCGGATAAGGCGCATAAAAAACTTGTTTTTGAATGAATATTTTTTCTGGATATAAAAAAAGCCGGTGTGAAAAAAAGGATTGCGAAGAAAACATAAATATAATATGGTTTCATATTCATGGTGAAATTAATAATGCGTGGGGATATAAAACCGAATTCGAAAAACAGGTTATTTAACGCAAAAACAAAAGGCGCAGGTTTGCTGTCAGTATTTAGAGGGATATCAGTTATATCGGCTGATATGTTGAAGCCGGGGGAATTTATTCTGTGCCTTATTAAGGCGGGAGAAATATGATGTGGGCGGGGATCTACGGAATTCAGGAATTCGACAAGAGCTGGCCAGTAGGTTGTAAAGTTTCTTGTTTGTGTTCCAATAATAAGGGGGGGGATTTCAAGTGTGTTGTTAAAATTTCTTCTTATTGTTTCCAGGATAGATAAGGTTGTAATGTCGGCATTTTTTCCTGAACCTTCTTTCCAGTTTATATTCAATGCGATAATAGAGTTGTCTGCCATTTTTGCTTTCAGTTCTTTTATAAATTCATGTGTATAGTATCTGTTGAAAAAAATATCAGTTGGATCGGGCAAAGATATAATAACAACATCAAAATGATCTTTACTGGGCAGTCTTCTTATGAAAAGACGGGGGTCCGATATTCTTAATTTCCTGACTTTTTCGGCAGTTTCTGAAGAAATGAACCTTGATACCGGATCTACGCTCTGAGGTATAGGATTTGCCCAGTAAATTGATTCAACGAAGGGGTATTTGCTTACTTCATTCGCCAGAGTATTCCATTCTCCGATAACAAGAATGTTTTCAGCGGCCGGATATTGAAGCATGGAAAGATGAGCTGTTTCCTGAATGTTTTTTTTGTCAGGAAAACTAAATATCCGCTTATGATTCAGTAAAAAGGTGTAATCTGAGTTTTCTTCTTTGAGAACAGCTTTGCCGTAAGGCGTTATCGAAGATGCATTAAAGAGTCCTCCTTTGATAATTGATTCATTTTCAAAATTATTCAGTAATGCAGAAAAAATGAATACCGCAAAAACAGCTGAGGTTATTCTAAAAACTTTCCCGGCAGTTTTTTGTGAATAAAAAAAGGAAATAACTAATCCGAGAAAGGCTATGGCGAATGAAAGAATAAGTGGAGGTATTTGCCATAGCAGAATAAAATCCAAAAGTAAAAAAACTGAAACTCCAGAAATGAAAAAGGTAATATTTGGTGTTTTGTTATCAAACAGGCTGTGGATTTTCAAACCCATCACAAAGGCAAAAGGAAGGAATATTAGTCCGGGGTATAGTGTTAAGGCATACCATGGAAGAGACGCATTATAGCTTAACCCCAGGATATTTCTTTTGGATGCAATCATCCACACTGCAACAGGTATCCAAAATGAAATAATTAATAGAGCAGTTGATATTAGTGCTGGGTTTTTTATATTAAGGTTATGGTGTTTTACAAACTTGAACCCTAACGCCAATTCTGCCATTATTACAGAAAGAAAAATGGGGAAGTGAAAAACGTGATGCTGAGAACTTGTGAAAAATTCACGGAAAAGTACTATTAAAAGTGAAGACGCAAATAAACCTGCAATAAAGGGTTTGATTTTTTTCATTTAATGAGTATTAGCGGTGCCGTTTTTAGTAATTCCGGCACCGCTGACACCTGATTATTCCATTATTATTGAAGATAACGGACATACTTCCTCACAGGCACCGCAACCCGTGCAGTCTTCTTCCTTCTCCAGAACTGCCACGTCTTCATTGAGTTCCAAAGCATCTGTGGGACATTCATCTATACAAATTGTGCACCCTGTGCATGTGTTAGAATCAATTTTAGGTTTTTGAGTGTCAGACATATAGTTCCTCCTGTCTTTTTCCTTTTTTTCCTTCTACACTGCGGCCGAAAACCGCTTTAAACCAAAACAACTGTTTAAGCATATAACACATTTTATTTAAATTTGCAACCATATTTTTTTCTTGAAAACTATGTAAAGGCAATTTTTTTAGGCTAACTTAATGCCTTCAATATTTTGGGAATATCTGCATTGTTTCAGAATACAGGCCTAATCCACAAAGTCATTTTTAAAGATAATGGTCCATTGCATTCAGGAAGTTGATATACACTCTCTGCTGTTCTAAGAGCAATCTGTCAGGTCCTAGAGACCACCATTCTTTCGGAGTGAAATAAGCCGAAACTTCAGCTTCATCGCCATGCCTTCCCGCCCATTGAATTAAGTGCAGGTTGTCAGATTGTGTAAGCCTTAGCGCGAGATCTATAAGCTTCTTCTTTTTAGTGAGTTTTGCTTTGTTTAAAACATGGTGCATCAGTCGGAATATGGCCTGTTGAGCATCGTTACCAAGGAAAAACTCCATTCCGCCTGCGCCAGCCCAGGTGCACCCGAATTCTTTAAGTTCAAGAGTATGAACATTATCTGAGTTTTCTTTTATAACGCTGCTTGGGGTCATAATTTCAATGTTTCTTTTTGCCAGTTCTTCAGGAAGCTGTTTCATAAATTCAAATATTCCTGTATCCCACTTATGATGTTCTCCGAAGGTTTCAAAATCCCATCCAAGCATTGCAAAATCACCGGCGGCGTTTTTTATCCAATCTGCGTAGCTATCGGCCTTAAGGGGATAGCCTCTCCAGTTTTTGTTTGAAAAACGGTATCCAACGTCGTCGCTTAACCCCCAGTTTCTAAGAAGGAGGTTCATTTTGCCATTGTTCTGACGATATAAATATGTTGGCTGTTTCCATCCAAGAACCCAGGGTCGTCCGTCCATAACTGCCCCCTTAAATCCAAGTTTTTCAAGGGCAAAATAGACTTCGTTTGACATAAACATTTCCGTTGTATCTGTTACAGATATACTCTTATTAAAATAATTTTCAAGATACTCTTTCATCCATTTCATCCTTTCTTGAAAAATATCTATATCAAGGTAGAATGTGAAGCTGTGATAAGGTTCTACGCCTATCAACTCAAGGTTTGGGTGAGATATAAATTTTTTTAAAATATTAAAGAGTTTTTTGTTCCATTTTCTCGTCTGTTCCAGAAAAGAAACGGATATGCCAACGGACATTTTAAAACCCCTGTCCATCAAATCAATGAACATATTCATTGCTGGAAGATAGCACTCCCTGGCAACTTTATTAAGGTAGTATTTGTTCATTTCATCATCAAATAAGAATTTTCTTATTTGATGAATATTTGTATTTTTGGGTATTGGATGGGCAGGAAGTTTTAACCTTTCCGGTTGGTGAATTACGGTATAGATTGTAAGTTTGTCTGTCATTTTTGGCTCCTTTTAGTTTTGTCTTTTTCCTGAAATTCTACATGCCCATTTAAACTTATTGAATTAATGAGTTATTAATTGTTAATATGCAAATTTAAGTATTTTATGAAGTAAAACAAATGTTTTTACCTTTGTCAAATAAATCCACGAGAGGTTATTATTTGATTATAAAACGGTATTTGTTATAATTAAACTCAAATTTCTTAGGATTACAAATTAGATAACAGGGTATTTCTATCCACGCAAAGCAGAAACTGCTAAATAATAAGGGAGAATAAAAAAAGTTGTGGAATACAAATAACAATACGGAAAAAGGAGTTTTGATAGGGCTTCAGACACCTGAGCAGGAAATTGACGAAAGAGAGTCACTGTCAGAATTGTATCAGCTGGCCAGAACCGCCGGAGCAGAAATAAAAGGAAAATTTCTACAGTCAAGAAGAACCCCTCATAATGCTTTTTACATAGGTCCCGGTAAGTTAAGTCAGGTAAAGGATTTCATCAAAGCCAACAAATTAAACCTTTGTGTTGTTGATGATGAACTTACCCCCACGCAGGAAAGAAATCTAGAAGAAGAGCTTAAATGTAAAGTAATTGACAGAACCAGGTTGATTCTTGATATTTTTGCAATACATGCATCCTCAAGTGTGGGGAAACTTCAGGTTGAACTCGCACAAATGGAGTATTTTTTACCTAGGCTTAAAAATATATGGACTGATTTTTCCAAACTAGGAGGAGGAATTGGAACAAGAATGGGACCGGGGGAGAAAAAAATTGAAGTTGACAGAAGAATAATAGGTGATAGAATTTCGTCCATTAGAAAGAAGCTGGATAAAATTGGTGAGAAGAGAAAGGATATTTCCAAAAAAAGAAAAAAATCTTTTTTAAAAACGGTTTCCCTGGTGGGGTACACAAATACAGGGAAATCATCCCTGATGAATATTTTATCAGGTGCAGATGTTATAGTAAAAAACAGGCTTTTTGCCACTCTTTCTTCTAAGACAAAAAAAGTTCGATGTGGTAAATACGATGTTCTTTTGAGCGACACAGTGGGGTTTATAAGAAAGTTGCCGCATCAGGTTGTAGAGGCTTTTATGGCCACTCTTGAAGAAATAAAGGATGCAGATTTACTTTTGCACGTAGTTGATGTGTCAAATGAAAATTACAGACATCAGATTGAGGCGGTAAATAATGTGCTTGGAGAACTGAAAGTTATGGATAAACCGATAATTACCGTATATAATAAAACAGATAAAACGCCCCATTCTGCGGGCAGGAAAAAAGGAGATCCTGCTCCGGTTTTCATTTCTGCGAAATATGGAGAAGGAATTAACAGTTTGAAAAAGGAGATAGAGCTCCAGATTGATAATATGATGGATTCCGTTGAACTTAAAATACCGCAGGCCAGACAAAAAGTTATAAATTCAGTGCATCGCAATTGCTATGTTGAAAGCAGAAAATATGATGCAGGCAGTGTAATAATCAGATGCAAAATGGATTCCGGTATAAAAGATGCATTTGGTGAATATTTATTGGAAAAATGATTGCAAATTATATCAGTTTAATTAGAGTTGTTCTAATCCCTGTTTTTATTCTTCTTCTGACAACCCGGCCGCCGATGTTCACGCCGGCTTTGTTTGTTTTTATTGTAGCGGTAGTAAGTGATGCTATAGACGGGCTTGTAGCAAGAAAAACAAATTCAAATACTTCATTCGGTCGTTTTCTGGATCCAATGTCTGATAAGCTTCTTATTGTTTCGGCTTTTATAACACTTATAGTTATGGGATATATTCCGATCTGGCTTGGGGTTTTGGTTTTTTTCAGGGATTTATTTCTTTTCCTGGGTTGGATAGGAATATATATATCTACCGGGCTGAGTTTAATTTCCCCAAGTGTTTTAGGTAAAATTACAACTGTTTTTCAGATGTTTACGATTATCCTTGTTTTAATGAATTTAAGATATGAATATTTAAATATCATGTATTTATTAACAGCAGCGTTTACTTGCGTTTCTGGGGTTCACTACTTTAGCAGAACCGTAAAAAGTCTGCCGGGTGAAATTAAGGCAAAATGACAAGTACAATAGCTATAGTTGGTCGTCCCAATGTAGGAAAATCGTCTTTGTTTAATGCCTTGTTAAACAGGAACAAGGCTATTACTTCTCCAAACCCAGGGCTCACAAGAGACAGGACCTATTCATATTATACCCCCGCCGGAGGAGGTAAGTATTTGTTAATAGATACAGGAGGTTTTATCTTTAATCCTGGGAGGGATATTGAAGAAAAGGTTAATTTGCAGGTAGAAATCGCCGTTAATCAGGCTGATCTTCTCCTTTTTGTAGTAGATGTTTACAGCGGTGTGTCTTCAACAGATGAAAAAATAGCTGATAAACTCAGGAAGTCTTCTAAGCCTGTTATTTTAGTGGTTAATAAAGTAGATACCCCTGACAAGGAGGTAAATGCTTTTGATTTTTATTCGCTCGGTTTCAGCGAACTTGCCAGTGTTTCGGCCGCTCACAAAAGGAATATTTATTCTTTGGTTGATTTAATTAAGAAAAAGTTGCCCTCTTCCGAAAAAGGCAAGAGGGAAGAAATGCTTAAACTATGTATAGCCGGGAAACCTAATGTGGGGAAATCAACACTTGTAAATGCCCTGGCTGGAGAAAATAGGGTTATAGTAGATGAAATGCCGGGAACTACAAGAAATCCGGCGCGGTGTTTTGTGAAAATTCATCAGCGCAATTGGGAGGTGGTGGATATTGCAGGTTTTTGGAGAAAAAAGAAAGGTAAGGAGGTTGAAGAAATAATATCAATGATTTCTGCCCGAAAAGAAATAGAAGAGGCAAATGTCTGTATTTTCATGTTAGATCTCCTGAAGCCAATTTCATTCCAGGATAAAAGAATTGCAGGGTGGATAATGGAGTCAGGAGCTAGTGTCATTGCCGTGGGTAATAAATTGGATTTAATTGAAGCGGAAAAAGATGCGGATGTTGAGCAGCTTTATCGAGACGATCTGGATATACGAATGCCCTATTTTCGTATTGCGCCCCTTGTGTTGATTTCTGCAATAACGGGGGAAGGACTTAAAAATCTTTTTTATAAACTGGACGAGGTTCTTGAGAGCGCATACAAAAAAGTACCGCAGAAGGATCTGGATGTTTTTTTTAAAAAACTTATTGGAAAAAGGCCTCCTCCGGAAGCGGCAAATGTAAGACCCAGGGTGAAATCCTTAAGACAGGCGGGGGTTAATCCTCCTGTTTTTAAACTGGATGTTGTTCATCACAGACTTGACAAAATCCCTAAGCACTGGAAGAATTATGTAAAAAATGCAATTATAAAGGAATTCGGGTACAAAGGCACTCCGGTTGTAGTAAAGTTAAAGAGAGGAAGTAAAGGATTTTAATTTGAGTTTGGAAAGTATAGTATTTTCGGTGATTATAACTTTTCTTATAGGTTCGATACCCTTTTCATATATTGTGACAAAAATAGTTGCTAATAAAGACATTAGGGAAATAGGCAGCGGTAACCCGGGAGCTACAAATGTAGTAAGAGCTTTAAATGTTCCTGCCGGGGTAGTTGTTTTGATATTGGATGTTTTAAAGGGATATCTACCCATGCGGTGGGCAATGCAGCAAAATGTTGATTTTTTGATTCCGGCAGTTGCGCTGGCAGTTGTTCTGGGACACGATTACAGTTTGTATTTAAGGTTTAACGGAGGAAAAGGTGTTGCAACAAGTCTTGGGGTTTTCTTTGTTTTAAATCCGGTTCCTACTGTTCTTATAGTTCTTATATTTTTTGTGCTTACAACAGCTTTTAAATTTATTTCATTTGGTTCTGTTCTTGGAGCTGTTTCATATCCGATAATTGCTTATATTCTGGGTAGAACTGAATATTTGTGGGTGGCTGTTATTCTGGCGGCACTAATTGTTTTAAAACACAGTGCGAATATTAAGAGGTTGTGGTATGGCAAAGAAAAAAGAGCGGTATAGAGCTGCAGTTATAGGAGCAGGAAGCTGGGGTATAACACTTGCCAGTGTTTTGTACAGAAACGGTCATCATGTTTCTTTGTGGGAGTTCGATAAAAAACAGGCAGAAAATCTGGCATGTAAAAGAAAATTTGAGGCACTTGAAGAATACAGAATACCCAAAAGCATTGTGATTACGAATTCTATTAGAGACGCTGTTGATGGGGCTGATTTTATAGTTATTTCCGTTCCTTCTTATGCTATAAAAAAAGTGTCATGCAAACTGAGTGCAATTAAATTAAAATCTTCAGCCATCATAATATCTACTGTTAAGGGATTTGAACCCCAAACGCTGAAAAGACCCGCTGAGGTTTTAAGAGATGAACTCGGTAGATCTGCACATATCGTAGTTCTTTCAGGTCCAAGTCATGCTGAGGAGGTTATAAGAAAAATACCTACTGCAGTAGTAGCGGCTTCAAGCAATAAAAAATATAGATATTCTGTTCAGAGTATTTTTTCAAACGTTAATTTTAGAGTTTACACATCGTCCGACCTGAAAGGTGTTGAGCTTGGGGGTGCGCTTAAAAATGTGATAGCAATTGCCTCGGGGATTTCCAGCGGCCTGGGAATGGGCGATAATACACGAGCGGCGCTTATTACCAGGGGAAGTGTTGAGATAGCGAGGTTGGGAATTCGGATGGGTGCTAAAAGAGATACCTTTCGAGGGTTGTCAGGAGTGGGTGACCTCATTGTTACATGTTTTTCAAATCACTCCCGGAATTTTAGGTTTGGAAAACTTATTGGGGAAGGTTGCGGCTATGAAGAAGCTATTCAGAAAATAAACACGACAGTTGAGGGTGTAAATACGGCAAAATCCGTACATAAACTTGCGCAAAAATATAAGGTTCAGATGCCTGTTTGTAACAAAGTATATGAAATATTATTCAAAAATAAACCCGCTGCCTCTGCATGGAAGGAGTTAATGCTAAGACCCCTGAAAAGCGAGGATTTTGATGTGAAAATCAGGAGTTTGAAATGAATAAGAAAGACTTAATTGAGAGGGTTTCCTCTGTGACGTGTGCAAAGACAGAGGCCAGGGATTCAGTTGAAGAGCTTATTAAAACAATAAAGGATTCTCTTGTGAGCGGTGAAAGAGTTACAATTTCACAGTTCGGTTCTTTTTACGTCAAGTTTCAGAAGGCCAGGAAAGGCAGAAATCCTGCAACCGGAGAGACAATTGACATACCGCCAAGAAAAGTTGTAAAATTTACGCCGTCAGAGAAACTTAATGAAATTTTGTGAAAAGAAAAAGATGAAAAAATATCTTACAATAGGGGAGATATCAAATATAACAGATGTGCCGGATTATACTTTAAGATACTGGGAATCCGAGTTTAACCTGCTCAGACCTTTAAGAAGGGAAAGTGGTCAGCGCAGGTACACGCACGATGATCTTCATACTATTGAAAAGATAAAAAATCTGCTTTATGAGCAAAAGTATTCAATTGCCGGGGCTAAAAAAGAGCTAATGAAAGAAAAGAAGCAGAAAGGTCAGATGAATTTTGAATTGAGTGTCTCAAGCGCAGCTGTAAAAGAACTTCAAAGAATAAAGAGGGATCTATTAGATATAAAGAATATGCTATCAGATGAAATTTGAGAGCGGGTGTAATTCAATGGTAGAATGCCAATTTCCCATGTTGGATGTCGCGGGTTCGACTCCCGTCGCCCGCTCCAAAAAGAAAGGAGAATATCGGGACGTGGCGCAGGCTGGTAGCGCACTCGTCTGGGGGGCGAGAGGTCGTCGGTTCAAATCCGACCGTCCCGACCAGTTTTAAAAATGAGCAAGAAAACATATTTAACAAAAAAAGGGTATGAAAAACTCAAAAAAGAATTGGACTATTTAAAAAGGGTAAAGAAGCCTGAAATTTCAAAAAGAATCGGAACAGCGGCCGATCACGGGGACCTGAGTGAAAATTTTGAGTATGATTCTGCAAAGGAAGCCCTAACGCAGGTTATGATGAGAATAAGAGATATCTCATATAAACTTTCAACTGCCGAATTAATAGATAATGGAAATATTTCTTCAGATAAGGTCTATGCCGGCGCATCGGTAAAACTAAAGGACATGAAAACTGGAGAAGAAATTACTTATACCATCACGGGGGCTGACGAGGCAGATCCAATGGAAAACAAGATTTCAGTTGAATCTCCCGTTTCTCAGGGACTTATAGGTAAATCCGCAGGTGAAACTGCCGAAATTAAGGTCCCGCGAGGAACTATGAAATACAAGATCCTGGAAATATCGAGGTAATATCGGGGCGTGGCTCAGTTTGGCTAGAGCGCTGCGTTCGGGACGCAGAAGCCGCCGGTTCAAATCCGGCCGCCCCGACCATTTTTAAATCAATTGAATTTCAGATGCTTATCCATTAAGAATAAACAGGGTTTTACAAAAGTAAGGAAAGTGATGAGGCATTGAAGGAGGGGCAATGGAAAAGAGCATATGGAAAGTAAATGGAGTAAAGATAGAATGTATCAGAGGGGATATTTCAAATCAGCCGGGGATTGATGCTGTTGTAAATGCAGCGAATGCACAGCTTCGAACCGGAGGAGGGGTTGCGGGAGCTATTCATAAAAAAGCTGGTCCTGGACTTCAAAACGAAGGAAGGAAATATGCTCCAATAAGCCCGGGTGAAGCGGTGATAACCGGGGCATATGGTTTGCCTAACAGGCATGTGATTCATTGCCTGGGCCCCGTATACGGAGTCGATACGCCTTCAGATAAGCTTCTTTCATCTTGTTATAAAAACGCATTAAAAACTGCACAAGAAAAGGGGGTTGGTTCAATAGCTTTCCCGGCTATATCAACCGGTGCTTTCGGATATCCTTCCGAACAAGCGGCAAAAATAGCAATTAAAACTGTTTATGATATGCTGAAAGAGCCTGGGGGCATAAAAAAGATACTATTTGTTTTATTCAGCAAGAAAGATTATTTTATTTACAAAGATATTATTGATAATATGACCGTATAAGCATCAGAAAACAAATATAATGATCCCGAAAAAACATCCTCCCATTTTCAGCGTTCTGATGCTTGGTATTCTTTCCCAAGTCGGCCAGGTATTGATTTTAAGGGAACTTTTGATGGTTTTTCAGGGAAGTGAGCTTTCAATAGGAATTATTCTTGCTTCCTGGATGATTTGGGTCGGAATAGGAAGTTTTTTTGGAGGGGCAATTTCCGGCCGTTCGGTTTCTTCATCATATTGGTTGAAATTAACCGCCGGGGGTGTAGTCGTTGCTTTACCAGTTACAATTATTCTAATTCGCCACATCCGGGGTTTTTTTGATGTTGTCCCGGGCGGGTACCTTTCACTTTCAGATATGCTTATGGCATCATTAACTGTTATGGCGCCTCTCTGTATTCTTGTCGGTTCACAGTTTGTTTTTCTTGCGGCACTCTGGAGGGAGAGCGCCAATTCCAAGGGAGCTTTTGAGGCGGGAAAAACATATTTTACCGAAGCTGCAGGAAATATGTTGGGGGGGATATTATTCACGTTTTTTCTTGTGCGTTATTTTACTCCGCTTCAGTCGGCGTTTTTTATAGCAGCAATTATGCTTCTGGCGGCTTTTTTTTCGGACTTCAGGGAAAGAAGTATATCCAGGTACATGATCCCGGGACTATTAGTTTTTATGTTTGTTTTATCTCCTTTTCTGAGAAGTCTGGATAAATGGGCATACCGGGTTCAGTGGAAAGATTTTACCCCCGAACATAGTCTCGTTGAAATTTACCATTCTAAACACGGAGCCATTTCCGTGGTAGAAAGAAAAGGTCAGTATACTTTTTTTCAAAGCGGTAATATGGTTTTTTCAACGGCAGGAGCTGAAGCGGTGATGCATTCACTTGAGGACCAGGATGCTGTTACTTTTGCTCATTTTGCGCTTCTTCAGCACAAAAATCCTAAAAGAATACTTCTTATAGGGGGAGGTCTGCGCGGTACTTTATACGAAATTGCAAAGTATCCGGTTTATAAGATAGATTATGTTGAGCTGGATGAGGTTTTAACAAAGGCTGCAACCCCGTATATTTCCAGATCAACCATTAATACATTGAAAGATCCGAGAGTCAACCACATACATACTGACGGGCGTCTTTTCTTAAAGAAGACCGAGGAAAAATACGATATGGTTATAATAGATGTTCCGGATCCTTTAACAGCAGTACTTAACCGTTTTTATACCCTGGAGTTTTTTAAAGAAGCCAGGGAAGTTTTAGCCTCTGACGGTGTCTTTGTTTCAGGGGTCGTTTCAACCCCGGATTTGAGAGGGGTGGGGATAGCAAACCGCAATGCTTCTTTATATCATTCCTTGAAAGATGTATTTCCAAATGTAGCGGTGGCGGGAGAGAGATTTATGTTTTATTTTGCTTCTGAAGAATCCCGGCAGATAAGTGTTGATTTTCATGAACTTCAGGAAAGATTTCATCAGAGGGAGGTGGAGGTTGAAAGTTTTTCTCCTCATTATATTTATTCCATGCTGCAGCCCTCGCAGTTGAATAGAATAAACTGGATAGTGAGAAATCACGGGCGCGAAAAGGGTTCCCATACTGAACCGCCCTCTCCGGGGCCTGTATCTCCCGGGTCGCTTCAGGAACAGAGGGAAAAGCTTAGCGGCCTTCCGGATATTGACCGCCGATATTTTATTAACTCAGATTTCAAGCCTGTTGGGTATTATTATACTTTGATGTTTTGGGAACAGTTGACCCGAGCAGGGGAAAGCAGGGTTTTTGAGAGGCTTATTCGTATAGATTTAAAAAGAACAGCTCCATTTTTAGTGTTGCCTGTATTATTAGTCATATTATTAAAAGGCAATGCCCGCTTATATAAAAAAAATATTGATACAGGTTTTGCCATTCTTTATGCTGTATTTACCACCGGATTTTCTACAATGGCACTGCAGATTGCATTAATATTTTCATTTCAAAATATATATGGATTCATATATGAAATTGTAGGTATAATTATTGCTTTTTTTATGTGCGGCCTGGCATTGGGAACCGGGTTTTCGAATCGTTTTATAAAGGATAAGTCAAATTTGAAAATTATTTCCATTGTTCAGATAGTTATTGCAACTGTTTCGGTGAGTGTTGCCATTATAATCCCTGCGGCGGCAGGAATCCGCTCTTCGGTGATTATATTTATAATATTTTCTCTGGCGACATTTTTCAGTGGATTGGTTAACGGGGTGGATTACCCGCTGGGGACCGCCGCCCTTGTCACCCTGGGATGGCGGCCGGAGAAATCCGCATCCGTAACATATGGTGTTGAGCTTATGGGGGCTTGCATAGGTGCGGTGGCGGCAAGCGCATTTATTGTGCCGGTTATGGGTGTCAGAGTCTGCTGTTATCTGGCGGGTGTTGCCGGACTGACTGCATTTGTGGTATTATTTATTTCCAGGAGGTTAAGTGAGTAAAAAAGATAATTTTAATAAAGAGATTCAGAGGCGCAAATTTTTAAAAACGGCAGCTGCAGGCATATGCGGATTAGGATTATTTTCCGGCATAAGCAAGGGCTCTGTGAAAGGAAACTTAAGCGGAAATTCTTCCGGAGCGCAGAGAGGATTAATCGGGGCTAAAAGTTCAAAGTGGTTTACGGATATTTCCAGGAAGAAAATCAGGTGCCGGCTCTGTCCCCGGAGTTGCGAACTTTCTGAAGGGGAAAGATCTTACTGCAGGGTGCGTGAAAACCGGGGAGGGGAGGGGTATTCTCTTGTATACGGGACCCCGGCGCTTATTCAGGAAGATCCGATAGAGCGCAAACCCTTTTTTCACGTACGTCCCGGGAGCAGGGCACTTTCCATATCTACTGCAGGGTGTAACTTGAGCTGTAAATTCTGTGAGGTTTGGGATATGGCCTTGAGCAAGCCGGAAGAAATATATGCATATAATTTCCCTCCGGATAAAGTTGTAAGTAAAGCAGTCTCTTCCGGTGTAAAATCTGTTAGTTATGCATTTGGTGAACCGGTTATCTTTTATGAATATATGGCGGAAACGGCCAGGCATGCCAGAAAAGAGGGGTTGCTTAACATTATGCACACAGCTGCATTTATTCAACCGGAGCCGATGGAGAAATTATGCAGTTATATTGATGCTGTAAATGTAGATCTTAAAAGTTTTGATCCGTCATTTTACCGTGATGTTGTTGGGGGGGAGCTTGAACCGGTTTTGGATACACTGAAACTCCTTAAAAAACAGGGGATACATATAGAAATAACCAATATAATTATACCCACGCTAAACGATGATGAAAGGAAAGTAGGGGAAATGTGTGAATGGATTGTAAAAGAGCTCGGTACTGAAGTACCCCTTCACTTTGCCCGCTTTTATCCGCTTTATAAGCTCTCTTCACTTCCAAGAACACCGGTTTCAACTCTGGATAAAGCCCGTGAAATAGCTATGAAGTCAGGGTTAAAATATGTTTATGTCGCCAGGGTGACCGGGCATAAAGCCGAAAATACTTTCTGTCCCGGATGCGGAGAAAGTATTATAGACAGAATAGGCTTTGTGGTTGACCGAATGGAAATTACTGAAGGAAACTGCAAATATTGCGGGCAATCTATTAAAGGTTTATGGTAGGATTATCTAACCCTTCTTTTGAGCCTTTCAAACTGAGCCATTGCTCTTTTGTCTATGTTGGTTAATCCGTACTTTTGAGCCCACTCTATAGATTCCACAAACTCTTGGGGGTTTATTCCGCGCGATATTTTATCATATTCGTATGCTTTATGCTCAACTCTGTATTGAGCCATAATATTTACATAGGTTTCTTTTGAGAGATTTTCGGATATCCATTTTACAAATTCCCGCGCTCCGGATACCCTGTTTGGCATAACAAGATGTCGAATCATTATCCCACGGAGAGCGACTCCTCTCTCATCGGTTTTAAGGTCTCCTACCTGTCGGTGCATTGTTTTAATAGCCTGCTGAGCCTTTTCGGGATAATCAGTAGCTCCCGTAAAAACATACTTATCAGATTTCTTTCTGTCCATAAATTTCAAGTCAGGCAAATATATGTCAACAATTCCATCAAGCAACTCTATATTTTCAGAAAGTTCGTAACCTCCCGTATTGTAGCAAAGGGGTATTTTGAGTCCTTTATTTAAAGCTATGCGAACAGCGGAGAGAATATTTGGCATTACATGAGTAGGTGTTACAAGGTTTATGTTATGGCATCCTCTGCGTTGCAGGCTGATCATCATTTCCGCCAGCCTTTCATCGCTTACCCGGGAGCCGCGGCCCTCATGGGCTATGGGATAATTCTGGCAGAATACACACCTGAGATTGCAGTTGGAAAAGAATATGGTTCCTGAACCGCCGCTGCCAACCAAAGGCAGCTCTTCGCCGTAATGTGGGTTATGGCTGAAAACCACGGCTTTTTCAGGGGCATTACAGAATCCTTTTTCTCCCCGAATGCGATTTACTCCGCATCGGTGGGGGCATAAATCGCATTCAGAGAATTTTTCATATGCTTTTTCAATTCGTTCCTCGAATTCTCCTCTTTCTTCAAGTTTTTTATAAGCGGGTTTGTAATTAATGAAATTTGCCTGCGGTTTTCCCTGACAACCGATACTTTTAAGAAACAGGGCGCCTCCGCTTAAAGCCATTGTTTTTAGAAAATTTCTTCGTGTGAACATGATATTATTATTTAAATGTTATAAAAAAATTAAAGTTGTTGCAAGGTAAAATTTAAGGTTAAAAAATGAGCAAAGCAGTTTTATTGAAGTAGCGCTTTGCGCAAAATTTGCGTAAAATTTGCGGAAAATTTGATTTTTTAGCATTATTATTATAATAAAGGCAAGAATTATAATACAAAAAGGAGCATTAAAATGTTAAAAAAGGCAGCTTATTTATGCGGACTTATGGTGATAGTATGCGGTATGTTTGCCCGGGCGGAAAGAAGGTCGGTTGATTTAACCTCAATCATGCCCAGACAGGATATATTAAGAGTTAAAAGGGGAGCAATAGGAGAAGACTATCGCAGGATCAGCGCACAGGGAATTCCTATGAACACATTGATGATTGAGGGACAATTAAATATTGGAACCAGCAATAATAGCAAAAACATTCCTATTGATGTACGGGTGTCTACAACTTCCGCTGCAGGCATAAGAATTAGAAATGTGAATAATTCCAGTAATGCAATGCTGACAGCTGTTAATGACGATTGGCAGTCGATAGCTATAGGCAAGTTCGGTTCATCCCAGGATACCGATTATGAAATTAAAAGAAGAGATGGGTATATATTGAATCACGGCGGCTTTTTTCGGATTGTACAGTTAAATTCAGCTGGGGAGTCAATTTCCGCTTTTTCAATAAATGATGAGGGGAACGTAGGTGTCGGAACAGTTAACTACTGGGATGCTGATTTTACAGTTGCCGTTGAAAGAGGAGAGGAGGCTGAATTTAGGATAGGCACAGACTACAAAACCTCGGGAAGAGATGCAATACTTAGAAAACATACAGCTGATAATTCTGAGTATAGCCTTGATATTATTGCCGGCGGGCACCCTGAACACGGAAATGCAATGACAAGGTTTTTCAGGGGGGATTCTCAAAAGTCTCAAAATTATCCTGCAGACGAATTTGAAACAATGAGAATAACAACAGACGGGGACCTTATCGCTCACGGACAACTTAAGGTTAATAAAGGAGCTCAAGCAGACTGGCTTAGAGCCGGCCCTACTTATGAGGATCTCCCTGACAGCGGCAGAGGTTTGGAATTGGGATACCGTGATATAACTAACCCCTACAGCTTCATATATTCAGAAGACAGAGATAATGATTTTTCTAAACCTATAATCATAGGAAGGCAGGGAAGCAAAATCGGCGTAGGAGGAATATATCCTTTATCAACTCTTGATGTGAAAGGAAGAATCCGAGCAATGGAGTCAGATGACGGAGTTCCAACTCAAGGTAAAGGAATTGAAATATCATATCATGAAAACGAAGATTTGGGTTTGATTCAATCTATTGAAAGACACTCCAGCGCAAATTTTTCTATGCAAGATTTGTTTATAGGGGCTTCGAATCTAGGGATTGGGACAAATCCTAAAGCAAACTCATTATTAACCTTAAAAATGAGTGGGGATGGCCAGGGGCCGGGTATTCCTCATTGGACCGGAGTTGGTACCGGTATAAATTATACTCATGAGTTACGGATAGTACATGACAATGCTTGGGGAAACAGAGGTGTTGTTTTCAGAAGGAACGTTTTAGCATCATCAAAAAAAATTAAGGAAAATATAAGGCCCTATAGCGATGATTATAATAAGATATTGGACCTTGAATTAAAAGCGTTTAATTATAGAAAAGAGCACACCCCTCCGGGTATGTCGCCCCAAGAGGATTTTGGATATATTGCAGAAGACGTAGCGAAATTGGGGCTTGATAATTTAAATACATACGACGGAAAAGGCACTGTGGACGGTATTCGTTTTGATAAAATACCTTTTTATATACTGGAAGTCGTAAAGAGTCAGCAAGATCTAATTGAAAAACAGGGCTCACAAATCAGAGTTCTGAAAGAAGAAATGTCGAGAGTTAAAGCTCAATTAGACTGACTTAAAAGAAAATTATACTGTACTATATAAATGTGATAAATTAGTATTTGAAATAAATGAGTAATGCGGTTTTAAGTATAATAATGATCTTTAAGCTGCTTTCTGCGTCATTTCTTAAAGATAGGGGCTACTTCTTCATCAGGCAGCTTACGGTTGAATTGGAAGTACACAAGTTCTATGACAGACTGGAGGCAATTTTCTTAGCCCTGTTAGTAGATAACCCGTATATCACAATCTGCTGAATTGAAAACAAATAACGCTTTTTCACTGCGTTGGTAGTTTTCAAAAAGTCCTGCCCTGAACGGAAACCCTTTAGTTTGAGTATTTAAATCCGGGTATTCAGTCTCCTTTTTTTTGCGGCAATTGTAGTTTAAAGGCGTTTTTCGTCCCGCACATTTTTACCGACGCCAATTAGTTGGTTTTCTTCCGATTTTATTACTTTTTGGATGCTCTGCTACGGGACCGATTTAAAGAAATCCTTATCTCGCTTCAACTGGTAAACTTCCGCTTTAAATTGACATGCCATTTAATCATTAGTATATAATATAATGTAAATTTAATTGTAAAAGTAAAATTCTTATATATATGAATAAAGAAATAAACCGGAAATTAAAACTAAACAGAGAGATTCATTTGAAAGGTCATGCATTAAGTAAGGGTGTGGCGGTAGCCAGGGTATGTCTTTTTAATGAAACTCAGCAAAGAGAACAATTATCATTTAAGATTGATGTAAAAAATATTGAAAAGGAAAAGAAAAGGGTAAAGGAAGCTTTTGAAACTGCAATAGAAAAAACAAGAAAGATAAAAGAAGAGACTGAAAAAAACCTGGGTAAATCTGAGGCCGACATTTTCCGAGCGCATATCACTATAATGAAAGATATGTCGGTAAGGAAAAAAATCAAAAGAGCTATTGAAAATCAGCATAAAAATGCGGAGTCAGCTGTAAGCGGAGTATTAGATGAGTATGAAATGCGCCTTTCTTCGGTTGACAATGAGTATATGAAAGAAAGGGCTTCGGATATTTCCGGAATTAAAAAGAGAATACTTTCAGCTTTGGGGAAAACAGAGCCTTCTTTTAAATGTGAAATGCAGGCGGATTGCGTAAAGGGAAAAAACAGGATAATAGTTGCGGAAGAACTTACTCCCCATATGACCATGGATATGAATTCGATGAAGGTAGGTGGATTTGTTACTGAACATGGGGGAACTACATCCCATGCCGCAATTCTGGCCAAGGCCCTGGGCATCCCGGCGGTAAGTGGAATAAAGGGAGTTCACAGCTTGCTTGATTGCGGTGTGGAAGTACTGATTAACGGAAACAGCGGTGAGATAATCATTAATCCAAAAGAAGAGACTGTGGCTGAGATAAAAAGGATAGAAGGGGACGGAGTAAAAACACCGGAGTCTGTTGGACCATTAAAAGAAATTGAGGTAATGGCAAACATAAACCTGTACGGTGATATTAAAGAGGCAGTTTCAATGCAGGCCGAGGGTATAGGGTTATACAGGACAGAGTTTGAATTTATTATAGCCGGAAAGATGCTTTCGGAGGATGAACAGTACAGGCGTTATGTTAAAGTGGTAAAGGCGATGAATGGAAAACCCGTTTATTTCAGGGTGCTTGATCTAGGGAGTGACAAACCTGCGCCGGGAGCTGATTTCCTCCCGGAAGAAAATCCTGCACTGGGTTTAAGAGGGGCAAGATACCTTGAGTCTAATGTTGATCTTTTAAAACAGCAGGTCAGGGCTATAGCCCGGGCATCAAAAGAAGGAGATGCCCGTATTATGGTTCCAATGGTCACCGGTGTGGAGCAGTACATGAAACTAGTGAAAATAATGAAAGAGGCCACCTCTGATATTAATCCTTTAAATGTAAAATATGGAGTAATGTTTGAGGTTCCTTCGGCATGCCTGGAGGCCGAGGAGCTCCTGGAAAAGGCTGAGTTTGCAAGTATCGGTTCAAATGATCTCATCCAGTATCTCTTTGCTGTTGACAGGAATAATGATATGGTGGTTCATGATTATGATCCTGACAGAAAGGTATTCTGGAGGCTGCTTGCTGATATAAGCAGAGCTGCGAAAAAATACGGGTGTCCTCTTTCAATATGCGGAGAGATGGCGTCAGAACCAAGATTTTTAAAAAAAATTATGAAAACTGGAATAAAGACGGTAAGCGTAAGCCCGAGATTTATTCCGGATGTAAGGCTTTGTGTGCTTGAAAAAAACAGGTGTGAAAAGAATTACTAAGTTTTTTTATGTATGATTGAAGAAATTTGATTTTTGACTTTTGGAATATTCGGTCCTGAGACGCTGAAAATTTCAAGGCCCTTTTTTATGAGCCGAGAGGTGTATTTCGTTTCAGCGGCAAGCTCACCGCAGAGGCTGCATTCCTTGCCAGCTTTCTTAGACTTATCTGCAATTGTTTTGACAAGATCCAGTATTACCGGAACTCCGGCATCGTAATACCCTGCCAGGGAATCATCGTTTCTGTCGGAAGCCATTACATACTGAATAAGATCATTTGAACCGATACTTACAAAATCAGCTTCTTTAAGTATGTTTGATATTTGTACGGCTGTGGCGGGTGTTTCTATCATTGCTCCAACCTCAATATGTTCTTTGGGGGCTGTTTTTTGCTTATTCATTATGTGTCTGCATTCATTTAGGAGTTTTTTCACAGAGTTTACTTCACTTGGAAGTGTCACCATTGGTATAAGAATTTTGATTTTGAATTTGTTTCTTAGTTTAAGCAGCGCCCGGAGCTGTGGCTTTAGAATTTCAGGGTTTTTAAGAAGAAGCCTTATCCCTCTCGTGCCCAGAAAAGAATCTTTTTCTCCCGGAAGGGAAAGCCCCTGAATATTTTTATCTCCGCCCAGGTCTAGAAGCCTTACAGTAATGCTCTTGTTTTTTATGTTTTCAAAGGTGCTGTTGAGTCTTTTAATGAGCTGTTCTTCTGTAAGCGGCATCTTGTTTTTTAAATAAATTTGTTCCAGTCTGAAGAGACCCAGACTGTCAAATCCGAATTTCTTTGCGGTTGTTATTTCCTCTTTTGAACTTGCATTCAGATTTACATAATACCGCCGGTTGTTATTTTCAAGAACAGTCTCTTTTGCATTTTTTATTGTTTCGCGGGTCTTTTGATTTTCTTTCTTAATTAATGAATCGAATTTTTGTTTTTCATTTTTGTCCGGATTTATAATTATTCTCCCTTTGTTGCTGTCCACAATAAGTTCACTGCCGGGCATTATTTCATCGATTTTCGCCTTGATTTTTGCAATATAGGGTATTCCAAGACTTCTGGTCAGTAATGCCGCATGGGAGCATTTGCTGCCTTTTTCTGTTATCACAGCGTTGACACTGCTTTTTTTCAGGTGAACGGTATTTGACGGTAGCAGCCTTTCGGCAATTACAATTGTATTTTTAGGAAGGACCGCCAATTTCTCTATACCCGAATTGGAAAGATGACTTAATATTCTTCTGCTCAAATCCTCTATGTCGTCAGCTCTCTCTTGGAATATTTTGCTTTCTGAAAATTTAAGTCTGTTTTGGTATCTGCCGAAAACAGTTGTAACTGAATGTTCTGCATTCATCCCTGAGTTTTTTATTTCTTCTTTTAATTTAAATATTAATTTGGGGTCTGAAAGTATTGCAAGATGCACATGGAAAATGTCGGAATATTTCCTGCCGTAATTTTCATTCATAAACCTGCTCATTTCAGATATTTCTGACTTAACATGTTTGAAGGCCTCTCTTAGCCTGCTGTATTCACTTTCCAGATCTTGAGAAGAGATGTTTTTATAGGGTATTCTTCCGGAAAATATGTCCCGGTATATAAAAGCTTTTCCGGTGGCTATCCCTTCAGATATGGGGGTTCCGTATATGGTTTTTCGTTTGTGGTCTACAGGCTCGGGTTTTGGGGTTTCTCTTTTTCCGGGTTGTATGGTTGTTGTGGTCGGTGAATTTTTTAGTTTCAAGAGAGTTTCGTCTATAACATCAAAAGTTGTCTTGCCTTGCAGACTATCTTTTGCCAAACGGGATACAGATATTGAAAAGCATTTATGGCTGCAGCAGTATACTTGCTTTGCAGCGTCTTTTATTCTTCTAGAAATTAAATCTACAGTCTGGTTGAAGTCAATATGGGGTATTATAAAAGCGGCTTCGCTATCTGAAAATTGATATACACTGTCTGAAGTTCTCAGGTTTTCTTGAGCTATAAAGGTGAATTTCGAAATAGTGTCTCTGGAGCTGTCAGGTTTAATTCTTACAAAAAAGAGCGCCGAGTTTAAATTATAACGCTTTGTGCGTTCAATTTCTTTTGCTAAATCTCTGAGAAAAAGGTTTCTTTCATATGAGACTTTTATATTTGCCTGTTTCATAGCTATTATTCTACAATTATATTTTACTATATTCGCTTTAAATGTCAATTTCAAGCTTGACTTTCAATGTAAAATTTATAACAATGTACAAAGTTGGAAAAAGATTGTAGTTTAAACTTCGGATATTATATTCGAAGAAGAGGAGAAAAAGAATGAACATTTATGTAGGAAATGTGGCTTGGGCAGTAACTGATGAAGATTTACGCCAAGCGTTTGAAGAATTTGGTCAAGTTGATTCGGCAACGATAATAAAAGACAAATTCAGTGGAAGGTCCAAAGGTTTTGGTTTTGTGGAAATGCCTGATAATGATGAGGCCCAAAAAGCAATAGATGCTTTAAATGGCAATAAATTAAAAGGCAGAGAAGTAAAGGTAAACGAGGCAAGACCACGTAAATAAACTGAAATAAAACCAGAAAAAAGCACACATTTTCAAATAGAAATAGTGCACGTAAACGAAAATTGCATGGATGTTCAATCCATGCAATTTTTTTATATACCCATCCATGACTATTTTTTAATCCTGCATTGTTTGAAAAAACAATTTTATAAAAGTATAATCCCCATAAAACATAATTTGCCGAAATCACACATAAAATGAAACATAAAATTATAAAAACAACTATACTCTGTATTCTTATACTGATTAAAATATCGGTAGCAGTCTTTGCATATGAAGATATTAAATTAAAGAGTATCGAAATAAATGGGGTTTCTGTGGTAAAAATGACAAGAATTAAAAATAGAATGCGAACACAATTCCCGTCGGTGATATCTTCCAGAATTCCATTTATACGTTCACCTGTATTTAATGAATCTTTATTTAGAAGGGATATTGAAGATATTAAAAATTTATATATGGAAGAGGGGTATTATGACATTGATATTAATTACAATGTGGAAATAAAAAACGGCAAGGCATATGTGAGTGTTTCTGTAAAGGAAGGGGAGCCTTATAAAATTGAGAATGTAAAACTAAATATCCAGGGAGATATGAAAGTAAGTAAAAAAATAGAAGATCTGATACTTTTTGAAGAAGGAGATATATTCAGATCTGATTTATATGAGCAATCCAGACGGAAGATGGAAGAATACTTAAAAAACAACGGTTTTTTCTCAGCAATAGTAGATGAAAGAGCTTTGGTTTACAGAGAAGACAAAAAGGTAAATGTTTTTTTTAACGTTAATACAGGTCCACGACAGTATTTTGGTGAGATTACTGTCGATGGCAATGAATATGTGTCTGATAGATATATATTGAGAGAAGTTACTTTCAAAGAAGGTGATCTTTTTTCCTTGAGAGAGGTGCAGAAATCAGGAAGTAATATAAGAAGGCTTGGTTTGTTTAGAGAGGTGAATATTGAGAAAACTGATAACGACGATAAAGATGTAAATGTAAAAGTCAGAGTAAGGGAGATTGATAAAAGAAGGATTGGTCTGGGTGGCGGGTATGGAACCGAGATCGGAATCCGAGCATCTTTAGATTTTAACAGATATTATTTCATGAATATGCCCAGGACATTAACTTTATCCGGAAAGTATTCTGAGATTTTCAAATCAGCATCATTAATTGTGTCTCAGGATTATTTTTGGGACAGAAACAGTAATATAGCGGCGGGTGTATCTTATGAACAGGAAGATGCTTCAATATATACAAACAGAAAAACCGGAGCATCACTTAGAGTCGGAAGGGTATTTGGGGATAAAACAGATATGTTTATCTCATATAACTACGAAAGAAACCAGCCTATTCATGATGAAATGAATGAAGAACAGAAGGAAAGGTTTTATACGCTGTCAGTGATTAGGGCAGGTTTAAATTATGGATATTCTCCCGGTGCGGGCTGGGGAAACAGCCTCTCTTTGTTTATGGAACCTTCAAGTCAAATGCTGGGATCTGATCTTGATTACGTAAAGGCAGTTGGAGAAAGCAGGGTTAATTACAGATTAACAGAGTCGGTGATGTTCTCTTCCAGGATGAAGATTGGCCTTATTGAACCATTTGGTGAAACCCGCGAGATTCCCGTATTTAAGAGGTTTTTTGCGGGCGGAAGCAACAGTATTAGGGGATATGGATATCAGCAGGTAGGGCCGACAGATAAAAAGGGATATCCTGTCGGGGGGGATTGTGTCTCGGAGTTAAATGTTGAAATGAGGGTTTCTCTTTTCGGGCCGCTCCAGAAAGTTGTGTTTTTTGATACCGGGAATGTGTATAAAAACAGAAGAGATTTTGATTTCAGCGATCTTTATTACAGCACCGGTAGCGGTTTTCGTTACAATACTCCGGTTGGGCCGCTGGGTATAGACGTAGCTTTTCCCATTGAGGAAAATAAGTTGTTGTGGGGAAAATACAGGGTGCATTTCAGTCTGGGACATGTTTATTAAAAAAATAAAAATATTTTTTCTATACACTTTGATTTTGCTGGCTTTTTTTATGGCGCTGGCAGTCATATTGATTCAGACTGATTATTTTCGGGAAAAAATCAGGGGTTATTTAGAAAATACAATATCAAAACAGATAAACGGTGAACTTTATATAGAAAGCATAACCGGAAACATATTCAGGGATCCCCAGCTGCATAATATAAGAATAAAAACCGATTCAGTTGAAATGATTAGTATAAGCAAACTGAGCATTGATTACTCTTTTCAGTCGATTTTTGATCGGACATTTAAAATTCGCTCTTTTCATATTGAAGATGCAGAGTTCAGTGTTTCAAAAGACGGCAATGACCTTGTTGATATTTTCAAGCCTGAAAACAACAGCTCATCTCCCCCCGGAAGAAGGGGAATCAATGTGAAAAGTCTGGAGGTGTCTCAAAGCAGTATTTTTCATGAAAATGAGATCATTGATGAGGTTAACCTTAGAAGCAGTTTATTGATTGAAGATGAAGCTGTGGATGTTCAGGTAGATAAAATGGGCTTTCGCTATTTATTTGATTTTATTTCTTCAGGAAGAGTGAAGTATCGCGATGATGAATTGAAGTTTTATGATTTTAGGATTGATGCCGGTTCTTCAAAAGTAAAAGTTGACGGAGATGTGAAAAATTTATCAAACCCGGTTTTTGAGTTGATTGTAAGCTTGGATTATGTGGATTTGGAAGAGATAAAGAAAATACATCCGGATTTGACTATTGGAGGAAGCGCTGAGGGGAAATTAGAAATATCGGGTCCTTATGATAATCCGGCAATTATCCATGATATAAAATATGAGGAAGCTCTATTTTCAGGCAAGAGCATTGTTATGGAAGATTATAAAGTGGAAATGGAAGGGAGCGTTAAAAAACTTAACCCTAATATAATTTGGCGCAGTGCACCTGAAGGAAACCTGAATTTATCATATATAGCTAAAGCGATTTTTTCGGAAGAAAGAAAAATAGACTTAGCCGTTTTTTTGGAAGAGTCTTCTATTAACTCCACAAATATAGAAAGCGGGAAAATAAAGGCTTACATAACTCAAGAGGAGTTTACAGTTTATGAGTCTGATTTAAATGTTTTTGAAGGGATAGTGTTTTTTCAGGGAAGTGGAAGAATTGGAGAAGAGCTGTCGGGGAAGATAAGCTTAAAAGACATTTCTCTAAAACCGATTACTGAGGGCAGGGTCACCGGTAGACTGAGTTTTGATTCTGAACTTAGCGGTAATATTTCAGAAGAAGCTGTAAGCGGGAATATTTTTCTAAAAGAGTCTGTTGTGGAAGGGGTTGTTTTAGATGATGGATTTGTCGGGTTTTCCTATAAAAATGAAAAATTGAATATAAAAGAGATTAAACTGCTATCGCGCGCTGGAAGGTTCTCTGCTGCAGGGGAGTTATCGTCCGTCTCTCTAAAGGGAGATTTCAAAGGAAATGTTGAAGATGTTTCAAGGTTTATTTCTATTCGTGAAAAGGAAGTTAGGGGAAAAGTTGAGTTTTCAGGTTCGGTTTCAGGTTCATTATCCGAGCCTGAACTTTTAATATCCGCAGAGTTTCAGGATTTTATATGGGACAATATAAATGCTGAAAACATATTTGTTGATGCAAATGTTAAGGGGGAACCGCTGGATTCCCGCGGAATTTTTAAAGTGAAGGCTGAAAGATTTAATTTGGCAGATGAGGTGTTTGAGCTTGCTGAGATATTTATAGAAAAAGATGAAGAAAAAGGCAGATTGTCCCTGCAGGCCACATCTTCCGGAAGAAGTTATGAGGTTAAAGCTTCATTTTTGGAAAAATTAACCTTTATGCGCCTGGAAAAGTTTTTAATATCTACACCGGAGGGAGACTGGAGAACCCCTTCCGAATACATGATAACATACAAAGATGGGGTGCTGGAGAGTGAAATGTTTTCGATAAAAGGCCCTGATGAGGGGTATATGAATATTTACGGAGCAGTTGAACCGAAATCCGGGAAAGTCAATGTAAATGTCAATGCAGAAGGTGTTCAAATTAAAAAATGGGCAGAGTTGTTTAGGCAGGAGACTGTTTTAAACGGTGTCTTTTTTTCTGAAATAGAAATCAGCGGGACTTTCGAGGAGCCGCAGGTGGTTTCTTCACTGTTAACGGAAGGGTTCTGTCTGGGGAAAAGCGAGTTTGAATATATGAAAGCTGGGTTTGATTACAGTGAAAATAATCTTGAGTTTAAATCTGAAGTGGTAAAGGAGGGCGAATCCGCTCAGGTGCAGGGAAATATGCCTTTAAGAATAAGTTTCTTTCCGTTCTATTATGAGTTGTTGGATGAACTCTTTGATGTAAGTGTCAGAGCGGAGGGCCTCAAATTAGATTTTCTTGAAGAACTATCCGAAAGTATCGTCCACTCTAAAGGACGACTTGATATAAATGTGGATATAATGGGAACCCCGGTAGAGCCTGTATATTACGGTTCCTTTTATCTTTCAGATGCAACTGTAGCACTAAGACAGGCAGGTACACCTTACAAAAACATAAATGCAGAGGCGGTATTTAGGGAAGACAGGTTTGAGATAAAAACTATGACGGCAAGATCGGGGGACGGTACAGGCAGGGTTGACGGAAAAATTAGCTTATCTCAGGGAAGCATATCAGAGATAGATTTGAATTTCAAAGCCGAAAGATTTTTACTGGCTAGAACACCTGAGTATTCCGGTGTTATAAATTGTGATATTGATTTCAGGGGAAAACCGGATGAAAGTTATGTTTCCGGCAGAATGACTGTTTTGAGGTCAGAGGTGAATGTTGCACCCCCCAGAAGGGAAATGGCCAGGGGCATAGAAATAGTTGATTACCGTAAAGAGGGCACTTTCGAGATTACTGAAAGATCCCAACGGATGAGTGAGGTTTTTTCTGGATTGATAATAGATCTGGAGGTAAATATTCCCGGAAATTCATGGATTAGATGGGAGGGAATGGAGAGCGAGGCCCGGGGAAATTTAAGATTGAGAAGGTTTAGAAACGGAGAAATTTTAATAGACGGGAGAGTGAATTTAGTTCGCGGCACTTTCAGAAGGGCAGGAATAGAACTCACTATTGAAAGAGGCGCGCTGATTTTTGCCGGCCCGCTTAGAGAAGCAAGGGTAGAGGTTTCTTCGGTGAGGAGATTTCCGAATGTGGTTGTTTATTTGATTATTTCCGGGACTGTGGAATCCCCCAATATTGAGCTTACAAGTAATCCAATTATGGATGAAAGCAATATAATTTCGTATCTTGTGTTTGGTAAACCTGTAGAGGAATTAACACAGTTGCAGATGAGGAGTTTGCCTGAGACAGCCGGAGGAGTGCTAGGTATGGCGGCGGAAAGAGGAGTCAGGGAAATCCTGGGTCCAAGACTGGCTCCGGATATAATTGAGATAAGGCCTTTAGACAGGGGGACTATAGGAATTGCAAAGTATATTACGGACAGACTTTTTGTCAAGTACGAGTGGAGAATGGTTGAACACGAAAGTCCCTGGACAGTAGCTGAATATATGATTAGTCCTAACTTAAACATCAGGAGCATTTTTGGTAACCCCAAAATGTCAGGAGTGGATTTTCTGTGGAATTTCAGTTATTAGCTTAATTTCCAATTCTGTATTTTCAATTCTTTAGAACTCTTAAACTTGAAGGTTTTATTTCCATAGTTAAGCAGAACAAAATTTCCATTTTTTTTGATTGAAATATTATGATGATTTTTGTTCTTTATAATGTTTGCAAGCAGAATCGCTTTTTCAAGACCGTCTCCTGATTGAAAGTTCCATACTTCATCAGGCTGGGCCAGTCGGGTTTTACAGTCATAAATCGAGGTGTTCTTAAGTCTTTTTATCCAGCCGGCGGCTTTTTCTATACTTTTATTTTTAAAGAAAATTGCAGATACAGGGTTTCTTTCTATTGCTGCTTTCAAAAAAGGTTCAGGCTCAGTAAGAGAAAGATCCCGGAATGCGTAGAGTGCCAGTTCTGCCGAACTGTTTCTGCCTCGTATTTCTTTGAGATAATTGATGATTTCACAGCGTTTCATATTCGGGTTTATTTCCAGGGGTGTTTCCCGGGTAAAATGTTTTTCTTTAGGATCGGGGAGATCTGCTTTTGTGATGCAAAAATCCATAAGGCTGTTTACGAATCTACTTGAGTTAATACAATCGCCACCGATTCTTTTCTTAAGTTCTATTAAAGAATCAGCATCTTTTAGTTTGAGTTTCTTTTCATCGATGAAATCTTCAACATCGTTAAGAATAATCCTTTCAGGAATGGGTGAGTTGTGAAACTCTTCGGCATCAATGGAGTCGATCAGATGAGACCGTGTATTGTCAGTCATAAGATATGGTGTGTCTGATTCATACTCAAAAACCTTTTCCAGTGCTATAAAACGGTCTTTTCCATTTATTTGCCATCTGAGTTGTAGACAGTTATGTATATCTTTTCTGGATCTGAGAAAATTTCCAAAAATTTTTCCATCAAGGTCAGTAGTAAGGAATTTTCTTAGGATCCCAGTAAAAGCATTATATGAATCAGGATCTATAGTCGCTTCTTTGTATAAGATGTGAATGTGTCCTCCTGAATTAGCAACCAGGGTTACCTTTTCATTTTCAAGGGCCCTTCTGGCTTTCATTGATATCGGGGTTCCATTATACCACATGTTTCTCGTTATGATTCGTCTGTTGTTTGTGAGGAGTCCTTTCCCAGTGTCAACATAGTTTTGAGAATGAAGGGGTGTTGCCATAAGATATATTTTATCAAGAGGTATGCGTGCGACAATAAACATAGCTGCGGCATAGAGCGTTGACAGAGAAACACATTCGCCTGCGCCTTTTTCGTATCCCTGTTTGTTCGAGAAGGCATCCATGGCTTCTACTGTCTCTGTTTTCCAGTATGGAATTACTTCGGAGTCATATTTGTAAAGTCCAAAATGCGTTCGTATATCTATGTCAAAATAGTATTTATCTCCTTCATAACCGAATAAAGCATTTGAACGGGAAATCTCTTCCGGGGATAAATATTTTTTAAATCTGTCTAACTCCTTCTCCCGCCTGGTAAGGCCCCAGGTTTCCAGGTCAAGGTTAAAAACATAGTTGTTCATAATATATTGCTTAAGCCTGAGAATTCTTCTTCGCGGAGATTTTTTTAAGATAGATTTAAACCAGGGGTCTTTTCTCCATTCCCATATCCGTGGGGACATTATATTTGCCAGAACTATGCTGTAAAGCAGCTCCGGGAAAACAAATATTTCCATATCCGAAGCAGTAATGGCGGAAGATTTCTTTTCTGTATCTGGTTTTGTCTTTTCTTTCATTTGAAAAATTAAATTATTTTAATTTATATTATGTTTAAAGTATAAAAATGTTAGTGAGACAAGTCAAAGACATTTTTCTGATTTGTTTTTTTTGGGGAATATAAGTTATTATGAAATTAATCATGTATAATATTTGAGTAAAAAATGAAAATTATGAATTTAAAGTATAAGCGCAAAAATCTGGTAATATTTTTTTTCCTGGCTGCAGTTATATTCGGAATATACCATAACAGCCTTCACGCACCTTTTGTTTTAGATGACATGTCTAAAATTGTTTCTAATCCGGATATTAGGCATATTGAAAATATCCCTTCTCGGCTAATGTACTCTTATTCAGAATATAAAACCGATGCAAGGAATGATCCATTCAGGCCGATTACTTATCTGACTTATACGATTAATTATCATTATGGAAAACTTAATCCTTTTGTTTATCGTATTTTTGATGTAGTTATTCATGTTTTAAACACGTTTTTAATTTTTGTATTTGTAAAAAAAATATTTTCCAAAACAGATATACCTAATAAACACGCTATTGCTTTTATTTCTTCTGTGCTTTTTGCTGTTCATCCTGTTAACGTAAATACAGTGCCTTATATTTTTGGACGTTCTGGTCAACTTATGGCATTTTTTTACCTTCTGGGCGCGTTAGTTTTTATTAAAAGCACTGAGAAGTTTTCCTTTTATCCTCTTGTTCTTCTGCTGTATATTTTATCAATATTTTCAAAACCTGACGGTATTACTTTCCCTGCCGTTATACTTTCCTTTGACTTCTTCTTTATGAGTGATTTAAAGTTGAAAAATGTGTGGAATAGAAAGAAGCACCATATTCCTTTATGGTGTGTTGCTGTAATTTATATATTGTTCAGGTATTTTTATTTAGGAGAAATAGGGGATTATGAAGGTGGAGTAATGCGTTGGGAGAGATTTGAATATATGGCTATTCAGCCTTATGTAATGTTTAGATATATTATGTTCCTTATGTATCCGGCAGGGATTTCTTTTGAGCACCATATTGAACCATTAAGAGGTGTTTTGGATATTAGACTTATTTTTTCCGTATTCTCTTTTTCCGTTGCAGCTTTTTTGATTGTGTTATTGTTAAAAAAAGCGAATCCATGGAAAGATTCAAAGAAAATAGTAATGTTTTCTGTGTTGTTTTTCTTGATTACTGTATCACCGACCTCTTCTTTTTTTCCAACTACCTGCCCATTGGCGGAGAGGTATATATATATGCCGGCAATCGGTTTCTATGTATTGATGGCTTTTTCTATAATATCTTTTTTCAAAAGCAGATGGTTTGAAAGTTTGTCGTTTTATGTAAAGCGCATGTTTTATGGTTTTGTGATTTTATATTTTTTTATACTTGTTTCAGGTACTTATTTGAGAAATGATTTTTATAATGACCCGATTGTTTTATGGGAAGATGTGATAGAAAGATATCCGTTACATGTCAGGGCAGGAAATAATCTGGGAGTTATATATAAAAGAAAAGGAGATTACCTAATGGCTCTTAAAAAATTTTATAATGTAATTCGAAGCGATAAGGGTGTCAGTGTAGCAAGGACATATATGAATATCGGGCAGGTTTATTATAAATATTATGGAGACAGTGAAAAAGCGAAAAAGTATTATATGAAGGCAAAATCTCTGGCCCCGGGTTTTGCTGTGGTATATAACAGACTGGCTGATATTTACAGACAGAGAGAGGATTATGAGAAAGCGTTAGAGTATAATAACAGGGCCCTAAAGAGAGATCATTTAAACACTGAAGCTTATAATAGCATAGGAATTGTTTACAGCATAAAGGAGGAATATGAGAAAGCATTGAAGTATTATAAACGAGCCGCGGAAATTAATCCGTCTTCTTTGGGAGTGTTAAATAATACAGCTCTTGCATATATGAAGTTGGGGGAATATGAAAAAGCGATAGAAATATTGGAAAGGTCGTTAGTGTTGACTAAAGGGCATGGAAAGGGTGATTATACTAAAAATCTAATGAAATTGGTCAAGGAAAAAATAAATGAAGATTCCGGAAACAGTCGCTGAAACAAGAAAAATACAAAAAAACTTCTGGCTGAAAGCTGTTTTGAAAACAGGGCAGAAAGGGTAGATACTATTTGCGGCTGTGATGTAAGCTATCTCCGCAAAAGAAATGTTGTTAAGGCGGCGTGTCCGGTTTATAAGTACCCCGTTTTAAATGGGGTTAAAGTGCGGTGTATAAAGAGAGCCCGGGAAATTATTTCAATATGTTCCGGGTTACCTTTCATTCAGGGAAATACCCTTTTTGTTAAAAGCAATGAAAAAAATTAACTCAACTGCGGATATTTTTATGGTAGACGGACATGGAATGACTCATTCCAGGAAAATAGGACTTGCGGTGTATCTTACAATATTGATGAAAAAACCCAAAATTGGTTGTGCCAAGAAGAGGCTCTTCGGAATAGAAGAGAAGATTTGAGAGGAAAAGCAAGAGTTGATATGTTTAATTCAAAGTCTTATTATGTGGATTCTTTCCAAAAGGCAAAAAAAAATACGGTTATGAAATAAGTTTTTTCAAATAAAATCTGAGCAGATAAACTGCTGTTTTTACAAACTTCAAATTAC
>PWEK01000131.1 GCA_003553445.1 Elusimicrobiota bacterium
AACCGTCCGCAAGAAAGCCGATCTGGTCTTGTCCTTCTCGCAGATGACCCTGCCGCACCAGCTGAGTAGAGTGTTTCTGCTCGAGCAACTCTATCGTGCGATGAAGATCATCCACGGCGAGCCGTATCAAAAATAGTTGCAACTATTGATATAAATATCATAATAATAGAGCTTGATTTAGTGTATCTAGTTCTTAAGAGAATAAGCATATTATTATTTTGATAATTATTATATTTTTTACGTGTAAAAACAAGATTGCAAATGTGTTATAATTAATATAAATCTTAAGTCTTAGGGGGTTAAATTATCGTTAACCAAGTTGTTTTGGTAGGAATGTTAAAAGCTTTTAATGAAGACCAATATAATATAGAATTAGAATGTGAAGATAGGAAAAGATTCACGGTATTTTTAAATCCCAATCTCTTTCAATCTGCAGAAGAAAATCTTTCAATTGATGATTATGTTGGTATTAAAGGGATGTTAGATTTAAGTATGGACGGCAACGTTAAAATTTGGGCTAAGAAGTTGACATTTTTAGATCCGTCTAATCAATAAATATATTGCATCTTTAAAACCAATATTCAGCTATATATTCCCTGAATAAATCTAAAGAGGTAACCCCTCTTTTTCATTTTGGATGAATGATAGCGGATTATGTTATAATAATGAATATATTGAGGTTGAAGTGGATGATGAAGAGGTATTCATCATATATATCGGAAAGAATATACATGAGGAATCGTTAAAACATTTGTCCATAGGGGATTACATTGGTATAAAGGGATTTTTGTTTTTCAATGAAAAAATAAGAATTAGCAATTGGAACTAAAAAATAACTTTTATTAATCCAACAAACAATCTATGATTATAATATTGACAACAATAAGGAGTTTTTAACTTGAAAAACAATGATTTTAATGTAGTTTCGTTATTTTCTGGTGCTATGGGGTTAGATTTAGGTGTAGAAAAAGCCGGTTTTAATGTTAAGGTTTGTGTCGAAAATAATAAATGGGCAGCTGAAACAATTAGACAAAATACAGATATTCCAGTTATAGAAAAAGATATCAACAATGTTAGTGTTGATGAAATTTTAGAGACTGCAAACTTGGATTATGATGATGTCTTTATGGTAGTTGGAGGCCCTCCATGCCAATCATTTAGTTCGGCTGGTAAACAAAGGGGATTGGAAGATTTCAGAGGGAATGCCATTATTAGATTTTTGAATATTGTAGAAGAAATACAACCACAATATTTTATACTAGAAAATGTTAGAGGTTTATTATCATCTAAATTACATGCTGTTCCGCCTAAATACAGAGAGTATGACCAATATAAAGATGTCAAAGGTAGTGTAATGTATTTCTTAAAAAATGAATTTGAGAAACATGGATACACGATTAGTTTTGCTTTGTTTAATGCTGCTAATTATGGAGTACCACAAAAGCGGGAAAGAATGATTATATTTGGAAACCAAGGAAATGATAGAATTAGATTGCCAATTCCAACTCATAGTGAAAATGGAGAAATACCTAATACCGAAAAGTGGATTGATTTAAAAACTGCTTTTTCGGATTTGAAAGAGCCTTCCGAGAATGAATATTTACCATTAAGGAAAAATGCAGAGAAATATCTCAAATTACTTAAACAAGGACAAAACTGGAGGAATCTTCCCGATAAAATAATTGAAGAAGCAATGGGAAATTCATACCATCTTGGAGGTGGGAAAACAGGCTTTTTCAGAAGATTACATTTTGATAAGCCTTCTCCAACTCTTGTTACTTCACCTAATATGCCAGCAACAATGCTGTGTCATCCAAAAGAATTAAGACCATTATCAATTATAGAGTATTCTAGATTGCAGCAGTTTCCTGATAATTGGAAGTTCAGTGGAAGTTTAACGGAAAAATATAAGCAAGTAGGAAATGCTGTACCCGTAGGACTGGGTTATGCTGCTGCAAAGAATATCATGGATTTCCATTTAGAAACAAACAATCTAATTAAATATTCAAGGTATAGAAGAACAACGGACTATGAGTTCAAAGATTATTTTAATGATAATTATAAGAAACATTCGAATAGAAAAGAGTAATTTCCATATATCAGTCTAGCGGGTGTCAGTGGTATGAAATTCAAAACTGAAGAAGGGTTCATTTATTATGAGACCTATGGGGAAATAGAAAACCCTGTAATAATGTTTTTACATGCTCTTGGTGCTGATCATCATATGTTTGATGGACAGGTAGATCGATTTAAATACGATTATTATTTGATTTTGGTTGATCTTCCGTGGCATGGGATGTCATATATTCCCGATAGACATTTAGATTTTGATGAAGTATGCAAATCTCTTTTTGCCTTACTAGAAAACTTGGGTATAGACAAAATGATAATATCTGGTACTTCTTTGGGTGGATATATTGCTCAATATTTTGCGTTCATTTATCCTAGTAAAATTATAGCATTACATTTGGATGGTTCTCATCCTATGCATTACAAATTCAATTTTTTATCCGTTTTTTAGCACGAGTTCATACATTATTAGCGTACTGTTCCCCAAAATGGATGATATATTCTATAGCTGGAATAATCTTATCAGCAGACAGACACTCTAGACTGATAGTTCGTTCGTATTTTAAGCGTTATGAAAGAAAACATCTAATAAACTTATCAGAAGGAGTCAAATTAGCTTTAATCAAAGGTATATCATCTTTTCCATTGGTAAGGGTTCACATTACTTTGGGAGAATCCGATTTCAAGTTTATAAAACATCGATGTAATAGATGGGCAACATCAAATTCTTATATTTCTTTACAAGAAATTGTAGGAGCTAACCACCTTCATCTAAAAGATTTTCCTCAAGATTTTGAGAAAAGTCTTAAAATATTATTGAAGAGCCTTAATGAAGACATTAAATCTCAATATTATTTTCAATAGAAGTGTTAAAGGTAAATTATGTGTACAAAGAGCTATATAACATACAGTAATAATATACCACCAATATTAAAAGGCTTGATACCCATGTCCAGTGGGGTCAAGCCTTTCAGACTTTCTAATTATTATTCTAATAAATCCTCTGCCTTTTTTACTAGAGTAGATATGTTGTTTAATAATTGATCATAAGATATGTCACATAGATCCCAAAATTCTTCTCCAGCTATCCTTTTTATTTTTTCATGAGAAGGAAATGTCCATGCTGAATTATTATTTATACATGCAGCAAAAAGAGGATAATCATAAACCTCCAATTCTGAAATAGATCGTCCGGTTTGGCTACCTGTTAAAGTGTTTTTTTGTGTTTTAATCTGTATATAATGTATTTTTTCATCATGGTATAATATTGCATCTACACCTTTAATAGTAATATTAAACTACTCTTCTGGAGAAAGAACATACTTTGATAAATTCGCAATTTTTTCCCACAAAGACCCTAATTTAGTACTCAACGTTCTACTAACAGAATTGGCACCACTCAGTTTTACTGCATTACACATGTTATATATATTCGTATTTTGATTGACCTTTCTTTCGATATCATATTTTAACTGTGGAGATATTTCATCCCAAAAATCGTTGAAAACTTTTTCCATTTCGTCATCTTTGTGCGAATTATTATTTATAAATTCAGGAACATAAGTGTTAATGATTTCACTTATATTTTTTGAAGCCGAAATTGGATCATTTTGGTAGTCATTCTCATAATAAGAACGATATTTTTCATGATATTTTTTTAAAAGTGAATTTCTTCGTTGATTTAAACTCAATTCAAACATAATATCCCCCTACAATATTTATTTCATCTATATTCTATGCTAATGTACATTGAAAAGTGTACCACCCATGGACATTGAAAAGTGTACCACTTTCCCAAAGACTGATATAATTGCCGTATCTGACAAAAGATGCGGAGGAAAGGGAAAGTGATCGACTTGAAGACGAAGTTCAGAATCATCGATTATCATCAACGCGGCATGAGCATCCGAGCAATCCACCGGGAGACGGGGTTCCACCGGGAAACCATCCGCAAGTATGTCAAAGCCTATGAAGAGGCGCGACAGGCGTTGGAGTCCAGCGACACCCCGGATGAACAACGCGTGATCACTGAGAGGATGATGGAGGCACCGCGTTACGACACCCGTAGCCGCAAACCGCGAAAACTCACCGAAGCCATCCGCCGTCGGGTCGACGAGTATCTCGCGGAGAACGCGATGAAAAGGAAGAACGGCATGCGCAAGCAACAACTCACGGCCAAGGACATCCACGAGGAACTGATGGCGGCGGGGGCGGACATCTCGTACAAGCAGATTCAGCGGTACGTGCAGGGGAAGAAAGAGGAAGAGCGCCACCGGGAGGTCTTCATCAAGAGACGGCATGAACCGGGGGAGACGATGGAATACGATTTCGGCGACGTGACCCTGGAAATCGCGGGAATCCCGGGGGTCCACCGGCTGGCCGTCTCCACCCTGCCGGCGACGGACACGACCGTGGGCCATGTCTACAAACGGGCCGACATGGCGAGTTTCCTGGAGAGCCACAACCGCTTCTTCGCAAGTATCGGTGGCATCCCGCGGACCATGGTCTATGACAACATGAAGAATGTGGTCAAACGTTTCGTGGGCCGGAACGAACGGGAACTCACCGAGGATATCACCAAACTCTCGCTCTATTACGGTTTCTCCGTCCGCTTGACGGAATCCGGCCTCGCCCCATGAGAAGGGGAGCGTGGAAAAGAGCGTCGAGGTCGTGCGGCGGAAGGTCTTCGGCAAACGGTATCGTTTCGCAAGCCTCGAGGAAGCGAACCGCCACTTGGAAAAGACGCTCAAGCGCTGGCGGGACGAAGAGGTCTTCGCCGAGGAGAGGGCACACCTCTCCCCCTGTCCTCCGCCTTATGACAGCGCCTCAATCCGGAGACTCAAAGTGAATTCCTACAGTTTCGTCCAAATCGACAAGAACCACTATTCCGTTCCCGAACACCTCGTGGGCAAGACGCTCAAAGTGCGCGTGTATGTCGAACACGTCGACATCTATGCCAAGGGTGTCCGCGTCGCCACCCACAAAAGAAGAAACGGAAGCGACCAGTACGCGCTCGATGTCATGCACTATTTGAACACCCTGTACAAGAAACCCGGGGCGTTGGCGGACGCCGAGGCGTTCAAACAGGCGGGACCACTGGTCACATCCGTCTTTCACGACCATTATAGCACGGATCCGAAAGGTTTCGTCAACATCTTGCGGATCATGGCCGAGGCCGGTATGGATGCGACCATCAACGCCCTGGCGGAGCTTCAGGGGCATGGACTCAAGGCGCCCACCGCCGAACAGGTGCGTCGACACCTCTTTCCCCCCGGGAGCGACAAACCGGAAGCGGTGGCGCTTTCGACCTTCGACTACAAGGCGAATCTCGACACCTACGCCACACTCTTGAGGGATGCCCGCCATGAATGACGTGGACAGACTGAAAGACTATGCCCGGCAGTTGAAACTTTCGCATATCAAGAACCATGTCGAGCTCCATCTCGAAGAGGCCAAGACCCATGATGTGTCCCATGTATCGTTTTTACAAGAGCTTTTCGAGAAGGAACTGGAGACCCGGCGTGTCCATTCCACGGAGAAACGGCTGAAACAGGCTCGTTTCCCCACCCGGAAACACCTCGAGGACTTCGATCGCGACCGCTTGACGCCTTCGGCCCGGAAGAAACTCAAAGAAGTCGCCACCCTCGGGTTCTTGGAAGAAGGAGAGAATCTCCTGATCATGGGGAACCCCGGGGTCGGGAAGACCCACATCGCCATCGCTCTCGGCGTACAGGCTTGCCTGGAAGGCAAGAAAGTTCTCTTCGCCAATGCGCCCAACCTTCTCATTGAATTGCGGGAGCGCACCAGCACGCATCAATTGACCAAATACAAGAACCGGTTCGTCAAATACGACCTCGTCATCATCGACGAACTGGGCTACATCTCCTTCGATAAAGAGGGGGCGCAACTCTTCTTCAATCTCCTCTCGGCCCGGAGCGAGACCAAATCTCTCATCATCACCAGCAATTTGGCCTTCGAGAGGTGGGACGAGATCTTCGAGGATCCGGTGCTCACCAACGCCATGATCGACCGTCTCGTACACAAGGCGCATCTATTGGACCTTTTCGGCATCGAATCCTATCGGACCAAGGAAACCAAAGAATGGTTGGAAAGTGACAAGACCGGCGAGTGATTCCGGTTTGGAGGGTGGTACATTTTTCAATGTCCTTTCCACCCGTAAGTGGTACACTTTTCATTGACAATTAACAAAATATATTGATTAAATCGAACCGGCCTGTTTTTTAATAGAGTCTCTACCCAAACCAACCCAATAAAAACAATTCCAATCATATTACTTAAAACATATAAATCCGCTACATTTGACCAAACGAATAAGCTAAATATGTATAAACCCATTATAGGATTAATGATGTGTTGGTCTAATTTAATAGTCATAATACCCATTCCTAATTTCTTTCAAGGATTTGCAATATTTCAACAATCTATTTAACACAAGAAAGTTAACGTATATTTGCAGTTAGATACAATTTTAACACGCTTATGAAAAATCATTCGAATCAAATATCGATAACTGCTTTTTAATCAGAAATTCTTTTTAGATGATTGCTTCCCATTGTTTCATGATGACCTCAAAATTAAAATCATTAACGCGTTTAAATGATAATTCCGAATACTTCTCGCGCATCGCCGTATCTTTTAACATTGTGATTATTGCATTGGCAAGCATATCTTCTTCCTTGGTTAATGGACTACTGTATTCATGAAATTTACCATCAAGCTCAGGAACAAGCACCCCATATTCAGCATAATCAATATCTGTTGTTTTTTCTTCGAGTGATTTGCTAGGCGCAAGAATCTCTTTAGGGCCCGATGGACAATCAGCAGATATTACAGGAAGCTTGCAAGCCATTGCTTCGTTTAAGGCGTTAGGGAACCCTTCATAGAGTGATGGAAACACATACAGTTGGGCATTGGATAGATATTTGTGGGGATTGGACTGAAACCCAAGTAAGTGAACAGAATCATTTAGATTAAAATTATTGATGAGGTTGCTTAAATAATCTTCAAGCTCCCCTCTACCCAAGATAAGAAGTTTCGCATCAGGAATCGCTTCTATTACCTTGCTGAATGCTTTGATAAGATGCCAGTGCCCTTTTTGTTTATGGAGTCTACCCATAGTAATCAATGTATGCTCAGAAAAATACTTCTTCTCAGTTGCATTTAAAGGGTCTTTTGTCTTACTGACAATATGCTCAACATCATAGGGGTTATAAATTGTTAATAGTTTATCTCCCGGAATAGCAAAATTATTTTCTAAATCTTTTTCAATCTCTTTGGATACACTAACAATATAATCAGCCTTTTTATAAATGTGTCTAATCAAAAATTTGTTTACACTACCATATATTGAGTGCGATTGATTTAAAAAATTTCTTATAGAAAGAATAACTTTATCATTTTTCTTGCTTAGAAGGTTTACTAGGTTAGGGCCTGATAGGAATGAAATGGAAGTATCTACGTTATAACGTTTTTTGAATTTCTTTACTTTTCGTATCCTTTTAATAACATTTATGAATTTTATAACGGGATTGTTTCTGGCAGGAATCTCTAAATCGATTAATGTTCCTTCATAGTTATATTCAATATCCTGACCATCAAAAACAAGTACATAGACATTGTAATCATTGTTATTGAATAATCTAGATAGAACTGATACTACTTTTTGGGCACCGCCATCTTCAAGAGATGACGTAAGAAGTATAATGTTTTTCACGATATTTTTCACCCCGTAGTTCATAATATCCATATAAGTACTTAAGTGTCCAATTAAGTGTAATCGACACTTGGTTGATTCAACTAAAATTAGCATTAAAATAAAGAATATGAATAGATTTTAGTCAACTATTACAGTAATACAGCTTAAGATAAATAAGTTTAAACAGATAATTTAGTCTAATCAAAATGCTCTTTGGCTAACTCTTCCCTTAAAGGTTTAAGCACATTATTAATATGATATTTATATGCTTCCTTTAAAACATGTTTTTTCATTTGCTGAATACATTGTCTATTATCATAAAGATAATTGAGTGCATTTGTTAAACTTTCAACATTTCTACTTTTGAATAACATCCCTGTTTTTCCATTTTCAATAATTTCACTGTTATATTTCCAATCTGATGCTACCACTGGCAACCCAGCTGCAAATGCTTCGACAATTACTGTGGGAAAACCTTCGCCCTCATAATATGTTGGAAAGATCATTAAATCATAGTTTTCAAGCGTATTTAGTATATCTTCTTCTTTTTTTACAAAACCTTTATAATTAATATAAGGATTATTTTGAATTAGATTACAGAATTCATGCCTGTACTTTTCATCAACTGGGCCAATAAAATCTAAGTTGTACTTAATTTTAAATTGGTTGACTTCGTTCACTGCTTCTACAGCGGTTTTTACACCTTTTTCTTGCTTTATAAACGAGAAAAAAACAATGTTGTTAACATCCCTATTGGTCTTAATTGGATTCTCGTTAACATTAGTGCTTCGATGATCTAAGTTTAAAAGTGAGAAATTAGAAAAATTATACATCACTGATGTGTTAGTGAATCCTAAATTATATAATTTTTTTTGAATAGTTTCCGTTTGAACATAAATACTATCAAATCTCATTAGTGGTTCCTTTATTTTTGGGTTATTTTCAATAAACTCTGCTAACCATCCACCGATTGTTATAAATATTAACTGCTTATTCTTAAAAAATTTACTTACATATCTAATAAATATATAATTGCCAAAACTCAGGCCTTGTGTATTAAGCGAAATTATTATCTTCTTATAAAATAATACAAAAAGTAAATACTTAGAAAAGTTTATTAATTTCTTAGTAAATTTACCACAATCCGTATCAATTGTTATAACCTTAAAATTATTTTTTTCTAAGTATTTTACAATGCTTTTAGTTTTTCGTATTTGACTGCCTTCAAAATTATGATGTGAGCCAAAGTTCCCTAAATAAACAATTTTTTCTTTCATATTATCACTTCTAATAATAGATTTTGTATCAAGTTTTCAATAGATGATTTTAAGTTATTTATCAGTTTGATAGCGTAAAATATTTTGTGTAAATGGAAATAAAAGGGAAACCCTCAATCGTGTATAATAGAGTTTACCAGAACCTATTCACAGAAAGAGGGCTTCCTATGAATGATTTTACCAAAGAAG
>PWEK01000124.1 GCA_003553445.1 Elusimicrobiota bacterium
AAGAAACTTCTGCCTAAATAAAAGTTTGCGAATAAACCTGCGGATATACCCGTAGTTGATTCGGGTTCAATAAAATTATCTCCTGGTTCTATTGCAACATCTCCCGGGTATATTCTGGCGTTATCACCAGTAAAAGTAGCCAGGTTTGCTCCTCCTCTCAGACCGAAAGTAAAGTTGTCTCCAGGCTCTATGAAATAGTCGCCGGGGTCTATAAAATTGTCACCAGGTTCTATGAAGTCATCGCTGGGATCTATAAAATTGTCTCCAGGCTCTATGAAATCGTCACTGGGGTCTATATCGTCATCCGCTTCTGCTTTGCTATCCTTAATAGCATCAATATTTTCTTCTGTCCAGCAGTAAATCCTGTTTTGGCCTGCTTCAGCGGTAACCGCCTGTAGAATGAAAAATGCTCCCGTTAACAGTAACCCGATGTTTAATTTTTTCATTTTCTTACCTCTTGTTTTTTTTACCTTCACTCACGCCGCTACTTTAATTTAAAAAGCTGTGTTAATTATGCCATTTTTTTTATTTAAATTCAATAAACAGCATTTAATCATTGTGGGAATAGGAAGGGACATCGTAACCCCTGCAGAGAAATACAGGCTGATAAAACTCACAATGCAATAGCAGTTGAAGCTCTTTTCGGTAGGAGAGATGATGAAAAATTATCGTTTGGTAAAAATGGTCTCTGATGCCAGTCTGGGTATGTTTTAACGGATGCTGAAATGACAGGTTTTTTGTCGGCCGGCAAAATCTGCTGCTTTTTTTATTTTCATGGCGGAGTTGGTTTATGGAACTTAATTTCTCTCAATACAGAAATAGTTTATGAATATATTTCTTTCGTTTGAATTTTTTACATAGCGGTATTATATATTTATTATGAAAGAGCTTTTTAATGTAGTATCTATCTCGATTTTCCTGACTTTTTTTTCATGGGGTGTTCTTACTGCTTCGCAGCAAGTGCATGTTCAGCTTGCAGTTGCTACACCCGATCCCGTGCAGGCGGGAGAAAGTGCAACCTTTAAAATAATTTATGTAAATAATTCTGCTGATCTGTGGAAAGCAAAAGATTACTCCGCTTTTGTTGAAATATTTAATGATGAAGGAAAATTTATAAAGAGAGTAAAACCCAGCGTGCTTGAAAATAATGTGAAACCCGGAGATTCAACTCTTTTTATGCTGACAGAAAAAATCCCGGATGATTTTGCGGGTAATCACCTGTTCAGAGTAGGTCTTCTTTCAAAAGGGCGAAGCATCCATATCAGCGATTTTAATGCTTTCTACATAAGTGCAGCAGATCCTCCAGGGATTGAACCTGCAGAAGACCCTGAACCCGTTACAGTATTCAGGGGAAACGCTGTGCTATCCAACCGGCTGAATTGGAAAACTTCGGCAGCAACCTCCGCTGCAACTTCAAGAGGATATAATTCAAATCTTTCATTAAATCTAATGGGTGGGTTTTCTTTCGGGTCTCTTGTTTTTAATTCCACAGTATACACAACCGATGAAGATATGCTTGATATATACAATATTAATCTTAATATTTCAGGCAGCCAATCAACCTTGGAACTGGGAGACTCTATGCCCAATTTTTCCGATCTTTCATTGAGAAACCAAAGCGGCCGGGGCATTAATTATAATCACCGGGTTGGATCCTACGATTTTAAGGTAGCAGCTTTGCAAACAGCCGAAAGTGAAGAAGGGGAGGATAATTTTGCCGGAAGTTACGCAAGATACGTTCTGGGTGCCAGCGGCTCCAGGACCGTATCCGAAGACCTTGATATAGGCATAAGCGCCGTAAGGGCTTTTGATGACAGAAAATCGATTTCAAAGGAATCTCGCATGACTCCGGCTGAAACCAGTAATATACTGTCAGCTTTTGTAAATTACAGACCGGGAAAATTTACATTGAGTGCAGAAACCGGGGTGAATATATTTGAAACCCAAAATGAGGAAGACGGGAGCAGAACTTCTGCAACCTCAACCGCCGCAAGAGGCAGCGTGAAATACAGCCGAAGCAGCATACAGGCTTCGGCTTTGTTTTACATAACTGAGCCTTCTTTTATTACTCTTGGGGCTCCGGGGATATCTAATGACCGGATAGGGTATGAAGGCTCTTTGAGGTACAACTTCCTGCCATGGCTGAATTTCGGATATACAAGGAGAACACATAATGACAACATCGAGTCTCTGCCGGCAGATGAAAAAACCACAACGCTGCAGAATTCAGACAATATATCTATGACTATAGGACAGCCGGGAATTCCCTCTATTCAGTTATCGGGAACAATAAATACTGTTGAAAGCGATCCTGAAGGAAGTCTTGAAAATGAGTCTGTTAGCGGTTCAGCCAGTCTCAGCCACTCTTTTTCAGGACATTTCCTCTCTGGGGGTATGTCAATTTCACAATTTAAAGATAAAACCGGCTCTTCATCTGACTTAAGCACTCTCAACACAAGTATAAGTTACTCGGGCGCAGTTTCAAGGCGCCTGACATTAAGTGGAGGATATTCGGAAAACCGGACAAAATATGTAGATGGCGATCCAGACAGAAAATCCGGCAGGCTAAGAAGCGGCGCTACTTTCAGAATAATTCCGGGTGCATTAAATCTTGCAATGTCCGCTTCCCTTACAGAAAGAAGCAGCGATTCAAAGACAGCTCCTCTGGATACTGTAGAAACAAAGGCTTCCCTGGAAACAACCTGGAGGCTCCATGAGAACTACACCGCTACAATCGGTGGTTCGTTTACCTGGTTTAAGGACAGAAACGACTCTGATGAAAACGAGGACAGTTTTGATCTACTTGTGAGATGGCTCTACAGTTTTTGAATGATTTTAAAGAAAACAGTGGGGAAACTTTTAGATTGTCATGATTATTACGGTAGAGAGATAGAAGGGCTGATTAAATAAATACATTCCGGAGGATGACCCTGATATCCATTAACCGGAATAGTTAAAAACTGCCCTTCAATGAAAAACGAAAAGTATCTCCGATGTCCCCGTATGGAACCCAGGCAAAATCAAAAGTGTAGTTCTTGTGGGAAAGACCTGCTCCGGCTGAAGATGCTTCAATCAATTTTTTCCCCTTACCGGACCTTATTCCGGCTCTAACCGGGATATTTACAGATCCGGCGGAAAGAGTATATTCGGCTCCGAAGGCGGCGTTAGTTTCTCCGTCGGATGGAAAGTTTATATCTCCGGTCCCGTAAAAGTTTTCCAGAAAGTCATAACAAAAACCGGCAGAAACTGAAAAAGGAAGCTTTTCCTTTTCTTGTATAAACTTCATTGAGGTTCCTAAGTTTCTGATTGATAGTCCGCCCCTAATACTACCCGAATATGCTGTGGCGCCTATATCAAAGGCAAACGCTGATGCGCTCTCATAATCTATTTTTGAGTGCAAATATTTAATAGCTGCTCCCGCCTTGAACGGTCCGCGCCCGGTCCCGTAGAACAGGCTTCCCACCGAATCACCCGCTTTAAAGGTTCCTTCATGCTGTATTGTATCATCAAGCCTTCTTTCCATTGTTCCTATACTGATGCCGGTGTAGGATACTCCCGCCGAGCCGGGTCCTATATCCATTCCAAATACGGCGTGGTTCAGGGCTGTGTCTCCAAACCACTCAAGCCGCATAACTTCAAACTGGAATCCTTCTATACCGGCGGCTGCAGCCGGGTTAAAATGTATTCCCGATATATCATTCCCTGCAGCCGTATAAGCGCCGCCCATGGCCGGACCGGCCGCTCCTCCCGCTATTTTTAGCACCTGCCCTGCCCGGGTACCCTCATATCCGCCTCCGTAAGCACCTAGAGGCAGAGCATACAGAAAAAACCCTGTTATAATTATGGCTGTTTTTTTAATCATCTCTTTGAAAATCCATTTTCAGCCTGTAGCTGTCCCTGCCGTCGCGAAGCTCTATTATAAGTTCCTTGGACTGCGGGGATTCAACCGCCTGTTCTTTAACCGCAGAAACAAAATCATCCGACCGGCAGGATACAAGCATGCGTCCGGGCACTGACGGCTTAAGATAAAAAGAACCTTTTCCTTCCCGTATCCTGATTCTTTCGGGAAGCGACGTCCACTGTACTCCGTCTGAGGAAAATTCTGCGGGAATACTGGTATTGATATCAACCCTGCCGCTGACATCCACAGCGGTGCCGTCATCATCAATCACTTCGAGCTCATATAACGAGCCAAGTCCGGCAACAAGTTCCTGCGGCATTGAAAGAATCAGTGAATACTTCTCAAATTTTTTCATTGCCTCTTTTTCATCTTCTGTAACCTCTGTAGCTTCCGAAGGGGCTTCTCCGGATTCTACGCGAGTCTGCTTTCCGGCGCCAAGGAATACACTGCCGTAATCGTTAAATACCTCCACTTCGCCTCCAACAACATAGACCCGGGTAAAGTCCCCCGCCTGTATCCCAAACTCCGTACCCCGGACTGCGGCTACCGCCTGCGGGGTCTTTATCTCGAGGTTTGACAGGTCTCTGACCCGGTTAAACAATTCTCCTTCTATGAGGTCAAGTTCCGTTTCAATTCCTATCTGCTCTATATCGCTTTCTTTTATTTCTATCTTTGTCTTTTCGGACACGGAAATATCCACCCCCGTAACAAAGGATATTTCAGCCGAAGCGCGGGGGCCTGTTTTTACAAAATCGCCTTCATAAAGAAAATCGCCCACCTTTATACTTTTCCATTTTTCTTTTTGGTCGCGGCTTACTTCAACAGTTCTGCGGACACCGGTAAGTACAGCTACCTCTCGATTGGATGAGGCCTCAACCGGTTTAGCTAAACAAAGCGCTGAAATCAAAAATAATAATGATATTCTTAGAGATTTCATTCTATTTTTATCCTTGTATCCCGTATAAGCGCATCCCCGCTTTTAATTTTTTCAATTATGTAATTAATATCTTCATCCGGAATTAACCGCATTTCCGCGGGGCTGTATCCCTCAAATTTAAACACAATATCCCGGGGAAGGTTTTCACTTATAACCTTCCATGCCGACTCGGGTGTATGCTCAGGAATATCCCGGGACATTTCTACGGGCTCCTGCGGATAGGCCTTTTTTTGGTCAACTGTCACCCGTATCGGTTCTGAATCCTTGTAGCCCTCATGTGAGGCGGTCATAATATAATTGCCCGGCTGTAAATTTTCAAATTTATAACTGCCGTTGGAAGAGGTAACAGCCCTCAGCTCCCGGGGCCCGCTTAACCTCATCTTGACACCTCCAAGATGTTCTCCTGTGGAGCGGTCTATCACCCGGCCCGTTATCTTGGGTACATCTTTCCACCGGCTGGGGACGGGAACAGAAATATTTCTGGTAAGAATATTGTCTCTGCTGTCGTCATCATCTATATTAAGTGTGGCTGTCGCCTGGATATTCTCTTGAAGAAATAAGCCTATATTAAAATTTATTTCAGTTTTTGAACCCGGAATGATAAGGGGAAGCCTTTTCTGTGCGGCCTGACGGCCGCCTACAAAAAAATCCACTTTAATATCGCCTTCGTGAGAGCTTCCGGTATTTACAACCTTAGCGGTAAATACAACATTGTCCGGAAAACTGCTCATTATGGGGTTAAAATAAATGTCCTTAATACCCAGGTTCCGTGAATCCCGGTCCTGCCTGAGGCTGAAGCTGTATACATCGCTTGAAGATATCCTTCTTCCCGAAGAGTCAAGCCCTATTACCCTCCAGTAGTACTGAATTCCACACTTCAGATTACGCCGGTCATCTGAAGAGGTGTCAGGATAATTTATACTGTCGGAAGGGGTCTCCTGCGACCATATGACGCGGCGAAACCCTTCGTCCTCACTTACCTTTATATTGTAACTGTGAGCGCCCGAAGAAGACCATCTGAAACTCAGCGGACTGTCTCTTAAATCCTGCGCCCGGTCATGCGGGTAATTAAGTGTAATAACGGGAGAATGAACGCTGAATTCTGCGCGCTTTGAATCTTTTTCTTCCCTATCTCCCATAACTGTAAAAGCCTCTCCCCGGAAAGAATAATTCCCCGGTCCGGTATAAAACTTAAGAGGTATATTTCTTAACTGGGAAGCCGAAATACCGACTTTCCCCGGCGTTGAGTTTCCATCATGGTAAAAAACCCGGCTTCCTGAAGGGTCATATATTGTAAAGCGGTAATTTATGCGCTCCACTTCCTCGGAAACATTTTCAACTTCTATTCTCAGCCCTATATTCTCGGATGTAAGTAGCCGGTCTCTTTCTCTGCCAGCTCCATCGGTAACAGTAACATTTTTAACTTCAAGCGATGCCGATGAAGAAGATGAAAGAAATAAAAATATGCCAAAAATAATTGTTATGTTTTTAAATAACTTCATCGTATCACCGCCGCCTTTATCATTTTAACTTTTGATTCGTTTTTCGTGGAGTTGTCGGCTCTCAAAACTATGAAGTACACTCCGCTTGCAACCCTCCGCCCCGATTCGTTTTTCTTATCCCATTCAACATATGTGGAGCCTGCATTTTCATCCAGTCTAAATTCCCTTACAAGATTTCCGGAAAGTGTATATATTCCCAGGCTTCCTTCGTGCTCCGCACCGCTTTCATACCTTATTGTAATATTGTCATGCTCCGGGCGGGAGGGGTTTGGATAACAGTAAAAGTTTTTTATATCAAGCGAAAAAGTAAAAGACACATTCATTACCTGTCCCTCGCTAAGCGTAAGCGTTTCCGTATTACTCCAGCTTCGGCCGTTATACGCCCGGGCTGTGTATTTTCCCGGAAGAAGGTTCGGAATAGAAAAACTGCCGTCATTTTTTACGGGCACCTGCGCCTTAATTCCGTCGCTCTGCCTTAACTGGATGTAGGCGGTATCAGAATGCGCGTTTTCAGCGGCAAGGGCTCTCTGCGTACTGATGGATTCGGAAGCGAAAACCCCCTTGCCGTCTATTTCCAGCTTTCCTATTATTTCACCCAGCTCATATTCAACTTCAAGGGTGAAAATAAAGTCGGATGTGCCGTTTTTCGCCTGCGCCTCGACAGTTGATATGATTCCCTCTGCTTTCCATGAAGCCCGAACGGTATAGGTTCCCGGTTGGAGTCCGGAAATCCTGTACTTTCCTTCAGTGTCGGTAAGAGCATACTCTACGGCTTTGCCGTCCCTTAATGCTTTTATTTTCACGCCGGTTACAGGACGGCCTTTCTTCTGCGTAACCATCCCGGTAATAAAATCGGGAGGGGATACGGCTATATCACCGGTTCTGCCTGTCATTTTTATCTCGGCATCTTCAACTTCTATGTATGTAATATATGGTTCGCCAATATCTTCGAAAACAATACCTTGGAAAACACATACTCCATTATCTTCATCCGTAAAAGTATACTCTTCCTCGGGAAATATTGTGCGCCCCTGAGCACATGAAAGCGCAACAGTACCTTTGTACTCCTCATTTACTTCACTGTCAGCACCTAAAGCTTCAACTTTAAATTCGTATTTATTGCCTGCGATTGCATCAAAAGGAATTCCGGATAGCCTGAAGTATGGGATCATTTCAACCATAGTAAAACCGCTCATTATATCGTAAACGTCTTCCTGCTCCTGCGTTCCCGGGTCAGCCATCCGGTTTTCACCTGAAATATAAGGTGAGAAACTCCCGGGGGCAAGACGCGTTTTAAGAAGGGCGCCGGGGTCTGCCTCTTCAGCTATGTTGAAAACTATGAAGTATGTTTCGGGTGAAGTCATCACCCTCTGAGGTATCTCAAATTCTATGTTTGCTTCATTTTCGGTCGCTTCGAAAACTGCCGTGGTGGAAGTAATCAGGGTGTCTTTTTCCGGCTCAAATTTAACTTATCCAGTGGCATCGTGCCACACCTGCACATTTTCAATGTTCTCGGCTATCGGTTGTTCTTCCAGATTTCCTTCCTCACCCTCCAGATAAATTGTAATACCGCTCCACCCGGCATCAGCTATCCGGGTATTAAGCTGGAAAGCGTCCATAAGCACTTTTTTCTCTCCCCGGTCCACCGTCTCCGGAGTCCACGGATTCCCATAGTCGTCCCTTAAAGGAGTTACCGTGATTATATCCCAGTACTCCTCTATGGTCGCCTCTGTGGATTCTACGGGCTCCCGCTCTTTTACGACAACAACACCGAACATATCATCTACACCCTCACTTTTATATTCGTATACCCCTGGTATATGGAAGTTGTAAGTATGCCGGAAACCGGAGTCTTCAAGAGAAACATTCCCCTCCCAGTCGCTTTCAGAAGGAATCTCTAAGGGAACAATATTATGTCCGTCAGAGCGCCAATTCCATTCAATATGAGTTCCCGCTTCAATTTCAACTGTATCGGGATAAAAGCTACTGCTTTCAACATTAATATTCTCCAATTCAAAAACAATATCGTTGGAACCTGCGTAATCAGGACTGTCTAAAATTTTAAAATCATGAGGAGTTTTAAATTCTATGCCGATATCTTTTCCGACGCCTGCCAGATTGGCAATGTCAAGGGCAATGTGGTAGAGCTGAGTTTCCTGAGATATTGTCTGCCGCCCGGTTTCGGGAAAAAATATTTCCGAAAGGCCTTCATTAAAAGAATCCGTTCCTGTAGATATCAGTTCATCTTTTTCAGGATCAAACCCGCCGCTGCCGTCGTCTCTGTAAACTTTAACAGCGGAAATGTCCGCGTCATCTCCTGTTCCCGTCCTGTGGATGTTAACCCCTTCCCATATAACAGATTCCTCATGAGGCAAAACTTTCAGGTTAAGAGACATAACCTTTACGTCACTGTCGGCCTGGGTAACCTGTTCCCGTCCGGCATCCTGCGGTGAAACTAACATCGTGCTTCCCGCGGGTTTTATTTCCGTTTCGGTTGACTCAAAAGGAATGTTTTCTCCGCTTACAGAATGGGGGTAGGCTACATGAAAACAGCTGCTTTGACCTACTCTTAACCCCGCCTTTGCTCCCAAAGTGGCATCAGGGGCAATATCAAAGGAAATAAACCAGAACTGATCGTTATCCGGCGTTACTGTCTGCGGTCCGTCGCCTTCACCTTCCGGAAAGCTTAATGTTGCCATATCTTCAGCAAACGTCCCGTATGAGACAAGAATGTTTTTTTCCGGGTTGAAATTCCCTT
>PWEK01000018.1 GCA_003553445.1 Elusimicrobiota bacterium
AGAAGCCCCATCTTCAGTTACCCTTTTCTCTGATTCTTTAAGAAGTGAAGGTGCTTTAGATAAAACAACATTTTTTAAAACTTCCCTATATGCCGCATAATCGGCAGATTCAAGAAGCAATTCTTCTCCGGCCAAAGACCGCGTAATTTTTCCTAAAAGAGCTGCGCCTTCGGGTGTTTCAAGGAAAAAATCATACAATGTTTTCGGGATATAAATAACAAGATCACCATTTTTATCTTTTGATGAAATGAAAAAACTTCTTATTTCTTTATCTCCCCCTTTGAAAGAAAATATTGAATCCTGATTATGGACAGCAATAATTTGCGGGTTTTCCGAAACTGTTTCCTGCTTTTCTTCAAAAGGGATCTTGTTATATACTGATACTGCCACATTTAATTCGTTTAAAGCCTGAATAAACTCCAACCTCTCCTTTATTAAATCATAGTCTAAAACACTTTTCTGAGCTTCAAGCGCCTCATCACTTGATTTTCCTTCCGCTAAAGCAGCTTCACGACGGGCTATAGAAGAGAGAACAAGACTCATTTCTTCCTCGTTAAAAACTTCCTCCATCAAACTACGCAGGCCATCTGAAACAAATATTTTTAAACTCCCTTCCTTTGCCTCCCGATACATGAAAAACCGGGGACTGTCATCAACATTAAATTCAACAGCAGGGCCGTAAGGAACTTGAAATGTTCTTTTATCTAAACTTTTGAAAATCCTTCCCTGTCTTAAGACATAGGACGAAGCTTCCTGCCGAGTTTCTGGTGTTTCTTCCTCATATTCTACATTATATCCCTCACTTTTTATCCACCCGACCCAGTCAATGAAAGGCAAAAAACCGATAAAATCTATTGAATGCAGCAGAAACTCCTGGATAATATTAGGTATTCCGTATTTATTCAACACAATATGGCCGTACTCGTGAAAGGCAGCGACTTTAAAAAACGGATTATTCCGTGATATATTGAATATGACTTCCTTTTCCTTTTCTCTAACCTCAGACGCCTTACCTCTGTATGCAATTACTTTTGCTACGTTATAAACTGAAAGCAACCCAAAGACAGGAGTCAAAAACAGCTCCGTTATCACAACAGCCGCATGAAATGCCCCGGTAAGCAGGGCTCCTGCAGAAGATGAGTGCTGCAGATCCGGCATATGCTCCTCACCCGAATCAAATAATGCCTGCCCGGTAGCGAAAAAGCGCATGATATTTAAAATTTCCTTATCCATCGGAATTTGATTCTTTTCGAGTATATGAAAAAACTGCAAAAGTTTATGCCCTATACTGCCCTCGGAATCCAGCAAATTATCTTTTAATTCATTTTTAACATTATCATCTAATTCGCCGGCAAATTGTTTAACAATATTAAATAAAACCTCCTCTTGACTATTCCGGATAGCAACAAGCAATCTTCCGAGCAAAAGTCTATTTCTCCTGTTTATTAAAAAGGAAGCACCTGCATCAATTAAAACAATTCGAATTTGTCCTCCCTTCTCCCTTTGTATAAAAATATTTCCCAGGTGAGGATCCCCATGATAAAACCCTTCGTAGAATATTTCCCTTAATAATTCATTAGCCAAAGCTAATTCAATATCGTCAGTATCAACCCCTAACTCTTCCACTTTGTCTTTTTTTGACAGTTCAATTCCATCAATATATTCCATAATGATCAACGAATTGCTTACAACTTCAATTATCTCAGGCACATAAAATTCATATTCTCCTTTAACCTCCCCAATCTGCGGGCTGAGAAAAAATCTCCGAAAAAAGAATTCTTTTATTATCTTAAAAATAGAATTTGTTACCCGAGCACCTAATTCTGCTGTACTCTTCGCTTCCTGTTCAAAATCCAGCTCCTGCCGGAAACTCTCTTCTATTTGTGCAATGAAATTACCAGGTATAAAAATTCCTGCTTCTTCAAAAGCTTTTTGTAACTCAGAGTCAAACACACTTCTAAGGAACTTCATATCCGCATCAACAGTTTTATCAACTTCCGGGCGTTTAACCTTAATCGCCACTACCCTGCCATCAGTCATTCTGGCTCTATAAACACCGGCGATTTTTGCGCTTCCCAATGGTTTTTCGACACTTTCAAATTGCCCGTCCAATCCATATTTTTCCAGCATATCAAAGACAACACCCTTGTCTATCCGGCGGGCACAGTCCTGAACCTGTGATAATTCAGCTCGCATAGTATCCGGAACAAACAAAGAACGAGAGAGGACCTGCGCAAGCTGGCGGCCGACAAGCCCAAGCGACTCAAGGAAAAAACGTATTGCACGTGCTTCCTGCTGTTCCGGAGAGATATCCTGCTGTAAGAACTGCTCTTCACCGCGCTGCAATGATAAAGTCCAGACCAAGGAAAAGAATATCTCCTCACGGCGAAACTGGTCGGCTTTTTCAAAAACCTTATCAAAAACATTTTTTAAAATTTTTCTATTGGGACCTTCATCGATCAGATAATCAAACACCCCGTCCAGCAGGATAGACATTGCATCACTATTAGCAAAGATCCCATTTTCACCATAAAGAAACGGTTCCAGGGCTTCCCTCTGTGATGACTGACCGGCCATAGGATAATATTCACTTTGCTGTCGCCCAAAATTTTCCCGGATGCTGTCGGCGTTAACGTGGAAATGATATTCGAAATCAACAACAAAATATGGCTTCTCGTCTGTAATACCCATAAGCCAAAGAAGAAATTGTGTCTTTTCCACAGGGCTGCGTTCTGTTAGCCATACACGAAATACGTCAGTATTCATCGCTGTTCGCGCTGTTTCTTTTTGGTCTAATTTCTCGGTCTTCTTAAACGGATCCAGATACAAGGTTCTTATTTTATCATATTCCTTACGAGTTTTTGCTATAAAATGTGCTGTTTCCGAAAGAATATCATCCCTGATAAATGAAGCTTCCGGAAAAAATCTCTGTATTAATGAAAGGGCACTATCTAAATTATCGAATACTTCAGGATGTTCTTCACGATATTGATCAAGAACCCCTAATGCCAGGGTATCTCTTAATTCCCGATTATAAATCATACCCAGTAGTTTTTCCAGTTCCTCAACAGTCTTATATTCGCTTTCAACCTGAACAGCCTTTTTAATCCACCGATCTCTTGCCAGGGATAGATGCGGATAATATTTTTCAATAGTTTCTCTTTTATATTTCAATGATGTCTCAGTAGAAGCAATAAACTCCCGTAATTCCTCATCAGCCAGACGGCCGAGAAATACATATAGTTGAGCAACCGGCCCTCCAGGATTAGAATAAATCATATCATCGTAACCATAGCTCTCTCTATTATGTTCCCGGCGAATGGTATCTACATCCGGTCGAGGAACATCAGCAAAGTTTCGTTCCGCCCAATAGCTTGCGATGTTTTCTTTATTAGACTTTTCCATAACTTCATCATGAACTAAATGCGGAACAATCAAAGCTGCAGCTTCTAATATATCTATCCTTTGCTCTTGAGGCATTTCAGCAATATGCTCTTGCATCCGGCTAATATCAAATATCGCTGTTGCGCAACTATTATAATAGGTCTCTTCGACAAGTATTCTATTGACAAAAAGTATGTGGAGAACAAAATTACGGAAGACTGAAGGGGGCAAATCATTAACTACCATATTAACCGCATCTTCATAATTTCCAGGAAGATAGGTTATAAAATCAAAGAGATTGATAAAATCTTCGAAGGAAATGTCTCCATCCATAAAACGAACCGCGTTTCTTGGCCGATGCAGCCCTGCTTGCCGGGCGTAATTAATTTCTTCACTCACTCCCTTTCCCGAAATGTCACCGGCAAATATCCTCCAAGCATTACTTCCAAAACCTACTTCATGCTCTGTAAGCCTTGTATCATAGCCAATTTGATTAAATAAAGCCTGTAGATAAATCGGTGCCGCATACTTTCCAAACGCCTCTTCCTGTTGCTGCGGTGTTGAATTTTCTTCCGAGAGCAACTGCCCGATTTCGCTGCGATAATGCTCCATTATCGTCTTAATTAAATTAAACTCATTAAGATTAACATTTTCTCTTCTTCGCTCGGGATTAATTTGGTTCCAACGGTTCCTGATTCTTTGCTTATCTTGAGAAGATAAAGCATTAAACCGGTTAACCAAATTTTGCTCGCCATAAACTTCTCTTGCCGGCTCGGCGTTCTCAATAAGAGAAATTATTTCCGGATCGGAATACATGCTTACTTCTCTTTCCCTGAAACGTATTGCCCCAAAAATGAAATCTCTCAGGTTTCTGTTATCTGGAATCCCGCCCAATGCGATAACATAGAAAATGGGTTTTAACTCCCGCCTCGTTTCACTAATCGCAGTTCTTAGCGCTTCAGGAATTTCACTCATTAAAGCCCTTTCAAAAACATCACCGGAAAACATGCCCGGATTATCTCTGGTAGTCATCCACATCTCATGGAAAATACCCAAGTCATTGTTAATATGCTTTTCCCTGAATTTCGAGAATATCTCCCGATGCATAAGAGCAAGATCTTCCGCTGCCACATTGTTACTTCTCTTGTGCGCAGCTTCAACAAAATCTTTTAAAACACACTGCATATTCCTTACAATATTTTCATTTGAAAGCAAGCCTTTTAAATACTCTATCTTATCTCCTTTAAAGACAAAACTCTCACCGCTTGAAAAAAAGTTTTTTATATCCAACCTTAAAAACTCTATTCTCAATGAATTCCACCCAGCATCAGAGTTCAAAAGCCAGAGCAACAACTCTTCTTTTGCCTCTTGCGAAGTATCTCCGGTAAGTTCATATAACATTTCAGCCAGTTTATCCGGCTTTAAAGCATAATTTATCCTGGTGCCTAATAACTCATAAATCTGAATAATAAGTTGAATATCTTCCGGTTGAAGCAAGCGGCAGTATTTTTCTGATGAAATCACGGCATCTAACATATTTTTTAGCCCTCGTGAAAATAAATACCCCCTGAAGTAACCCTCCGAATTCTGTATGCTCAATAATTCATTAAAAAATTTCCGAACTTCTGCCATACTCAGTTTTCCTTCTGCCGCTTCGCTAATCATCCTTTCATTCAACCCTTCTTGCAAAAAACCGCTGGCATATGTATTAAACCTGTCGCTGGGCCTTTGGCGCCCTTGCATGTGATACACCGCAGTATTTAACCTATCAAGAACACCCCTGGCTTTTCTATGCTTTTCGTTCATCTGATCAACATCTATTGTTAAAGAAAAAAGATTTGGAACACCTAATTCATAAATGCCAAGAATTACATCAACAGATAATTCCTCTCCTAATTTTCGATAATCCTCCCCTCTCGGACGATCACTCTTCCAACCCAGCATAACATAGATTTCATCTATCATATAATTAAACAGAACTCTTTTGGATCTATTTTCTCCGGCAAACTCCTCTGTCCGGGATTCAAATACGTTTCTGACTTGTTCAAAACTTTCTGCAGATACATTTTCAATTAACATTTCACAGCCTATTAACATCGCAAAATGAAGCTCTTCAATTGATCTTGACTCATTTAATAAAGAAATAAGTTCTGATGTGTCTTCAACATTAATAACTCTTTCTTGAAATTCCCGAAACCGTGTTCTTCGTGATGAAATGGAAACAGAAATTAATTCCACAGGTGAAATATTCTCACTTTTCCAGTGGTAATTGAGGGTTTCACGCCGTAATCTTCTTAATCGTTCTTCAAGCTGAGGATGGGTGCCCCAACGCTGGTCTTGCCTATCCCGTTGCAACAACCAATATCTAATACCTTCTAGAATATGCGGAGCTGACTTCACTGAAAAACCTGCCTTATCCATCAGTCCTAATGCCAGCAGATCGCTCTGATATTCTTTTCCTCTACCCTCCGCATGACTATCTATCAATCCCTTTTCTTCATCGATTCTGCCTTCGTCAATCTCTCGCCTATTTTGTAAAATATGTAAAATTTCATGAGACAAAACCCACGCTATCGCATCTTGGGTCACATCAATATTATTAGCATCTGCATACTCGCGCAGCATCCGGATCAGCCCCAAGTTCACAACAATGGCGTTGTAATATCGCACAACATAAGCATTGGGTTCCATTGTATCCGCAAGAAAGAATTGAAACTCTTGCGGATTCAAGCCCTGAGAAACTAAAAGACGATCTATGATTCTCTGTACTTCTTCATAAAGAGGACTGAAGCGTTCATAATCTTCACTGCCGGGATGAATAAAGCGATCCCTTACATCCTGTTTTTTCAAGAATTCTTCTTTAAATCTAACATCACGATTGTATTCGCTTTGTGGCTTTAATCTGCTTTGAATAGTTTTCTCTTCCTGCTTAACCCTTTCTTCATACTCTACTTTATATCCTTCCCTTTCTATCTGCGTGACGGCCCAGCCCCTCGGAAGGAAAAAACCGATAAAATCTATTGAATGCAGCAGAAATTCCTGGATGATATTAGGTATTCCGTATTTATTCAACACAATATGACCGTACTCGTGAAAGGCGGCGACTTTAAAAAATGGATTATTACGTGATATATTGAATATGACTTCCTTGTCTGTGAGTCTTGCGGCCTTGCCTCTGTATGCAATTGCTTTTGCTGCCTCATAAATTAAAATCGGGGTGAAAACGGGAGCCAGCGAAAGATCCAACACTATAAACACCACCCCAATGGCCGCGTAAACCGCCCCGGTAAGCAGGGCTCCAGCTAAGGATGAATGCTGTGATTTTTGCTGATCCTCGCCGCTTTCTTTTAATGCTTCCATATCAATATATGAACGTTCACTTATAATTTTAATAGGAAATTTTTCAGTATTTCTAATTAATTCTATACTATTTTCAAGAGTGCGTATTAAGTCAGTAATAAGCTCCCGCGTATTTTCAATATCACGTTTCTCTTCAGATAAAATTTTATTAAATTCAATATCTGAATTTATAGTGAAGGCTTTGCTCAATAAATCGTACTCAGCAAATGGGTAACCATTGGCCAGTGTTCGGGCTATTAGCTTAACTTCATCTGTCGGCTTTTTACTTTCCTTATTGTGGCACTCTCTAATATACTTCGCTATATTATGCGCGATTTCACCAATTTCATTTAAGTTTAATTGCTCTTTACCTATAGCTTTCTCAAGCTTACTCTTAAAACCCTCCAAGTCTTTTAAAAATCTTCTTTTATTAATTTTTCTTTGCATCCTGACCAATGAAAAAACAAAACCAATCGCAAAAAAAGAAAAAACAGCTCCCACACCGGACCACAACCCTAATGATGAAATTTCCGCAGAAAATAGAGACCCACCCAAAAATTGTTCCATTATTAAAAAAATTATTACTGTAGAATAAGATTTTACCGAAAATGCAGGCGTTCTCCCTTTATATTCGATATATTCCCTACCGAATTTATACTCTAATTGCGTTTCTTCTGCCCTGATCACTTCAATCATATAAATAATACTTGCCGGAACCAGATATAAAACTGCAGGTACAATAATACTAAAACTAATCATAAAGAGTGAGTACACAAAATATATAGGATGACGCATTGATTTATAAGGGCCTTCCGTAAATAATTTATTGCCGGGCGCGGAACCAGATATTTCAAAATTCTTCCCCTGTTCCCTTAAGCTACTTATATAATTGTACACCCCATAAAAAAGTATAATCCAAGGTGAAATTTTCCAGTTTAACAAAACATCAATTCTGAATAATCTTCCTATGTCAACTAAAACTAATTCTGGTTCCATCCCCAGTAATGGCAAATCTAAAGCAGGATTAGGCATCGTAAATACAGCGATAATTCCTGAAACAAAAAGTGCAGTTTTAAGATACCGCAGTTTAGCCAGTTGTTCTGTACCAGAAATCATTTTCTGATGAGCTTCCTTTAATCTATCAATAGATTTTTCACTTGATGCTCTTTTACCGGTAAGAAGAGATATAACCTGCTGCATCAGTATGGTCTCAACTTCAATATCTTCAGGAACTCTGCTTCCTATGTACAAAATATTTTCATATATAAACGCGTCATCATAGTCATAAATTTCAACAATGTCAGTAATGCTGTTTATTATATCCTTAGCACCATCATTTTTATATTTATGTTCCAGATAGGTCCATACAATTCTCCTGATATTCTTTACCTCTTCATAGGTATCAGTTATAGTTTCTGTGTTTTTTTCTTCAATCTTATCTCCACTTAAAACCGAGCTTTTTCCGAGATAAGTATGTTCTGAGGTGTATTTTTTTCCGGTTTTTTGTTCAACAGAATCTTCATCTTTACCGCGTATCAAATATCTCAAGACTAACAAACCGGCAGAAAGTATTGCCGCTCCAGCAATTAAAAACTCCGAAGGCATATAATGGGCATAACTCGCCATCGCAGGCAAATTATGTCTTCCCTTTATTTGAGCAGGTTTATCTTCTTCACTAACAGTCTTGTCAAGTATATTCTCATAATCTTCAAGAACCTTATTTGAAACCGTAGATATTATTTCTTCTACTGTATCCGGAAGACCCTCGCTTACAGTAATTCCGGCATTTTCCCCCATCACAACCTTTATTCCCGATGAAAAACCAAACAATTCCAGCAGACGGCGAAGATTATTAGATTCTATATATTCCAGCAGCACATTTTCTATACCCCTATCCCACTCTTCCTCAGGATCGACTTCTTTGAGCCTATCTATGTTGCATATAATATAGTGTTCGTTAACTTTAATCAGCTCTATATTTTTGCCTTTCTGTTTCAGCTCTTTAATGGTCTCCAGTTCATCTTTCTTTACCTCAGCCGCATTCTCCAGTCCGGCAATAACCCCTATCGCTTTC
>PWEK01000090.1 GCA_003553445.1 Elusimicrobiota bacterium
GCCACGGCTGCTGCGTCCGCGGTAACGGGAAAAATTACTGAACCGGGAGATTTGTTATGATAGATGAATTAAGAGGAAGGGCACATAAATTCGGCGATAATATTTCGACAGATCTTATCTGTCCGGGTAAATACTTTCACCTCAGGTCGAACATAAAAAAACTGGCTCAGCATACGCTGGAGGACGCGGATCCGGATTTTATCTCTAAGATGAACCCGGGTGATTTTGTGGTGGCCGGAGAAAATTTCGGCTGCGGTTCTTCCCGAGAGCACGCTCCTGTAATAATAAAGGAGTCGGGAGTAAGCGCTGTCTTAGCGAAGAGCTTTGCGAGGATATTTTTCAGAAACGCTGTAAATATAGGGCTGCCGGTAATGGAGTGTGATACCGAAAGTATATCCGGGGGTGATGAGCTTGAGGTAAGGCCCAGGGAGGGGACTGTCAGCAACCTTTCTTCCGGGGCCCGGATTACTGCCAGGGCGCTGCCGGAGACAATGTACAATATTTTAGAGGCCGGCGGGCTGCGGGACTATGTCAGGAAGAATAAGCTATGAAGAAAGAGCATAAAATAACACTTATTCCGGGAGACGGAACAGGCCCGGAGGTAACTGAAGCCGCCAGAAAGTGCATAGAAGCAACTGGGATTGATGTTGAGTGGGATGTAAAACATGCGGGGGTTGATGTGATGGATAAATTCGGTACCCCTCTGCCGGATGAGGTTGTAGAGTCTGTAAGGAAAAACAGGGTTGCCATAAAGGGCCCTATAACCACTCCCGTGGGCGTTGGTTTCAGGAGCGTAAATGTTGCTCTAAGGAAAAAGCTCAACCTTTATGCCTGTATTCGTCCTTCGAAGTATTATCCGGGTGTAAAGGCCCCTTATGATAATGTTGATCTGGTTGTTGTGCGCGAAAACACGGAAGACCTCTATGCCGGAATTGAATTTGAAAAAGATTCTGAACGGGCGGGGGATTTCAGGAACTTCATGAAGACCTGTGGGGAAAAAATAAGGCGGGATGCAGGTATAAGCATAAAACCGATTTCTGTGGAAGGATCCAGAAGGATAGTTGATTATTCTTTCAGGTATGCCAGGGATTTTGGAAGAAAGAAAGTTACGGCAGTACATAAAGCGAACATAATGAAACACACCGACGGTTTGTTTTTGAAAGTCGCCAGGGAGGTAGCTCGGGATTATCCTGATATAGAGTTTGAGGATAGAATCGTTGACAATATGGCAATGCAGCTCATTCAAAAACCGTGGCTCTATGATGTTATGGTTATGCCCAATCTCTATGGTGATATTATTTCTGATCTGTGCGCGGGCCTGACCGGAGGCCTTGGGCTTGCCCCCGGGGCCAATATAGGGGATGAATGCGCGCTCTTTGAGCCTACTCACGGTTCAGCTCCGAAATATAAGGGGCAGAACAAGGTTAACCCGGCTGCTACGATTCTGTCAGGGGTGATGATGCTCAGATACATAAAAGAAACCGCTGCCGCTGATTGTCTTGAGAAGGCCCTTTCGGAAGTAATATTCGAGGGTGAAAATGTAACATATGATCTAAAGTCAGATGATAAAACTCCCCCCGTTGGAACACAGGATATGGCGGAGGCGGTCTGCAGAAAAATAAGAAAAAACAATGGTGTCTAAACTCGGCCCGGGTTTAGAAAACGAGCTTAAAAAACGCATTTGCAGTGAGGTGGAAAAGGCCGTTTATATAATCCCCCCAGAATTAAAGAAAAGAATTGCCCTGGCGCATGATAACTCCTCCGGCCTGGAGAAGAAAGTGCTCGGGAGAATAATTGAAAACATAGAAATCGCTTCCGAAAATAAAATTTCCCTGTGCCAGGATACAGGGGTTTATGAGATTTGGGTCGATATAGGGGTAAGAAGCCCTTATAATAAGGTGAATTTAACCCGGGTGATTGAAGAAGCCGTTGCCTCGGCTCATAAGGGCGGTATTATGCGCAGCTCCATGGATGAGATCAAGCCAGTGGTGAATTTTTCTTTTTCCGATTCAAGCCGTCTTGATTTTATAATGACCCCGAGGGGTTTCGGCAGCGAGAATTACACCTTTCTTCACATGATGCCTCCGGAGAGTTCCTTTGAAAGCATAAGCGACAGGATTGTTGAAGATATTAAAAGCGCCGGCGGCAGGCCGTGTCCTCCTTATTTAGTCGGGGTGGGAATAGGTGGAACAGCAACGAAGGCGGTTGAGCTATCGGCCAGGGCCCTGGCCGAGATGGATTTTGAAGACAATTCCCGGCAGGAGAATATACTCAAGAGATTAAATAATCTGGGAGTGGGCGCGGGAGCCGTTGGGGGCAGTCATACGGCTCTGGGAATAAAGATAAAAAAGTTTCCAAAGCACATAGCGGGGTTGCCTCTTTGCGTCCGCGCGGGGTGCTGGTGCAACAGAACAAGGAGATTTAGGGTTGAATGACAGGAAGCTCATTTTTCCGCTGAAAGACCGCGGTGTTTTGAAAAGGCTCAGGGTTTTCCAGGAAGTGCTCATCGACGGGGTTATCTACACTGCAAGGGACAGGGTGCATTCGGTTATAGAGTCTTCCGGCGGAAACTGGCCTTTTGATTTGAATTCTAATGCCGTATATTACTGCGGCCCCACCGGTTCTTCAGGGGAATTCCCGCTTGGGTCATGCGGCCCTACAACAAGCTCAAGGATGGATGCCTGGGCGCCCGGGATGTACGAGAGAGGGCTTGCGGCAACTATAGGAAAAGGCCCCAGAAGTCCCGAGGTAGTAAAGGCGATAAAAGATGCGGGGGCAGTTTATTTAATGGCCTACGGCGGCTGCGGCGCTCTATACGGCAGCAGGGTAGTAAGGGCTGATATAGCAGCGTATGAGGATTATGGCCCCCAGGCTGTTTACAGGATGCAGGTAGATAAATTTCCGGCAGTTGTGGCGGTAGATTCCTCCGGAAATGATATGTTCAGGGAGAAAAGATGAATATTCAGAAAACTCTTGTTATAATAAAGCCCGATGCCTTAAGCAAAAAATTAACCGGCAGGGTCATAGGAGAGCTGGAGAAGGCGGAATTGAAAATAAAAGGGATTAAAATGATCCGGATGACACCTGAAGATGCCCGCAGTTTTTATGGGGAGCATGAGGGGAAAGGTTTTTTTAAGCCCCTTGTTGAATTTATTTCTTCGAATCCGGCGGTGGTAATGGTTTTAGAGGGGGTTGACGCCGTGAAAAGGGTAAGGGGGCTGATGGGCTCTACGGATCCGCGAGAAGCCGGGAAAGGCACCATAAGGGAAAGGTGGGCACGGGACAAAAGGCATAATATAATTCACGGGTCGGATTCTGTTTCATCGGCGGAAAGGGAGATCGGTTTCTTTTTCAGCGAAGATGAAATTCACCAATGGGAAGGAAAGGAGTACGGAAAATGAGCCCGAAAAATATTCTTGTTTTAAACTGCGGAAGCTCATCTGTTAAATATGAGCTGATGGATGTAGACAGTTCAGTTATACTGGCCAGGGGTTTTGTAGAGAAAGTGGGGATGGAAGATGCCGTAATAAACCATCATTATATTGTGGAGTACGGGTATAATGATATTAAGCTTGTCAGGGATATATCCACCCACAGGGTTGGCATAAAGATGGTAATTGAGCTTCTCCAGGATGAAGAACACGGGGTAATAAATGATATTAACGACGTATATGGGATAGGGCACAGGGTTGTTCACGGGGGAGAGGGTTATACGGATTCAGCATATATTGACGATAAAGTCAAAAACGACATAAAGCACTGCATTGAGCTTGCGCCTCTTCACAATCCCCACCACCTGGCAGGCATAGATGCCACTGAAAAGCTTATTCCGGACCATCATCAGGTTGCGGTTTTCGATACGGCTTTTCATCAGACCATGGAAGAAGACACATATATGTATGCGCTGCCTTATGAGCTTTATAAAAAACACGGTATAAGAAAATACGGTTTTCACGGAACCTCGCACAAGTATGTTGCTCAGCATGCAGCCCAGCTGCTTGAAAAACGCCTTGACGATCTTAAGATAATTTCATGTCATCTGGGCAACGGGGCAAGCGCATGCGCCATATCGGGCGGGGTTTCCGTCGATACTTCGATGGGCTTTACACCCCTGTCGGGTTTAATGATGGGGACCCGCACGGGTGATTTTGATCCTGCTGTCCTTCTATATCTTATAAATAAGGAATCACTTTCCCTCAGTGAAGTCAGTACGCTGATAAACAGGCATTCCGGGCTTTACGGCATATCGGGAATATCAAGAGATTTCCGGGAGATAATAAAAAATGCGGATAAGGGAAACAAGAGGGCTCAGCTTGCGCTGGATATGTTTGTTGCCAGGATAAAACATTATATAGGGGCTTATACGGCTAAGATGAACGGAATCGATGTGCTTGTATTTACCGCCGGCATAGGAGAAAACTCACCTGTTCTGAGGCGGATGGTCTGTGAAAACATGGATTATCTGGGCATTGAGGTATGCGAGGAAGCTAATAATTCCTGTGATGAAGGGGTTATCTCTCCCGAAAATTCCGGGGTGAAAGTTATGTGTGTCCCCACAAATGAAGAGCTTCTGATAGCCAGAGAAACGGCAAGGATAATTGAAGGCCTTAATAAGTAGAAGGCAGAAGCGCCCCGGCTTGTTTGACACTTCATTGAGGCTTTTGTAAACTTACAAAAAATTTAAAATATCATGAACGAACGGAAAGAAAACAAAACAATCGAACTGTGGGAGATTGACGGTTTAATTGAGCGTTACCGTGGAAAAGAGGGGGTTCTTATACCCCTGCTCCAGGATGTCCAGGATATGTACGGATATGTCCCCGAGGAGGCGGTTAAGAAAATTTCCAAAGAGCTTTCAATCTACCCTGTCAAGGCATATGAAGTGCTTACTTTTTATTCACAGTTTCACCTGAGGCCCCGCGGCAGGCATACGATAAAGGTATGCCAGGGCACAGCCTGCCATGTTATGGGAGGAAGGGAGATTCTTAACTATTTTTCCGAGAAACTTGGTGTTAACACAGGAGGCACCACAAGTGACGGAATGTTCTCGCTGGAGAGAGTTGCCTGTTTGGGATGCTGCGGCATTGCGCCGGTAGTAGTTATTGATGATAAGTTTTACGGAAGGGTTACGGTAAAAAAGATTGATAAAATTCTTCATAAATACAGAGAAGAGGCAGACCGGTGAAGGCTGAAATACTTATTTGCGCGGGGACGAGCGGCATATCTGCGGAAGCCGACAGTGTTGCCGAAGAATTTGCCGGGCGGATTAATTCAGGGAAGCTTGACAGGGAGTACAGCATAATAAAGACCGGGGACAGGGGGCTTTTCAAGGATGTTATTGTTGATATAAAAGACCCGGAGAAAGAAAGGGTTACTTATGTAGATGTCACACCCGGTGATGTGCCTGAAATATATGAGGAGCACCTGTTGAACGGAAATCCTGTAAAGAGGCTTCTTGCCGGGAGTGATTATGAAAACTTCTTCAGGGGGCAAAAACGCATAGTTCTTGAGAACTGCGGAGAGATTAACCCTGAGGATATTGACGCCTATCTTTCACGCGGCGGGTATTCGTCAGTAGAGAAAATAGCCGGAGAAGACCCTTCCGTAATTATACAGGAGATTAAGAACTCGGGGCTCAGGGGCCGAGGAGGAGCGGGTTTTCCGTCCGGATTGAAGTGGGAGTTTGCCAGAAAGGCGCCGGGGGAAAAGAAATATATTATCTGTAACGCCGATGAAGGCGACCCCGGGGCATTTATGGACCGCAGTATTCTTGAAGGCGACCCTCATTCCGTAATAGAAGGGATGATAATAGCCGCCTACGCTGTTGGCGCCGGCGAAGGTTATATTTACTGCAGGGCTGAATATCCGCTGGCGATAAAAAGAATAAAGAAAGCTATTTCTCAGGCTGAGGAAAAAGGGTTTCTGGGCGATGGAATATGCGGCGGCGGATTTTCATTTGATATTAAAATAAAACAGGGCGCGGGGGCTTTTGTCTGCGGCGAGGAGACGGCTCTTATCGCATCAATAGAAGGAAGGCGAGGAATGCCGGTTCCGCGTCCCCCTTTCCCGGCTCAGCAGGGTTTATGGAAAAAACCCACCATGATAAGCAACGTGGAGACCCTTGCCAATGTAAGGCACATTATAAAAAGGGGGGCTGAATGGTTTTCTTCAATCGGCACTGAAAAAAGCAAGGGCACAAAAGTTTTCGCTCTTGCCGGAAAGGTAAAGAACACGGGGCTGGTCGAGGTGCCCATGGGTACCACAATACGTCAGCTAATCTATGGGCCCGGCGGGGGGATGGAGAAAAAACGAAGCGGCTTTAAGGGAGCGCAGATAGGCGGGCCTTCCGGGGGTTGCCTGCCCGAGAGCCTTCTGGATACGTCAATAGATTATGAATCCATCACTGCGACGGGCGCTATTATGGGGTCCGGAGGAATGGTTGTAATGGATGCCGATACATGCATGGTGGATGTGGCAAGGTTTTTTCTTGATTTCACGGTGGAGGAATCATGCGGAAAGTGCGTGCCCTGCAGGGTCGGACTCAAAAGAATGCTGGAGGTTCTGGATGAAATTACAATGGGAAAAGGCAGACCCGAACACATAGATTTTCTTAAAGAGATGAGCTCCACGGTTAAAAGCGCCGCGCTATGCGGACTGGGAAGCACCGCCCCGAATCCGGTTTCAACAACGCTTAAGTATTTTTATGATGAGTACCTGGCTCACATAGAGGATAAAAAATGTCCTTCATTGGTATGCATGGAGCTTATCAGCTTTGAGGTGGTCAAAGAAAAGTGCATTAAATGCGGCCGGTGCTATCAGGTATGTCCTGCCGGAGCCGTAACCTGGGAGAAGAAAAAAGATGCGGAAATAGATAAGGATAAGTGCATAAAATGCAGGGCCTGCATAAGCGCATGTCCGGTAAAGGTGATTAAGTAATGAAAGAACTTAAGATAAATGGAAAGAATGTAAAAGCCCGTGAAGGAGAAACGGTTCTTGAGGCCGCTCTCAATGCGGGTATATATATACCTAATCTGTGCTATCACAGGGATCTTCCCGCAGCGGCGGCATGCAGGCTGTGTATAGTTAAGATAGAGGGAATGAAAGGATTTCCTGCTTCATGCACAACCCTATGTGCAGATGGAATGGTGGTACATACAGATACTCCCGAGGTTCAAAGTTTTAGAAAAAACATAATCTGGTTTATACTCAGTGAATACGAAGGTGATCCCGAATCCTCAACTCAGCTGGGTAAGGTTGCCGAATATGTGGGAATAAAAAAAGCGCTTGAGGATTTTTCGCCCGACAGGAAAAGGGTGCCTGTTGTAGAAGATGACCCCCTTATAAAAAGGGATATGAACCGCTGTATTCTCTGCGGAAGGTGTGTTAGTATATGCCAGGAGGTAAGAAAGACAGGGGTTTTAGGGTTTGTAAACAGGGGTATAGATACTGTCATAGGAACCAGTTATGACAAAAACCTCAAAGACTCGGCCTGTAAATTCTGCACTGCGTGCGTGGAGGTCTGCCCATCCGGAGCAATATCGGACAGGGAAAAGTTCAGCGATGGGGACAGGGAAAAAAAGATTCTTCCGTGCACAAATGAATGCCCGGCGGGGATTGATGCTGCAAGGTATGTCAAGCTAATTGCCATGGAAAGGTACCAGGATGCCCTTGAAGTGATAAGGGAGAAGGTTCCCTTTCCTGAAATATTGGGTTATGTTTGTGACCACCCTTGCGAAACCGCCTGCCGCCGGGGAAGTGTTAATGAGCCCATTGCAATAAGGGCGCTAAAGAGATTTGCGGCGGAGAGCGATTCAGGAAGTTGGCGGTCTAAAATGGAAGTTAAGCCTCCGACGGGAAAGAAGATTGCAGTTGCCGGTTCAGGCCCCGCCGGTTTGACCGCTGCCTGGTTTTTAAAGAAACTGGGCCATGATGTGAAGGTTTTTGAGTCCCATTCTAAACCCGGGGGCATGATGAGAAGGGGTATTCCTTCATACAGGCTTCCCGAAAATGTGCTTGACAGGGAGATTAAAGAAATAGAAAAAATCGGTGTGGAAATACAGACAGATTCGGAGGTGCAATCCGCCGAGGAAAAGTTAAAGGAAGGCTTTGATGCGGTATTTCTTGCAATAGGCGCCTGTAAGGGCATGAAAATAAATTTTCCCGGCAGTGATGAAGACCGGGTGGTTGACGGGATATCCATACTTGAAGAGATGAATTCGGGTGCTTATGATAATATTCCGGAAGATGTTCTGGTTATGGGAGGCGGTAATGTTGCTGTGGATGCTGCCAGGAGCCTGCTCAGGGCGGGAGCAAAAAGGGTGAGGATTCTGTACAGGCGAACGAGAGAACAGATGCCGGCGCTTGAGGAGGAAGTTGAAGCGGCGCTTGAGGAGGGGGTTGAAATCGAATACCTTGTAAACCCGGTTCAGGTTAAATCGACTCCCGGCGGCATAGAAGTAAAGTGTGTGAGGATGCAGCTCGGAGAAAGGGATTCGAGCGGGAGAAGAAGGCCTCATCCAGTCAGGGGAAGCGAGTTTGAGTTTCATACCGAAATGCTTGTTGTGGCTGTCGGACAGAAAATCCGGGCTTCCCAAAAGATGTGCAATCTTCTTGATGAGAAAGGTAGAATTTGCGTGAAATCTCCCGAAATGTCGTGTTCTGTAAAAGGGGTTTTTGCGGGAGGAGATGCGGTCAGCGGTCCGGCTTCTGTTATTGAAGCGATAGAGGCGGGAAGAAAAGCGGCGGCTTCGATTGACAGGTATCTCGGGGGCCGGGGGCGGATTGATGAAAAACTTCTGCCGGAAGAAATCGAAGACAAATGCCTCGGAAGGGAAGAGGGGTTTGCCTACAGGGAAAGAATAGAGCTTCCCCAGGCCGATGTATGCGAGAGGCTCACCGGTTTCATGCCGGTTGAGGGGCCTTTAAGCAGTGAAGAAGCAAAGCATGAATCCGAGCGCTGTTTAAGGTGTCAGATGAGGCTCTCTATCTCCCGTGACGTAATACCTCCGGAGAAAGGAAAATGACTCCGGATAAAAAGAAATTTGAAATTGAATGTGTTCAATGCGGCAAAAAGGTAAAGTCCAGGAAAGTAAGCTTCTGTCCGTCCTGCAAAAGAGAGCTTTACACTCCCAGGATCCCCAGAAGATGGAGCTATAAAACCCTTATTCTGATTTTTATGGTGATTTCCGTAATGTACCTGATTTATCTTATTTTTAGCCCCCAAATCTATTTTCATCTTGACAGAATTATAATAGCTTGAACTTCCGCCGCCGTTGACAACTAACACAGGAATTTATAATATCTTACAAAAATTAAGAGGAAACTGATAAAAGAGGATTAAAGAGAGGAAATAAAATGGCAGTACCAAAGAAAAAACATTCTAAATCCAGATCAAGAAAAAGAAGGACAGGAAAAGGTGTTCCCGACATATCAAAAAGCATATGTCAGCGCTGCAGCAGCGATAAGCTTCCCCACAGGGTATGCAGGGTGTGCGGGTATTACGGCGATAAAAAAGTAATCGAAGAAGAGGAATAAAGGTTGAAAATAGCTGTAGATGCAATGGGGGGCGACAACGCCCCTTTTTCAAATATTGAAGGGGCCATTGCTGCCCTTAGCCCTGACGGGATAGGTCCTGTCGCAAGAAAAGAAAAGATTGAGATAATCCTTGTCGGGGAGAAGGATATGCTTAAAAAAGAGCTTGCAAAAAGGGGGGCTTCGGCTCTTCCCCTTCAGATAAAGGATGCTTCACAGGCTATAGATATGGATGAATCCCCGCTGGAGGCGTACAGAAACAAACCGAATTCTTCCATAGCAGAGGGGATAAAAATGCTTAAGAGCGGCGAGGCTGACGGTTTTGTGTCTGCAGGCAACTCCGGGGCGGTTATGGCCACTTCGGTAATGGAGCTTGATAAATTGAAGGGGGTTGCCCGCCCTGCAATAGCGAGTGTCTTTCCGACGCTTAAAGAGTCATGTGTTATTGTTGATGTGGGAGCAAATGCAGAGTGTAAACCCAAGCACCTTTACCAGTTTGCCCTCATGGGGGAGGCGTATATAAGGTATGTTTTTAAGAGAAGAATACCCAGGGTTGCTCTCCTTAGCATGGGGCATGAAGAGGGCAAGGGCAACGCGCTCACAAAAGCGGCATATAAGCTGCTGATGAAGAGCGACATTAATTTCATAGGAAATATTGAGGGAAGCGATATTGTCAAAGGCACTGCCGATGTGGTGGTCTGCGATGGTTTCGTGGGGAATGTGGTTTTGAAATTCGGAGAGAGCCTGGCTATGTCGATACTAAGTCTTCTGAAACAGGAAGTAAAGAAGAGTTTTGTAAGGAGAATCGGAGCGGGAATAATGAAGGGCTCTTTCAGGGATGTTAAGAAAAATATAAATTATGAAGAAACCGGGGGGGCTCCCCTTTTAGGGATTGACGGCTCCTGCATTATATGCCACGGCATTTCCACCCCTAAGGCGGTGAAGAACGCCGTGAATGCTTTGGCGGAATATATAGTGCAGGATGTGAACAAGCATATAGAGGAGTCGCTGGCATGAAAGAAATATTTTTATTCCCCGGACAGGGGGCGCAGCAGCAGGGAATGGGAAGAGATTTCCCCAATTCCGATGCTGTATGGAAAGAAGCAAACGGCATATTAGGGCAGGACTTAAAAAGTATCGTTTACGAAGGAACGCAGGAAGAACTTAAAAAAACTTCCGTGACGCAGCCTGCCGTTTATGTTACAGAGGTTATAATAATGAAACATCTCTTTAGTGTCGGTATCCGCCCGCAAGCGGCGGCGGGGCACAGCTTGGGAGAATACGCGGCGGTTGTAGCCAGCGGCGCTATGGACTGGAAACAGGGGCTTGAACTTGTGAAATTCAGAGGCAGGGTTTTCGAGGAGGTCGGAAGGGCCCGTCCCGGAGGTATGATAGCTGTCGTTGGGATGGGGTTGGAAAAGCTGTCAGAGATAACCGCTGAATTCGATTATGTATGCGAAGTGGTGAATTTCAACTCCCCTTCCCAGTATGTTTTAAGTACGCAGAGAGAGAAACTTTCGGAAACGGCCCGGAAAATAAAAAAAGCCGGGGCTAAAATGGCAATACCCCTTAAGGTCAGCGGGGGCTTTCATTCTTCATTAATGGATGAAGCGGTGGGGCCGATGAAGGAGAAGATAGAAAAGCTGGATATAAAAAACCCCGAGATTGATTTCTACTCTAATGCTACCGGGCGGAAGGCTGAGACGTCGGAAGAAATCAGGGATGTGCTTATAAAGCAGGTTAATTCTCCTGTAAAATGGACTCAGATAATAGAGAATGTTTTGTCTGAGTACGGAAATGATGTGCGGTTTATTGAAACAGGCCCGGGAAAGGTGCTCCGCGGCTTACTTAGGAGGATAGACAGAAGAGCTGAGGTAAAGGGGGTTTCCAGCCCTGAGGATCTGGAGGTTACTAAAGGTGGATAATAAAATATTTTCGGGAGAAACAGCAGTAGTGACAGGGGGAGGACGGGGGATTGGTGAAGCTATAGCGAGAAATCTTGCGGCGGCAGGGGCCAGGGTTGTTATAGTGGATGTGAATAAGGAAGCGGCAGTGGCCCTTTCCGAAGAAATAGGCGGCAGCTATGTTGCCGCGGATGTTTCAGACTCCGAAAGCGTAGAAGGCGCCGTCAATAAAATTATTGAAAATAACGGGAAAATAGATATACTGATAAACAATGCGGGAATTAATCGCGATGCTCTTACGATAAGAATGAAGGAAGAAGATTGGGATAAGGTAATGGATATTAACCTCAAGGGTGTTTTTAATTTTTCCCGGCTTGCAGTAAAAAAATCAATGATAAAAAAACGCAGGGGAAATATAGTTAATATTGCATCCATCGTAGGCATAATCGGAAATCCGGGGCAGGCAAACTATTCAGCATCCAAAGCGGGAGTGATAGCTTTGACCCGGACCATGGCTAAGGAACTTGCTGTAAGAGGTATAAGGGTGAATGCGGTGGCCCCGGGCTTTATAGAAACTGAAATGACAGAGAAGCTTCCTGAAAAGGTTAGAGAAAAGTTTCTTGAAAATATCCCGATGAAAAGGCTTGGGACACCTGCGGAGGTTGCGGATACCGTCAGGTTTCTGGTTTCTCCTGCTTCGGCTTACATAACCGGGCAGGTAATAACAGTTGATGGCGGTATGGTCACAGAATAAGAAAAGGAGTATAAGGATGGCTACAATTGAAGAAAGAGTGAAGGAAATTATTGTTGAACAGTTAGGGGTTCAGCCTGATGAAGTAACGCCGGAAGCGTCTTTTATAAATGACCTGGGGGCGGATTCTCTGGATACGGTGGAACTCGTGATGGCTCTTGAGGAAGACTTTGACCAGGAAATTCCCGATGAAGATGCCGAGGGCCTCGACACCGTGGGAAAAGCCATTGATTACATAAAATCTAAAGTGGAAGGATAAAAAACAGTAGGAATTTGGTAGGGTCCGATTGTTCTGTGAGGACTCTACCTGATTCTGGTTGAAAAGGAGAATAAAAATGAAATCATCGCGCCGTGTAGTAATAACCGGGTTGGGAGCCATTACGCCAGTGGGCAACACTGTTGAGGAGTTTTGGGGTTCTGTTACGGCCGGTAAAAGCGGTATAGACAGGATAACAAAGTTTGATCCCGATAAGTATACTACTCAGATTGGCGGGGAGGTGAGAAATTTCAATCCTGGTGAATACGGTATAGACCCCAAAAAAGCAAAAAGGATAGATCCTTTCGTTAAATTTTCTCTGGCGGCTGCAAAAGAGGCGGTGGAGTCAAGCGGCCTGGATATGAGTAAGGAAGACCCCTACCGTTGCGGTGCGGTTATCGGAAGCGGTATCGGGGGACTCCAGACAATAGAAAAGGAAGATGCCAAACTTAACAAAAGAGGTCCCAGGAGGATTTCTCCTTTCCTTATACCATCTATGATTATAGATATGTCATGCGGAGAGGTTGCCATCAAGTACAACCTGAAGGGTGTTAATTACGGGGTGGTAAGCGCGTGCGCTTCCAGCGCTCATGCAATCGGTGACTCGATGAAAATGATAGAATGCGGCATGGCTGATATTATAGTAACGGGGGGCAGCGAGGCCTCAATGTCGCCGCTCGGCCTTGCGGGCTTCTGTTCTGCGCGCGCCCTGTCTACGAGAAATGACGATCCGGAAAAGGCGTCAAGGCCTTTTGACAAGCAGCGGGATGGTTTTGTTATGGCGGAAGGCGCGGCAATTCTTGTACTTGAGGAGTTGGAGCATGCCAGAAAGAGAGGCGCAAATATTTTAGCCGAATTAACCGGATACGGCGCTACTGCGGATGCTTACCATATAACTGCACCTCATCCTGACGGCGAAGGGGGGGCTAAAGCAATGGAGCTTGCCATAGAGAACTCTCAGATAGAACCGGGAGATATAGACTATATCAATGCCCACGGCACATCAACTCCGCTCAATGATAAAATTGAAACGATGGTTATAAAGAAGGTCTTTGGGGATGAAATAGGCAAAATCCCGGTGTCTTCAACAAAATCAATGACGGGTCATCTGCTCGGGGCTGCCGGGGCTATTGAAATAATATCCTGCATTAAGGCAATAAACGAGGGGGTTATACACCCTACTATAAACTATGAGAATCCCGATCCGGAGTGTGATCTGGATTATGTTCCGAATAAGGCCCGCGAACATGAGGTAAATTATGCGCTTTCCAATTCGCTGGGCTTTGGCGGGCATAATGCAACGCTTATTGTAAAAAAATTCAGGTAGTGGGAAGCGGCAGAAACGAATCCATAGAAAAACTTATAAAAAAACTTGGAGTAGAGTTTAAAGACAGATCGCTGCTGGAATCGGCGCTTCTGCATCGCTCTTACTCAAGCCGGCATCAGATAGATAAGGATAACGAGAGGCTGGAGTTTCTCGGAGACAGTATTCTTAATGCATGTGTAAGCGATATTATTTTCAAAAAGTTCCCTGAAAAAAACGAGGGGGATTTAACCAAGATTAGAGCAAGGCTTGTTTCCAGGAAAGCCATGAGGCGATGGGGTGATGAGCTTGAATTGGAAAAATACGTGAAAATCAGTGAAAAAATGAGGATTTTTATGAGAAAAAGCAAAACCCAGGTTGTGGAGAATGCCATGGAGGCGGTGGTGGGCGCTGTTTATCTCGACAGCGGGTTTTCAACTGCACATCGTTTTATAGCCGAGTATATGGAGAGGCAGGACTTTAAAAAAATAGTTGATTTCAAGTCACGGCTTCAGGAACTGAGCGTGGAAAGATATGATGAATTTCCCGAATATGAACTTCTGTCTGAAGAGGGCCCGCCTCATAATAAAAAGTTCAGGGTTTCTGTTTCTATTAGGGGGAAGGTTTACGGGAAAGGTAAAGGAAGCTCCAAAAAGTCGGCACATCAGCAGGCCGCCAGGGAAGCTTATAAGAGTTTTGCGGATGAGTACAAAAAAGAGACAAAAGATAAAAATTCAGGAGGTAAGAGATGAATGAGTACGGATTTTCAGAAGACCAGATTATGATAAGGGACCTTGCCAGGCAGGTTGCCCAGGAAAAAGTAAAGCCGGTTCGGGCGGAGCTTGATGAGAAAAGCGAGTTTCCTGCGGAGATAATGAAAACGCTTGCTGAGAGTGACCTCTTTGCTATTTTCATACCGGAGGAGTACGGCGGACTTGGCGGAGGGTGCCTTGAGCTTTGTATCGCGACGGAAGAACTTTCCAAGGTTTGCGGGGGTGTTGCAGTCAGTTATGCGGCAACAGCGCTGGGGGCTTATCCGATTCTCCTTTTTGGTACACAGGAGCAGAAAAAGAAGTATCTTCCTCCTATTGCTTCCGGGGAAAAACTTGCGGCTTTCGGGCTTACAGAACCTAACGCGGGAAGTGATGCCGGGGGTATCGAGACTACTGCCGAAAAGGACGGGGATTCTTACATCATAAACGGAAATAAGATTTTTATAACAAACGGCGGCGAAGCTGATATATATACTATAGTAGCCATGACAAATAAGGCCAGAGGGGCCAGAGGGGCTTCCGCATTTATACTGGAAAAGGGCATGGATGGCTTTGAGTTCGGCAAGGAAGAGGACAAAATGGGCATCAGGTCTTCTTCTACAAGAGAGCTTATTTTTGATGATTGCAGGGTGCCGGCGGAGAACCTTATTTCCAGGGAAGGAATGGGTTTTATCGTGGCAATGAAGACCTTTGATAATTCCCGTCCGGGTATCGGGGCCCAGGCTGTAGGCATTGCCCAGGGCTCAATTGACGAATCGGTCTCTTATGCTTCCCAGAGGATTCAGTTCGGACAGCCTGTTTCATCATTTCAGGCCGTAAGGCACATGATAGCTGATATGGCAACAAAGACAGAAGCGGCCAGGAACCTTGTTTACCACGCGGCCAGGGTTGTGGATTCAGGTGTGAAAAATGTTTCAAAAATAAGCGCCATGAGCAAGTTGTTTGCTTCAGATGTTGCCATGGAGGTCACCACCGATGCCGTTCAGGTCTTCGGAGGGTATGGTTATATGAAGGAATATCCGGCGGAAAAATTTATGAGGGATGCAAAAATAACGCAGATATATGAAGGAACTAACCAGATTCAAAGAGATGTGATAGGTCTTGAAACCGTCAAGGAAAACAAAGTAAAGGATAAGTAATGAAGATTGTAGTTTGTATAAAACAGGTCCCTGACACAACGGATGTAAAGATAAATCCGGAAACAAATACGCTGGTCCGGGAGGGGGTTGAATCGATAATAAACCCTTTTGATATGTATGCCATTGAAGAGGGGTTGAGATTAAAAGAGAAGTTAAACGGAGAGGTCATAGCCATGACAATGGGACCTCCGCAGGCGCAGGATGCCCTGCGGGATGCCATTGCTCTGGGATGCGACGAGGCTGTTTTGCTTACCGACCGGAATTTCGCAGGGTCCGACACATGGGCCACCTCATATACGCTGGCCAGGGGCATCAGAAGTTTAAAGGATGTGGATCTCGTAATATGCGGAAAGCAGGCCATAGACGGAGATACTGCGCAGGTCGGGCCGGGAATAGCCCAGATGCTTGATTATCCCTGTATTACATACGTTGGTAAGGTTGACGAAATAGACGGGGAGGGTATAAAGGTTCACAGAATGATGGAGGGGGGATATCATGTTATCGAGTCTCCGCTTCCCTGTGTTCTGACTGTTGTTAAGGAAATAAATGAACCCAGAATGCCGTCTCTCAGGGGAAAAATGAAGGCGAAGAAAGCTGAAATAACGAGCTGGAATGCGGCTGATATTGCCTGCGAGCTTGACAGTATAGGACAGATGGGGTCTCCTACGATGGTTGAAAAGATATTTGCCCCGCCTAAAAGAGAAAAGGGGGTTATATTCAAGGGAGAGCCGCGTGACACTGCGGCGAAGCTGGCCGGGGAACTTAAGGATAAGGGAATTGTCTCATGAGTATTAAAATAGATCTGGATAAATGTTCGGGATGCGGGGTATGTATAAATTCATGTCCTTTTGAAGCGATTGAAATTAAATCAAGAGAGGATTTGAATAAGCCGCATCCAAGATTCAAAAAGCTTGCGGTTATCAACCAGAAATGCAATATATGCGGGGCCTGTGTGGACGCCTGTCCGATGGATGCCATTAATATTAAAAAGGAGAGGAAGAAACCGGAGGTTTCAATTTCCGAATATGAAGGGCTCTGGGTTTTTGCTGAACAGAAAGAAGGGGAGGTCCAGGAAGTCTCATACGAGCTGCTTGGAAAGGGAAGGGAGCTGGCCGATAAACGCGGATGCCTGCTTTCTTCAGTTCTTCTTGGACATAATGTAAAGGAAGAAGCTCAGAAGCTGATAAAGCACGGCGCTGACAGGGTTTACCTTATAGATGATCCCGAGCTTGAGCATTTCAAAGATGAGCCTTACGCGGAGGTTCTGAGCTATCTTATTGAGCAGGAGAAACCTGAAATGATCCTGATGGGAGCAACAACAATCGGAAGGGCCTTTGCGTCTAGGGTAGCTGCCAAAATAGACACGGGACTTACCGCTGATTGTACCGAGCTTGACATACACCCGGAAAGAAACCTGCTGATGCAGACCAGGCCGGCATTCGGCGGAAACATTATGGCCACCATATATACCGAGCATCACCGCCCCCAGATGGCAACGGTGAGGCATAAGGTCTTTAAGCCCCTGCGGGAAGATTCAGAAAGAAAGGGAGAGATAAAGGAAGTGAAATATCCCGGTAAGCTTTCTTCCAGAACGAGAATAGTTGAAATAATAAAGGATGAGACTCAGCAGGTAAACCTTACTGATGCAGATATAATAGTTTCGGGCGGAAGAGGCCTGGGAAGCCCTGAGAATTTTAAGCTTGTAGAAGAGCTTGCCGATATCCTGGGTGCCGCCGTGGGGTCTTCAAGAGCGGCGGTGGATGCCGACTGGATCCCCTATTCTCACCAGGTTGGTCAGACCGGCAGGACTGTAGCTCCCAAAATTTATGTAGCAGTAGGAATATCCGGCGCAATACAGCACCAGGTGGGTATGAGGTCTTCAGATACGATAATCGCAATAAACAAAGATCCGAATGCCCCGATTTTTGATATTGCCAGTTACGGAATAGTGGGAGATCTTTTTGAGGTTGTTCCTGAATTAATAAAAGAACTAAAAAAATAGGGAGAAAGAGATAAAATGTTTATTATGATGAAAAGATCCACAAAGCGGCTCTTAATGATAGTTGCGGCGCTGATTCTTGCCGGCGTCCTTATATGGGGCATAAAGTATCGATTTACACTTCCTCAGATAAGAGGGGAGACCCTTCTGAGGTATGTGCCGTCGGAATCCGCGAGGGAGAATCCTCTCACGGGGTTCGTGGGGATTAATGATTTCATGGGGTTATACTCGGATTTGCAGGGAACCGAATTTTTTAATTTATTGACAGAAAACGGTTATTTTGATTTAAAAAATCATGGATATATTCTTGAGAATATGACAGAAGAGGCGGCGGAAAAGATTATGGGAAGAAAGTCCATACTTGCGTTTTACGGAAGCGGACATGATAAAGATTTTCTTTTTATTTCTAGAATAAAAGACATTCGCGGTTTGAGGGAAAAGGTTTTTGAATTATACGGTTTAGCGGAAGAGCCGGCGGAAGAATTAGACGAAGTTAATGTATATAGAGTTGAAGACGGGGTTTATATTTCTTTTGAAGATGAGCTTTTTATTTCTTCAGACAGAGTTGAAATGATTGAACGGGTCTACGAGCTTAAAAAAGAAGATGGCCGGATTGCCAATATTAACCATTTATATCCCTGGGTAGAAGAGAAGATGGATCTTTCGGCTTCGGGTTTTACTTTCAGCCTGCGCAGGGGAGACTGCGTTATTTCAAGGTGGATACCTCTGCAGACTTTCATTTTTGGCGAGGGCCCGCAGTACTCGGATATATATGTAAACGAGGGTGTATATAGTAAAATTTACAGAAAAGCGGATTTCCAGCCGGGTTTAACGGATGATTTAACATTTTCGGTTGTGCCGCAGAAAGCGATTTTAGCATCAGCCGGAAGCCTTCAAAACATAAGCAGGGCGTATAGTAATCTATCAGAAAAGGGCCTTTTTTCAATTATAGAAGGAGCCGGTTTAGATATAGAAAATGAGGTGCTTGATGTTTTTGGTGATAGATACGGCTATGCCCTTTTAATGCCGCCTGCCGGGGAGGAAATATCGCTGCCGGGAATTGTGCTTTTCGCGCAGGTAGAAGACGGCAGGGCTTTATCCAAATTGGAGGAAGCTGTTGGGTCCGCGCTCAGGACCGAGATGAGCCGGGGCGAGTATGAGGGTGTTGAATATAAAAAGGCCGGAGTTCCACTTTATTTGGGGATGAAAAAAGTACTTTGCGCAGCAGAGCTTGAATACGGAGAAAAACGGATTCTGGTTCTTACAAATTCGGTATCCGCAATGGAGGACGTTATCGATACCTCTTCAGGAAGAACTCAAAGTCTGGATGAATCCCGGCAGTGGGAAAGGCTATACGGGGAGCTTCCTGGAAGAAACAGCATGATATCTTATCTGGATACTGAATCTTTTGCCTCGACTGTAGGGGTTGTTACAGCTAATCTTCTGGGTGAAAGAGATGTTGCCGGGCTTATAGGCTCGGATATCTTTAGTTTTATATCCCCGGCAGCTACCGCGGTGACATATGACGGCGATTTTTCCGTAACGCACACCTACTTCCCCCTAAAATGATGTCGGGGTTATACTTTTATACTTTTGGAAGAAAATTAAATTGACTCGTCCTTTAAGATTATTTATGCCCGGATACTGGTATCATCTATACACAAGGGGACAAAGAAACCAGCCTCTGTTTTTCTCAGATGGGGACAAAGTAAAGTTTTTAGAGTACTACGACAATGCCTTTACCCGTATGGGCGGGGCTATAGGAAGTTTTTGTTTAATGACCAATCATGCTCACTTAATTGTGCAGCAAAGCAGTGTGCCGTTAAATAAGGTATATCAGAAAGCTCATACAGGTTATTCAAAATACTTTAATGAGAAAAGAAAAACTGCAGGGTATGTTTTTCAGGGAAGGCCCGGATGCAAAGCGGTTCTTAATGATTCTTATTTAATCCAGCTGGTAGATTATATACATAAAAATCCGGTAAAGTCGGGAATCGTAGATAAAATAAAAAATTACAAGTGGAGTTCATGGTACTGGTTTTCGGATAAAAAATGCGACTGGATTAACTTAAAAAGCTGGAAGTATCCTCCGGGTATAAGCAAAGAGGTTTTGAAAGATGAAGATGATGATTCTTTTGTGAAAGGTGGATACAAACTGCAGCAGGGAAGGCTTTATATTGGAACGGCTGAAGAATGGAGGGGTATGCAGCGCAGAGATCCGGTTCATAGAGACAGAAAATTGAGGGAAAGAAGGGGTTTTAGAAGTATGGCGGATATAGCCGGCAGAATAATCAGCGATACAGGGTATACAATTGATGACCTCAAAAGCAGAAGTAAGAAAAGAGAAGTTAGTGAATTGAGGCAGAAGGCTATGGCTGCAATATATAAAGAGGGCTATGGGGTGACGGAAACAGGAAAATATTTTTCCAGAACCCCGGTGGTTGTTTCTCGGGCGTATGAAAAATGGAAAAAGAGCAAAAGTATAAAAGTATAACCCCGACATTGTTTTTGTTTTTGCTGGTTTTTGGGTTGACTGCGGCGGAAGTGTATTCATTCGGGAGAGTTCCGGAAACAATTATTCGTGTTGCCGTTATGAGAGATGCAGAACGCGTAAATATAGGAAACGATTCCGATTTTAATATAATTGATGTAAAAAGCGGGCGCAGGAAAAGGCTTTCAGCCCGTATATGCGAGGTCCAGGCAGTTCCGGAAGGAATGAAGATTGAGGGCGCCGAGTTCGGAGATTTTGTTCGCTTTGTCAGTCAATCCGATGGGTTTATGAGGGTTAATGAAAGACAGTACCGCGACACCCTGCTCTTAAGAAACGACGGCGGCAGGATTACGGTAATAAATGAGGTGGGACTGGATTCTTATCTTTACGGGGTCTTGCCTGTTGAGGTAAGCCCGGGATGGCCGATAGAGGCATTAAAAGCCCAGGCAGTTGTTTCCAGAACATATGTTTTAAACAACCTGGGTAAATACGGAGAGAGCGGCTATGACCTTTCCGATGATGTTTTTTCGCAGGTTTACAGGGGGGCCGATGTTGAGGCGCCGAAAACAAATCAGGCGGTAAATGAAACCGCAGGAAAGGTTCTCTCTTCCGGGGGGGAAATAAAAAGGGTCTATTTTTTTTCCTGCTGCGGAGGATACACTGAAGACATATCGGATGTGTGGGGGTCGAATATAACTCATATGGAGGGGGTTGTGTGCCGTTATTGCACTAACTCTCCGAGGTTTCACTGGGAGGTCCATATTACTCCCGGAGATCTTGAAGAAAGGTTAAATAGGGCCGGGTACGGGATAGGCAATGTGAAAAACATTAAACCTGCAGGCAGAACGAATTCCGGAAGGGTGGATGAACTCAGAATAAAACACTCCGGAGGTGTTTTGAAAACCACGGGTCATCGTTTTCGCATGGCGGTCGGGCCTGACGTTATTAAAAGCGCCATGTTTTCTGTCAGGGATTCCGAACCGGATTTTTCTTTTCACGGAAGGGGCTGGGGCCACGGGGTTGGAATGTGCCAGTGGGGCGCTAAGGGCCAGGCGCAAAATGGAAAGGGGTTTAGAGAAATACTTGATTTCTATTTTCCCGGAATGGATGTAGAGAAATGGTCATACTGAAATGCCTGACCCCGAAGCCGTTCTGAATAAAATTGAATATAACCTTCCTGAAGAAAAAATAGCTCTTTTCCCCGCGCGCCCTTCTGATTCTTCTTCTCTGATGGTTGTTCATCTGGAAAATTTTAAGGTAGAACACAGGGTCTTTAATGAAATTACGGATTACTTCGTGCCGGGCGATGTGCTGGCAGTAAACAATAGCAGGGTTATTCCCGGCCGTCTAAAGGGTCGGAGAATTACAGGCGGAAGGGTGGAGTTTTTGCTTCTTGAAAAAAAAGCCGGTAAAGAAAATCTATGGCGCGCGCTTGGGCGGCCCGCTTCAAGGCTGAAAGAGGGAGAAGAGATTTCGGTTAAATCCCCGAAAAACGAGGAGTGTTTTGTTAAAATAAGGAAGAAAAAAAGAAAAGGGGTTTTTCTTTTAGAAACCCCGGGTGATATTCTTAAGTACGGCAGGGTTCCCCTTCCACCGTATATAGCTTCGAAAAGAGCGAATGTGGACTCCGACAAACGGGAGTATCAGAGTAATTTTTCAGAGGTTGCCGGATCCGCTGCAGCATCAACATCAACCCTCCATTTTACCCCGGGACTTATCGAAGAGATTAAAAAAAAGGGGGCAGGTTTCGCTCCGGTTACTCTTCATATAGGTCCGGGCACATTCAGGCCGCAGAGCCGCCCCGGGGCAGAAAAATTTTCCATTCAAAAAGAAAGTGTAGAAAAGCTTAAAAAGGCCCGGAGGGTTTGCGCATGCGGAACAACTGTTATGAGAACGCTGGAGACCGTATTTAAGGAAAAAGGAGGGTTTGAGGAATTGTCGGGTAAAACTGACCTCTACATAACCCCGGGGTTTGATTTTAAAAGTTCGGAAATGTTTTTAACCAATTTTCATCTTCCGGGAACCTCTCTTCTGGAAATGGTTGCTGCCTATATAGAAAAAGATTATCCCGGAGAGGGCTCGGAAAGGCTTCTGCATCTATACAGCGAGGCAATTGAAAAAGACTACAGGTTTCTTTCATACGGGGACGCCATGCTTTTAATTTCATGAATATGAATTTCGAGATAGAAAAGACTTCAGGTGAGAATTCGTCGCGCGCCGGGCGGCTCTATACCCCTCACGGAAATGTTGACACCCCTGTATTTATGGCTGTGGGAACCCAGGCGACAGTCAAGGCCCTTACTCCGGATATGCTTCGCTCGGCAGGCTGCTCAATAATACTCGGAAACAATTACCACCTTAACCTTCGGCCCACGGTTGAGGTAATTGAAAAAGCCGGGGGTTTGCATTCGTTTATGGGATGGGATGGTCCGATATTAACGGATTCCGGGGGATACCAGGTTTTCAGTCTCTGTGATTTGGTTAGGGTAAAAGATGAAGGAGTGGAGTTTGCGTCTCCTTTGAACGGTGACAGGAAATTTTTCTCTCCCGAAGAAGTGGTGCGTTCACAAAGCAGGCTTGGTTCTGATGTGATGATGATTCTTGATGAGTGCGTTGCCTGGCCGCATACGAGGGCAAAGGCAGAGAAGGCGGCTGAGAGGACGCTCAGGTGGGCCATAAGAAGCAGGGAGGAGTTTGAAAAATTAAACTGCAAATCCCTTACCACCGGGCTTTCGCAGTATCTTTTCGGTATTGTACAGGGAGGGGCCTTCAGGGATTTGAGGGAAGAATCGGCCCGTTCTACGGTTGATGTGGGTTTTGACGGGTATGCAATCGGAGGGGTGAGTGTGGGGGAGCCCAGAAAACAGGTGCGGGATACTGTAAATTTCACTTCATCTTTTCTTCCCGAGAATAAACCAAGGTATGTAATGGGCCTGGGCGATCCGGCGGATATTGTCCATGCTGTAGCTTCCGGAGCGGATATGTTTGACTGCGTTATCCCCACCCGTCACGGCCGGAACGGCTGGCTTTATACCAGCCGTGGAAGAATAGTAATAAGAAATGCTCCCTACAGGGAGGATTTTTCAAAACCCGATCCGGATTGTTCGTGTTATACATGCAGTAATTTTTCAAGGGCGTATCTTCATCATCTTTTCAGAAGCCGGGAGCTTTTAGGGTATACCCTTAATTCTTTACATAACCTGCATTATATGTTAAAATTACTCCGCAGAATAAGAGAGAGTATAATCAGCGGAAGATTTGAGGATATGAAAAAGGAAATATTAAGGTATTATGAATAAAAAAAAGAGGAACTCTGATTCTTCCGAAAAGGAGGATGATTTCATAACAGAAGAAGCGGAACTTAAATGTATGTATTTGAGGCTGAAAGAAATGGCCGCACGGCTCGTAGAGATTGAGGAAATGTATCCTCACGCTGCAGAGTTTAGGGGGGTAATAGATAAGGCTATAGTCGAAATGGAGAATGCCTCTCATCTCATAGACGGAGAAGTTAAAACCCTTCGTTCGTTGAGATGGGCAAAAAGCAACAGAGGAAAAAAGAAAAAGGTCAAGGAGATACAATGATTGATAATGTTTATGCTATGGCCCAGCAGCCTGCAGAGGGGCAGGAGGCGGCCACAATGGGGGCGGGGATACTCCCGTTCGTATTAATATTTTTGGTTTTCTATTTTCTGCTTATAAGGCCCCAGAAAAAGCAGATGCGGAGACAACAGGAAATGATAAAATCACTAAAGCGGGGCATGAATATTGTGACTTCGGGGGGCCTTCACGGAAAAATTACCGCGTTAAAAGGGAAAGAACTTGAAATTGAAATTGCGCCTAAAACAAGGGTTACTATTAACAGGCAGGCTGTATCGGGTGTAAGGGATAACCCGGAAAGTTCAAAAGAGCAGAAATAACAGTTAACTGCGAAGGTATAAGAGAATGAAAAAAGCTATTCAGTGGAAAATAACAATAATACTTCTGGTTATCGCTGTATGCGCATGGCTGCTGTATCCGTCTTACAGATGGTTCTCGATGAGCGAAGAAAGAAGGCAGGAACTGCAGCAGGCGTCGGATCCCATACTTGAGAGGACCCTAAGCCTCGGGCTGGATTTGCAGGGTGGTATGCACCTGATACTTGAGGTGGACCTTGATGAGGTTCCGGAAGATATGGAAGTGGCGGAAGCAATGAACAGGGCGCTTGAGATCGTAAGAAACAGGGTGGATCAGTTTGGAGTTGCCGAACCCCTGATAGCGCGTCAGGGGGACAGGTGGATAGTTGTACAGCTCCCCGGTCTCACCGAACCCGAAAGGGCTGTTGATCTTATCGGGCAGACCGCGCTTTTAGAGTTCAGGCTTGTCAGTGAGCAGACCGTTCCTTCCGATGAGGCGGATGCCCCTGAGGGAACTGAAATTCTGGAAGACAGGGAAGGCCGCAGATACCTTGTTAAAAAGGAGGCGGAGCTGACCGGGGCATCGCTCAGGGATGCCAGCGTGCAGATGGCCGGCGAGTTCGGGCAACCTGCAGTAGGCTTTAACTTTGAGAGGGATGCAGCCGCCAGTTTTGAGCAGTTGACAGCCGATAATATTGACAGGCGGCTGGCCATAGTTCTTGACGGCGTGGTTCAGTCGGCGCCCAACATAAGGGAGAGGATTCCCGGCGGGGAAGGTATTATTCAGGGCGGTTTTTCCATGGACACGGCAAGGGATCTTGCAATTATATTGAGAGCGGGTGCTCTTCCTGCGCCTGTTGAAATAATTGAAAACAGGACAGTAGGGCCGACCCTGGGTAGGGATTCAATACGGGCTGGAATAACCGCCATGTTTATTGGGTTTGCCCTGGTATTACTGTTTATGCCATTATACTACAGAAGCGCGGGGTTTGTAGCGGACATTGCGCTTCTTCTTGATATCTTTATTCTGCTTGGTGCGATGGCCTATTTTCAGTTTACGCTTACACTTCCCGGCCTTGCGGGAATTATTCTCATTATCGGTATGGCCGTGGATGCCAATGTTCTTATATTCGAAAGAATAAGAGAAGAGTTGAAATCGGGAAAGACGCCGCGGGTTGCTATAGATGCCGGTTACAGCAAGGCTTTTTCAACTATTCTGGACGCCAATGTAACTACGCTTGTGGCTGCGGTATTTCTTTTTCAGTTCGGCACCGGCCCCGTAAAGGGGTTTGCCGTGACGCTTTTCATTGGAATTCTCGCTTCGATGTTTACAGCACTTGTAGTGACAAAAACAATTTTTGAGGTTGTTTTGCGGGACAGGCCTGTTAAGGAGTTGAAAATATAAATGCAGTTTTTAAAAGATAAGAAAATAGATTTTCTGGGTAAAAGAGGGTTCACTTTTGTGTTATCGGCAGGGTTGGTCCTACTTGCAATCGGTCTTTTCTTTGTTAAACCCCCGCACTGGGGAATAGATTTCACAGGAGGAATGCTTATACACCTCAGGTTCGATGAGATGCCTGAAACTGTTGATGTGCGCAGCGCGCTAGAGAGGGGCGGTGTTGATAATGCCGCCATACAGGAATTCAGAGACGCCTCGGCAATGATAATCAGAATAGAAGAGGAAGTAATTGAAGGGGATGTTGACATAGTAAAAGGGATTCTCAGAGAAAATCTTCCGGAGGATACGGATTTTGAGGTGCTAAGGACGGAGATGGTTGGCCCGGCGGTGGGGTCTTATATTCAGGAAAGGGCAATGATGGCCTTCTTCTTCGCATTTATAGGTATAATTATTTATGTCGCCTGGAGGTTTAAAGGCGGGGCATGGGGTTTCACTGCGGTGATAGCCCTGACGCATGATATTATCATAACATTCGGGGTTTTGAACCTGCTGGGAATAACGATAGATCTTCCCGTTGTCGCGGCGCTTCTTACGCTTGCGGGTTATTCCGTAAACGATACAATTGTGGTTTATGACAGGATAAGGGAGAATATAAAGCTGCATTATAAAAAGCCGTTCAATGAGGTTTTTAACCTCAGTATTAATGAAACACTGTCGAGGACAGTTATTACTTCCGGCACAACGCTGGCTGTAATTTTTGCGCTTCTCATAAGAGGGGGAGAGGTTCTTCACGGGTTTTCTGTTGCCCTATTCATAGGTGTTATAATAGGAACCTATTCTTCGATATTTCTTGCTGCCCCTCTTGTCTTTAAATGGTATGACCGCCATAAAAAGTGAAGAAGATAAAAGGCTTCAGGATAAAGTTAAGAAAAAGGGAGATATTAAGGAGCCTCAAATACAACTCTAAAAGAACAAAAGTCACCCCCGGAGCGGAGAATAAAATGCAGAGTCAGATTGAAAAAGCATACTCCCTTATTTATCCGTCTGCGGTTTTTGAGAATTTTTTCTCTTCTGAAAAAAAAACTTTCTCAATTAAAGAGGATCTGTTTAAGGATTCGGGTAAAGAGAAATCAATATTAAATGATTGTTTCGCTTTCACTCTCATGGCGGTAACAGTAGGAAAGGGGCTTGAAGAAGAGGTGGAAAATCTAAAGGATGAGGATTTTGCGTCATGCGCGATTCTTGATGCGGCGGGTTCTGAGGCTGCCGAGCAGTGCGCAAACTTTGTTTCAAGGATAGTAAGAAAGGAAGCCTCGGCTAAAGAATGCAATCTCGGACAGAGATTTTCTCCGGGATATGGAAGCTGGCCGCCGCATGCATCTAAGAGAATATTTAAATACATTCCGGCGGAAAAAATTGGTCTTGAAATTACTGGTTCAGGATTATTAAATCCCAGAAAATCCATAACGGCAGTTCAGCCATGGTGGCATAAATGAGCAAGATAACTCTTTTAGACGGAGCAATGGGAACGGCTTTAGCTTCAGCGAACAGGGATCCGAGCTGCGCTTCAAGTTTGAAGAACCCGGAAATCGTTGAGGAGATTACATCAGAATATATTGAATCCGGCGCCCGGATAGTAGAAACCTGCACATTTTCAGCGACTTCTGTAAAATATGGTAATTTTAAAGAGATAAATCGCCGGGCAGTTGAAATTGCTAAAAAGGCTGTCTCTAAAACCTCAAAAAAAGTCAGGATTGCCGGCTCTGTAGGCCCTGTCGGGAAAATGGTTAAGCCAATCGGTGATATGGAATTTGAAGATGCCGTAAGGGCATTTAGCCGGCAGATGGAGGTTCTCAGAAGCAGCGGTGTTGATCTTTTTATTATTGAAACAATGGATGATATTTCTCAGATGAGGGCTGCCCTTATCGCTGCAAAAGAAATTGCTCCGGGACTTGATGTTATCGCCACAATGACTTTTTCAGAAGATGGACGGACTTCAACGGGAACGCCTCCCGAGGTGGCTGCTGTTGTGATGGATAGGTTAGGGGCGGATGTTGTGGGGGTCAACTGCTCTTACGGCCCCGAGGGGCTCTACGGCGTGGTAAAGGCCATGCGTGAGGCCACCTCGAAACCTATTTGCGTTCAGGCTAATGCCGGCGTTCCGATAAATGAAAATGGAAAAACCGTTTATCCAATGACGCCGCAGGAGTATGCGGTAAGATGCCGGGAGCTTGTCAGGGCAGGAGCTTCCTATATCGGAGGCTGCTGCGGAACAACGGGCGAGTATATAAGATTTCTTCGGGAAAAAATAGGGGATATAAAACCGCCACCCCCGGTGAAAAATACCCCTTTTATTATCACGTCCCGGACAGACTGGATAGAGTTCGGGAATTATCCGATTATCATAGGCGAAAGAATAAATTTTCTCGCCCATCCGGAAATTAAGGATTCTAATGAGCTAATAGTAAGGGAAGCCATAAAACAGCGCAATGCAGGAGCCGGGGCCCTTGACGTAAACCTGGGCAGGGATGAAGAGAGAACCGCAGAGGTAATAGAGCTGCTCAGCAGCAGGGTGAATCTTCCCCTTGTTCTTGACTCCCAGAACCCCGAAGCCGTTGAAGCCGCTGCAAGGATATATCCGGGTGTTCTGCTTTTAAATTCCATCTCGGCTGAAAAGAAAAAGATGAAGAGTCTCCTTCCCCTGGCAAAAAAATACGGCATGCCTTTTATCGGGTTGTGTGTATCCGACGAAGGCGTTCCATCCGAAAGCTCCGGGAAAATCAGGGTTGCGGAAAAAATCTTAAAAAGGGCAGAAAAAGAGGGAATCCCCTCAAGTGATGTAGTGATTGACCCTGTTACGTTTTCAATATCGACCGATACGTCTTCAGCTGTAAAAACCCTTGAGGCGCTCAGAAGAACAGATAGCCGCACGGTTTTAGGGATAAGCAATGTCTCTTCGGGATTTCCCCAGAAAGCCGTTCTGAATCAGACCTACAGCTCGCTTGCCGTTGCGTCAGGTTGCTCAGCGTTGATCGCAAATCCGCTGGATACCGATTTAATATATTCTGTCCGCGCAGCCGCTCTGCTTTCGGGGCGTGACTTAAATGGGGATGAGTATATAAAATACTTTTCTCCCTCTAAAGAGGCGTTTAAGTTTGAAAACCCTCTTTCTCAGGCGGTGCTTGAAGGAGGTTCTTCTTTGGCTGCGCAAGAGGCAGAGAAGCTGCTTAAGACGAATGAACCGCTTAAGATTATAAACGAATATATAATTCCTGCCCTGGATAAGGTTGGGGGGCTCTACAGCGAAAGAGTGCTGTTTCTTCCCCAGCTGATACAATCGGCTAAGGCCTGCGAGAACTCAATGGCTTTACTGGAAAAGGAGCTTCAAAAAAGGGGGGGGATGCGAGCCAGGGGACGTGTGGTTATTGCCACAGTTAAGGGGGATATTCATGATATAGGTAAAAACCTTGTTTCCCTGATACTTAAAAATCATTCCTACGAGGTAAGGGATCTGGGGGTTGATGTCGATTCAGAAACTATAGTCAGAGAGGCCCGCAGTTTTAATGCTGATATTGTGGCCCTTTCTTCTCTTATGACAACTACCATGGACAGGATGAAGGAGGTCAGCTCAATTATCAGAGAGCAGGGTTTGAATATCCCGATTCTTGTCGGAGGCGCCGCAGTCACCTCAAAATTTGCAGAGTCAATAGGGGCCCGTTACGCCCCTGACGCTGTGGAGGCGGTAAGGGTTGCGGAAAAACTTACAGACAGTTAGGAGACGGGGGTGATTTACTGGTACCAGTTTGCATATTATACTGCTTTAATTGTACTTCTTCCCTTTCTGGCGCCGCTGGTTTTGTTTAAAAGAAGTTTTAGAAAAGGACTGGGGGAAAGACTGGGTATTTACGGGTTGAGGAAAATAAAAGAAAAATTCTCAGGCAGGGATACCTGGGTCCATGCTGCATCGGTGGGAGAGGTAAGAATGCTTAAGAATATACCCGATTTCTCATTTGCCGGGTCCATTATTACATGCACAACTTTTACCGGGAGGGAAACCGCTGCGAATCTTCACCCTGACGCTGCAGCTGTTCTTATGCCGCTTGACCTGACTATACTCATGAAAAGGTTTATAAGGCTGGTTCGTCCGCGGAAACTTTTTATTCTGGAAACAGAGCTCTGGCCGGGGATGATATTTACGGCAAGGAGACTTAAAACAACAATAATTAACGGCAGGCTTTCGGATGCCAGGTTCAGGGGCTATCTAAGGTGGAAAAGATGCCTTCTTAAAGTTTTCAGGTATGTTGATGCCGTTTACCCGAAGAATGAGGAGAACATGCTGAAGTTTAAAGCCCTGGGCGTAAGTGAGAGAAAAATCCGGACCCCCGCGGATTTAAAGTATCTTTATGAACCTCCGGAGATTTCCAGTGAGGATATGAGGTATGCGCCGGTATCCCACCCTGTTACGGTTTTTGGCTCAACGCATTATCCGGAAGAAAAAATAATTTCTGAGGTGATAAGAAAAATAAAAATAAAATTCCCGGACGTTACTTTTGTAATTGCCCCCAGGCACCTGGGACGGATTGAGGAAATTGAGAGAATATTTAAGAACACCGGTATATCTCCCCTTCGATGGAGCCTGAAGAAGGGGGCTTTTAAGCCTTCTGAGGTGATAATTCTGGATGTCATGGGGGAGCTTGAAGCTTTATATTCAATAGCGGATATGGTTTTTGTGGGCGGAAGTTTCTCTAATACAGGAGGCCATAATGTCATGGAGCCTGCGTCTGTTTCCGCCCCCGTGGTTATAGGGCCTTCATACTCTAACTTTAAGGAGCCGGTAAATTATTTAAAAAAATGCGGCGCTCTGAGGGTGGCTAAATCCGAAGATGATTTATATAATATTTTTAACGGGTATCTGAGTGAACCCGAAAGAGCGAAAGAGGATGGAAGAAAAAATGGCGAGGCGTTTTGTAATATGAGAAAAAGAGTAAGAGAAACTTTTACCGGGGCTTATGATATTTAAGCGTTTTCTCCTGGTTTTTTTGATGATTGTAGTTGTCATAACCGCCGGGGTTTTCGGCTATCACATCATAGAAGGGTGGAGCCTTCTTGACTCGCTGTATATGACTGCAATTACACTTTCGACTGTCGGATACAAGGAGATAGCGGAGCTTTCTGTAGGCGGAAAATGGTTTACGATAGCTCTTATCGGCGGCGGGGGGCTTACGGTTACCGTTGCTTTCGGTATGTTTACAAAACTGATGCTTGAAGGAGAGTTGGCGTATTACCTTCGGAGGAGAAAAATGGAAAAGAGAATAAAATCTTTAAAAGGACATATAATTGTATGCGGTATCGGGGAGCTGGGTGAAGAGGTTATAAGGAATCTGCATGAATCGGATGAGGAGTTTGTAGTAATAGATATTTCTGAAGAGGAGATACATAAGTTAAAAAGAAGCCTGGGGGATTTTGAGTATATTCAGGACGATGCAAGAGAGATTGAAACTTTAAAAGGCGCCAATATTGATGAAGCCAGGACCCTTATCTCCTGCCTGGGAAGTGACAGCGAAAATCTGTTTGTAGTTATAACGGCAAGGGATATAAACCCCTCACTCACAATAGTTACAGAGAACATAGACCCCAATGTAAGAGAAAAATTGCGGAGGGCAGGCGCAGATTATATTATTGCTCCATCACAGATAGGCGGCAGGAGAATGGCCTGTGTGGCTACACAGCCGGCGGTGGTTTCATTTCTGGATATTATAACCGCCGGGGGCGGAAAGGAGCTTCAGCTTGAATCGGTGCCGGTTAAAGAGGGGGCTTCTGTAGAGTCACAAACACTTGCCCAGGCACAAATACCGTCGAGAACAGGGCTGGTTGTAATATCAATAAGAAAGAAAAA
>PWEK01000064.1 GCA_003553445.1 Elusimicrobiota bacterium
AAGAGAGCATGAGATACCCTATACGCTGATACTGCCTTCTGTGGAATCGCATACCTCCGAGGTAATAGAGAACTACTACCGGTTTTTGAGGGGTGATAACTTAATTTCCTATAACTCACTAATTGATGAGCGGCTTGCGGTGCAATCTTTATTCGAAAATGACAATTTTCTTTCAAGAATACCGCCCAGGGTGGCTTATGAGATGAAGGTGCAGCTGGTAAAAGATATGATAACAGAAGATATAAACCCTGGTGATTTAATCGCTCATTTTAAAGAACTCGTTCAAAGCTGGAATGAGGAACGGAAAGAAAGAGGAGAAAGACTACAAGAGATTGGATTAGAAACGGCAGAACATAACGGAGAAGATTATTTAAATATTAGTTTTAATGGTGAGAGTGTTACGCTTGCTTTCGATTCAAAAAAAAAATCATTGCGAAAAATCACCCTTGAGGAATCTGAAAAAGTATTTGAGGAGCAGTTATGGGGTGATATACAAAAAAGACTGAATAAACTAAATAAGAATGAAGATTTATTTAATCTGGGTGATTTTGCGAAAGGTGTTCTCAGCGGTGCTTTCGGAATTGCAGAAATAAGCAGGCAGGATCTGAACATCCTGGCCGGTAAAGGATACCTTAAAGACTATCCGGAAATAAAAAAAACTGAAACAAGTTCCGGGATTTTCCTGTTTAACGTTAATCATGTTGAGAACGAAAGACAGGGAAGGAAAGACCTATTCTCATCAGAGGAATATGAAAGACTGAATACCGAAACACTTATTGAAACTCTGGTAAATAGAAATCAAGTACAACTTTTAAGGATCTTTTTTGACGGGATTTTAGATGAAGCTGAAGAACTCAGCCTACGGGGGCTAAATGAAAAACTGAGAAACAAAGACAGGTTCTTTCAAATATCACACAAGACTAAAAAACCCCAATCCCGCACCATCCCTGTTATGGCAGATGGCACAGATGACGCTTTTTTATATTTAATATCACAAATACCAAACTATCTGAGAAAAACCTGGCTTGCAGTTAACAATTTTTTCAAACAAAAAGGAAGAAAAAAGATAATTTCGGGAACTCTCCCGGCGCCGGCAACCAGCTCTCGCCTATTCTCATTAATAGAAGAAGTTGTAAAGCAAGCTCCATCTCTATTTGAATATATAATGGACGCTCTAAATAGAGCCCCCAGAGAATATTTCCTTGAGGATTTAGTTGCGCAGGTATTGAGGGGACCAGGTGACAAATGTGTCATGTCGGATGAAGAGTTAAGTCAAAAAGGTTATAAAACAATTGATACTTATCTCATTGGAGAATCTGAGGAATTAAAATTTATATACAGCAATCAAAAACCCGAATATGTATTCCAAGATGAAAAAATATACGGCCTGGCTGCAATAGAGGTAGATAATGAAGGAAATAAAACACTTATTGTACATGAGCTAATCTTAAAAGCCCTGAAACAGGAAACCATAGAAAACTATCCTGAAAATTTCCTTCAGCTGCTTGCAAGGTATAAGTTTCATGAATTTGCTGCCTTCAACAATCAAGATTCCCAAATATACAAGGATTTTGATTATTATATCCGACTAAACGCAAACACCAAGGTTAAAACAAGAGAAAACTTTCGTGAATTTTTGAAAAACTATGCTCCCGAATACGAAGAATTATTTGGATACATAGAAAATGAAGTGTTTAAGGTAAGAAACCAGGAACTGCTAAAGCGAAACGAACTCTTTTTATCGCTAGAAAGAGGATTAGGTGAAATAGAGCTTAAGGAAGGAACTTACGAGGATGCCCGGAATGTAAGAAAAAAATGCTCCGAGTTGATTGAGGCAATGCCCGGGGATATCATTAGAAAAGCCAAAAACTTCCCCTTTCATATTGTTATAGACAAATCTACGAACAAAAGCGAAATCACAAAAAAAGGGAAAAAGGTTATACTCACCCTTGGCAGTAACGCCCTTTATTCCCGGAAAAGTGTTGAAGTGTCTTTGTTTGCTGATTTGTTTTCCGAAGCTATTGCAGCTCTTATTCTTTCGGATTATCAAAAATTAAAAGAAACGAAAAACGCGAATGAAAATGCCAGGTTCAAGCTGGAAATAATAAAAATGTTACTTAACTACAAAAATTACCTGACCGTTTCCCATCGCATAAAAAACAAGGACTACTGGAATAGAGAGCTTTATCTATCAGAGATGGAAGAAAAAAGAAAAGATTATGTTTTAGAGCGCCTTGAAGCCAAATTGAATAAAGCAACCGGGGATTTAAATAGCATATCCCAGGAAATTATTTTTTCTTCCCTTTTTAAAGATGAAAACCCGGAACTTCTGGTAGTTTTATACATCCATATGCTCTTGAAAAGAATCAGTTATTTAAATGAAAAAGAGACTTACATAGCAAAACTGATCGATGAAATATCACAGGTTGAAGTAACTGATATAGTTTCAATAGCTGCTTTAAGAAATCTTTTTAAGGATTTTTTAGACCACGGAGCAACCATAAAGAACAGAAGCGGGCTGTCTATCAAAATAGCGGATTACCGGTATTTTAACCAGAAAGAAGAGTTAAACGAACTAAAAGAAACCATAAAAAAAAGCAATAATGAAAAAAATTTTTATGAAGCCGTTAAAGCACTATACAGCATTTCTTTGCCTCTGGATAATAAGCAGCTTGATACAGAAATGGAAAAGATCGAAGATCTGGAACTTTTCCGCTTTAAACCCGAAAAAAGACTGGCAATTGTTCAAGAAGCAATTATGGATATGCTTAAAAGAAGAATCGGCTCCGGCGCTTGTAAAGCTATCGCTTATTCTCTGAAAGGAGAAGAAGTTAAAACTCCCCCTATCATACTTGAAACAGATTTTGAATTCGATACTTTTTCAGGTTATTCCGCCGACGAATACTCCCACTTAAAAGGAGCTTCATATAATGAGGAATATGAAGACACCCCGGGTACCGGTGTTGAAAGATTATTCCGCATGAGACATGCAGATAGTTCCGGGGAAGGGCCTGCCTTTGCCAGTTCTTTTGATATTGATGCATTTTTTTATGTTCTATCTAGATTATGGTCCGGAGTTAATAGAATATACAATAAGCTTTCCAGTTTTATTTACAGAACCGCTGACAGAATTAAAACCTTGGAAAATAAAAGAAAAATACCGGCTATGGCATACAGCGCTAACCTGACCTCATTGTTCGCACATATATATCCTCAACAACCCCCTGAAGAGGCCCTGCCCCGGATATTAAAGGGAGAAGGAGATGAACACATTATAAGTAACGACAATTTAGACCCCTACACCCGAAACATGAAAAGAAAAGTTGCAAGAAATCAGGTCAAATTGATAGTAAGCAAACAAGATAATGACAGGGTTTTTTCTGACCAGGGTAATAATTTTGGTTTGGCAACGGCTGACATTAAAAATAATGAGATGAAATTCCATAAAATAAACAATAAAAGACGGCTTCCCGTGATAATTGTTCACCGCCTGTTCTTCTGGGCTATGCAAATAAAGGAACTCCCGGAGGGCTATACAGATAAAGAATTCTTTCAATTGCTCATAGATCATGAGAAGGACTTAGCAGATGCATTGTATAACAGGGATTCAGAAATATACATTGAGTTTGGAGAATATATTAAAAACCATGAACTTGAAAGAAATAGTGATTCCTTTCGTAAATATTTAGAAAAAAAGAAATCCAAGCAGCTTCTGCTTTTTGAGTTTAAAGACAAAATATATGAAATTAAAGAAGAATATGAAAGACATTTAAATAAAATATCTTCCGCGCTGAAGAATGTTTATGCAAACGTTGAAAGATACATAAGCACTGGATATTTGAGTGATGAAAGAAGAAAAAGGATTTATGACTTCAATGACCTTATAAAATTTTTTGAGTATGAGCATAGCATACCATTAGAAAAAATTAAGCAACTTATCGAAAATGACTATATTTCTTTCCTGAAATATAAAAATTTAATGGAAGAAATTTTACCCCTGATTAATTATCTAGATGAAAAGGATCCGGAATGGGAAAGAATAGATATAGAGGTGGCTGTTGCCTTGGGATTTATTAATCAAGAGGTTCCGGATGCAAACAATCCAAATGAAAAAATACAAGAACTCGAAGATATGCTTGAAAAAATGAAATATGAGAAGGGGAAACTAGAGGCGATTGAAAAAATTAACAAATACTTTTTTGATACAATTCAGCAAAAACCATCTTCAGAGCTCTTAACCGGAAGTTTTTCCTTAAATCTTTTAAAAGAAAGGATTTATATTCCTGTTTCATTTACCACCGATTCATATAACTTTTACGCCATTCACATTGAAGATGGCGCTGTGCGCCTCATGACAAAGGAAGATTATGAAAACCTGCCCCGGGAAACAATACAATACATTGATCCTTTTTCTTACAAAAGCACTATAGATAATCAAAATAGATTGTCTCTACACAAAGAGTTAAGAAAAAAAATGGACTTTAACAGTCAAGATAAATTTTACCTGATTGGCATGGGTACCCATTATGAATTGTGGACTGAAGGAAAATGGGAAGCAGAACTTCAGGAATCCGCAGACCTTAAATCTGACGAAAGTCAGGATAAACAACATATGTTTACCGGAATTAAAAACAGAACTATTGATGACAAGAGAAGAGTGGGTTTCTCTGACTCTGAAATAAAAGGCTTTGGAAATGAAGTATTCGTTTATCTTACTGAAGAAAACGTTTTACGGCTTTATCCCGCGGAAAAATTCAGGGGGTTTATAAAAAAAGCCATAGAAAACAGGGACATAAAGAGTTTAAAAAGACTGCTTTCATTTGGATACCTCTTGAAATTTGATAACTTTAGAAGAATAAACCTGCCCGAAAATGCTTTAAACCAGGCGGGTCTTGACAAAACAAGAGATGTTATAGGGATATCAAAAGGAGACTTTATTGAATTACGTACTTCTTCTGAATCTCTTGACAGTGAGAAACCCGCAGAGATACTAGCTGCGAATATTGATGCAATTCAAAAAACCCCATTTTTAGAGCTCTTAACCGGGAGTTCTTTTTTAAATGTTGAAAAAGAAAAAGAAAGGATTTCTTTAACTGATTCATTTACCACCGATTCTCATACGGTTTATGCCATTCAGATCGAAGAGGAGGCTGTACGCCTCATGACGGAGGAAGAATATAAAAACCTGTCGTGGGAAACAATACAATACATTGCCCCTTTTTCTTACAAAAGCACTATAGATAATCAGATTAGATTGTCTCTACCCGAAGAGTTAAGAGAATTTATGGGATTTCACAGTAATGCCAATTTATATCTCGTTGGCATGGGCACCCATTATGAATTGTGGACTGAAAAAAAATGGCATCATCAACTGCAGAAATCCGCAAACCTTGAATCTGACGAAAGCCAGGATACAGAGCATGAAATTATCGGGGAAAAGACTATTGATGAGAAAAATCGAATTATAATACCCAAAGAAACAAAAGAAGTACTTGGAAATGAAGTATTCGTTTATCTTACTGAAAGGGGCGTTTTACGCATTTGCTCTCCGAAGAAATTCAATGAATATATCCAAATAGCCCTAAAAGAAAGAGATTTAAACAGTTTAAAAAGGTTTCTTGCATTTGGATATTCAAGGAAACCTGATAGCAATAGAAGAATTAAACTGCCCGGTGAAATATTTTATCAAGCAGGTCTTTCTCCCAAAGGAAAAGCACTGGTGGTTTCAACTGAAGAATATGTTGAACTGCATACGGCAAGCCCCGAAAAAAGAACCGCCTCATTTTTATCTTTCGGCATTTTAGCTTTGCCTTTTTTTGCCAATGCCTCTATTGCAGACAACTTCAGAGAGGTGGCAGGCTCTTTTGTATTTCAAATTATCCCCCTTGTTCTAATTGGAGCGGGACTGCTTAGCATATGGGTATTAGGCAGCTATTACTTTTTAAAATCGGCTGACCCGCCGGAAGATTTTTTCACGAATATTCTTCATCGCTTCAAAAAAATATATGAAGATCCCAAAGCCGAGACTGAATTTGCCTTAGATAAAATCATTTCTTCAATAAGAGAAAGCTCCTCTATGCCCTTTTTAATCGCCGGAATGTTTGCTTTTATTGGGTTTGTCTGTCTTTTGTGGCTGATAGGATTGCTTCTTCCCGGCGTTGCGGCTGAAATCCTATCATTGACAGATATCAGTTCCTCTCTGGAATTGAGCTCGGGGGGGGCGGCAGCATTTTTTGCTCTTGGTTCATTGAAAAAAAGCCCGGATGCTGGCGAAAAATTAGAAAAAGCACCAGAATTTAGTAAATGGACTGTTTTCAGAAAGTGGTACGAAAAGAACTTCAAACAGGAAGACATTTCATGTTATGCTGCTGTGAGTTATTTAATCAAAAAAGGAAAGGTTCCGGAAAACTGGACTTACAAAGCCAGTATCTTTGATATTGTCATTAGAGTAGATGATTATGTAAAAGAAAACATAACTGATGATGAAATTAAAAGCTGGGAATCTTTGCGCGAGTGGCTTATCCTTCATCGCGGTAAATTAGCAGAATTAAATAATGCTGCCCTAAAAAGAGAAGGGTCTGAAGAACAAAACCTCTCTTATTCAACCATAGCCTCCGTCTTACGAGAAATGGATATAATATCCCATAGCTGGTCACGAAGAGCTTCAAACATAGATCTTTTTCAAAGAGTGCAAGATTTTGCAGAAAATTCGCTGCCTGAAGAATTACGTAAAGATTGGAATACATTCAAAAAATGGCTTATTGGAAACCGCCAGAACATAACAGATGTAAAGAATGAGGCTTTAGGACAGGAAGGGGAAAAACTGTCTTACTCAACTATTGTTTCCGCTCTGGCTGACGGAGGAATAGTTCCGGAATGGGGCAGAAAGGCCAGTTCTTTGGACCTTGCAGAGAGACTTGAAAGTTATTTGAAAAGAAATATGCCTGAAGATGGATTTGAAAACTGGGGAAAATTTCGCGAGTGGCTCATCCGCCACCACTCAGCGATAGTTAATTTTAACAACGTGATGCTTAGAAATGAAGAAAAAACGGACCTGTCATTTAATACCATTGCGCACGCATTATATCAGGCCGATTTAATTGACGGGAACTGGGTCAGGAGCACAAGCGCTCTCGATTATATTAGAAACAACAGAGTATTATTTGATAAACAGCTAAAAGATAATTTCACTGATTCCGAACTTTCTTTATTTGTAGATGCGGATGCTCTATACCGTGCCGCGAAAGAAAGATTTGACAGAAGCATTTTTCTTCCTACAGAAGAACAGCGCGAATTAGATAGAATAAATCTACTAAGAGAAGAAGCTGCAAAAAGAAGTGACAAAACTTATGAAGAAATTGCTATAGATTTAGGCTTTTCAGAATCCAGAGGGAAAAAATTAAGACCTTATGTCAAAGAAGGAAAAGAATTTTCAGCTGATCCGATTGCCCAGGATACATTCAACAAATACCTGAAGGAGTTTTGCAATCTTTGGATTTATGAACACAGCAGAGAACCGGGAAAATCTCCTATGAGATTATTTTCAGGAACATCAGCTTTTTTCCTGGCATCCTCGTTGCTTTCATTTATATTTCCCGAATCATCCTCGTTTTTCCCAGAGTTTTTTGATTCCCTTTATGCCGCCTTATTAAATTTTAGTATTGCTGAGACGGAGCCCCTGGTTTCCCAATTGGATGCCTCCCGCGGTATTGAAGCGGCAAATATCAGCGCGGGATTATTTGCAGCTGGAAGATTGAAAGAGACAGCAACAAAAAAAGGTTCACATGAATTGACCTCTCAGGAAACAAAGCTAAAAAAATTGTACAAGTATTCAAAAGGAGAATTTCCTATTGGATGGGACAATATTATCCCCTCCGAGGATAATAAACTGATGTTGCTGGCCGGTTTAAGCCGCCTTTCCGAAAGAGAAAATTCCGAGATAAAAAAGATACTTTCCGAACTGTTGATAATTTACGGCATTATTGAAAAATATGACAAAGAGAAATACGGTTCAAACAATATCGAAAAAGAACATCAGGAACTTCAAAGAAGTGGTTTTAAAACCACGGATGTTATATCACTTCTGCTTTTTATGGATATTGTTTTTACGGAAGATATGAACCTTGGAAAAGAAGAATTAGAAGAAAAGCTCTTAAGTAACATGAGGCGCATGGGAGTGTATTCTGAGCAAATAAAAGAAATATGCAAAAAAACCGCATTGATAAATGAACGTTTCAAGGGCGAAGCAAGAAATATTGTTCCTGTAAAAGCCCTGGCAGCAATGGCGGTTGAGGATAGTCATGGTATTGAAGAACAAGCTGCCGGATTAAGGCATCTGGTAGATGCAATATTAGGCGTTGGTACTGCACCCATAGAACTGGGATTAAATCCGATTCTCTCCATTGGTGAGAGGAAGTGGTATAGTTTGACAGCGGTAGATTTCTTAAGAGAAGGCAAAACAGCAGGCGGTTTTTCAACATGGATAAAAGGAATTATCCAAATGTTTGATTCCAAAGAGAAATCGTTAACCCCGGGACTAGAAAAATACAGATATATAAAATATGCCTTATAGAATCCCTTTTTAAATCAATCCGGAAAAATCCACTATTATCTTATAACGAATTCTTATCAATCTAATTGTCAACCCTTACTGTATTTAGGGCGATGTGAAAAAGTCAAAAACAGTTGAGTTGTCGACGATAAAAAGGTATAATATGGGTGTAGAGATAAGAGGAAAGCGCAAGGAAAAAGCCGAAAACCCCCGAAAAACCTTGCGC